>JBMSQQ010000021.1:0-41845 GCA_049423385.1 Silvanigrellaceae bacterium | reverse complement strand
GAACCGTGACCAACAATTGGCTCGATTTTCATTTGACGTATGTGCGCAATCCTGGGGCTGCATGGGGTTCTTTTGCGAATGCCCCCGAGAAGATTCGGCTGTGGCTTTTTTATGCAGTGACTTTTTTCGTATCAGGAATGATCATCTATTTGTTCCGCAGTGCCCATCCCGGACAGCGTCTGGCGCGAACTGCACTCATTCTTGTTCTGGCAGGAGCCGCTGGAAACTTCATCGATCGCTTGTTGCTTCGTTACGTGATTGACTGGTTGCATTTCCATTGGCGTGTCTTTGGCTGGGAGTATTCTTTCCCGGTCTTCAATTGGGCCGATGTCGCCATCAACGTTGGAATCGGTCTGATGCTTGTCGACATGCTCCTGCAGGAAATAGCTTTGCGCAAAGGCTCAAAGAGCAACAGTGAAGTTGGCCAGTTGACCCCCTCTTGACAACCCATGATCCCGACACAGATTGAACCTGCCGCGGGCGCTGTTCCTGTGAACGGGAGGAATCATGGCTCAACAGTTTTTGAAAAGCTCGACCCACAAGGTCAATGAAGTTTTCCAGGCTGCGATCACCGAGGCGGTGAATGCGCAGACGCGACTGCTCACACCGGATTTTATTCTGTTTGCACTTGTTGAGCAAAAAGACTCGGTGGCAATGAAAATTGCACAGGAGTTGGGCCTCGATGACGTCAAGTTCAAGACCGGATTGGTCAATGGACTCTATGAGCGAATCAACAAGCTGCAACGTCGCCCGGCTCCCACACCCCAAGCAAAGTCGGATTCCACGAACCTGTATGGAACCCAGGAAGTCAATGACCTGTTTGAGCGGGCCGACGTGGAGCGCAAGAACTTCACCGACGCTTTCATTTCTACAGGGGCACTTTTTCTCGCTTTTTTCGACTCCCGACAGACCTCCACCCGGGAGCTGCTGCAGCAGGTCGGATTGTCGTATGATGAAGCGCGGCGTGCGCTGTTGAGTGTTCGTGGCAATCAAACGGTGACGAGCCGTGACGATGAATCCAAGCAAAGCGTTCTGAGCCAATACACGCGGGACCTGACCGCCATGGCGCGCAGGGGAGAGCTCGATCCTGTGGCCGCGCGAAAAGATGAAATCGATCGGGTGATACAGATTCTTTCGCGCAGGAAGAAGAACAACCCTGTCCTGATTGGCGAACCAGGAGTAGGCAAGACGGTTATTGTCGAGGGTCTTGTGCAGAGGATTGTTGCCCAGGAAGTTCCAGAACACCTTGTTGGAAAACGTGTTCTTGCCCTCGAGATGGGTGAACTGGTCGCTGGCACAAAAATGCACGGCGAATTCGAGGAGCGGCTCAAGCAAATCAAGGAAGAGATCGTTTCCCTGGAAGGCGAAGTGATTTTGTTCATAGATGAACTGCACACCGTCGTGGGAGCCGGACGCACCTCGGGCGCGCTCGATGCAAGCAATATTCTGAAAACGTCATTGGCGGGCGGACAACTTCAATGCGTCGGTGCCACGACCTTCAAGGAATACAAACAATACATCGAGTCCGATCCGGCGTTGGAGCGTCGTTTCCAGTCTGTCAAGGTCGAGGAGCCAACGCTCGACAATGCCAGGCTCATGCTCGAGTCGATTGCGCCAAAGTATGAGCGCCATCATCACATCAAGTATTCAAACGAGGCTCTCTCGGCAGCGGTTGAGTTGTCGCACAAGTATGTTTCGGGACGCTGTCTTCCCGACAAGGCCATCGACCTGATTGACGAGGCGGGCGCGCTGAAACGGATTTCCGTGGTCAGTTTGCCGCCTGAAATTCAAAAGCTCGAGCAGGAGAAATCCCGCAGGCAGGATGAGCGCACAGAAGTCTTCAACCGACAGGATTTTCCGAAGGTTGCTGAAATCCAGATGGAGATCGTCAAACTGGAAAACAAGATCTCCGAGCTGAGAAAAAACTGGGATGCAACCATAAAACCTGAAGACAAGATAGTCAGTGCAGATGACATTGCAGAATTGATTTCGAAGACCACCGGGATACCTGTTCGACGGCTTCAGGCCGAAGACATGTCAAAGCTGGCGAGTATCGAGATGGAGTTGGGCAAGCGCGTCATTGGTCAGTCGCATGCGGTTGAGTCCGTTGCCAATGCTCTGCGAAGGAACCGCGTTGGATTGCGCGAGCGACGGGCGCCCATAGGCTCATTTTTGTTCCTTGGACCAACCGGTGTCGGCAAGACGGAACTCGCCAAGGCTCTCGCGGAATTTGTTCTGAACGACGAGGGGCGGCTGATTCGATTCGACATGAGTGAATTCATGGAGCGCCACGAAACAGCAAAATTGATAGGTTCTCCGCCTGGATTTGTGGGTTATGGAGAGGGTGGACAACTGACGGAAAAAGTCAAAAGACAACCCTACAGCGTTTTGTTGTTTGATGAAGTTGAAAAGGCACATCCGGACACCTTCAACATTTTTCTGCAACTGTTGGATGATGGCCGTCTGACCGATGCCGAGGGCCAAACAATCAATTTTGAGAACACCTTGATTGTGTTCACAAGCAACATTGGCAGTGAGCATATCGTTTCCAACAAGCGTGCCATGGGGCTGAGCAGCGGAGATCGCGAATTGAACGACGATGAAGTTGAAAAGCTCGTCAAGGATGAACTGCGAAAATCCTTTAAACCCGAGTTTCTCAACCGCCTCGATGAAGTCATCGTTTTTCGAAAGTTGGACAAACCTGCGGTTGAACAGATCCTGGATATTCATCTCGCAGATCTTGCCAGGCGATTGGACAAGCAGGGGTTGCTCCTTGAGGTTGATGCCCAGGCGAGGCAATGGTTGGCTGAAAATGGATTTGATCCCCTGTACGGTGCACGGCCATTGCGCAGGCTCATTGAACATGAACTGGAGAACAGGATTGCCCAGGATATCGTTCGCACAGGTCGGAACAAGCAGACGGGACAGGTGAATGGCCGGAACCTCAGGGTGGGTGTTGGCGGTACCGGGCGCGATCATTTGTCGGTAATTATTTCATAATAATTTCATAATGTTATATATTTGTCTCTCAGGTTGCATGCGCGTCTGCCGATTTCCACCACGACCACCCTCGGTGCAGGAGACTCGTTCCGATGAGCGCAAAACCACCGCCGATTCGCGAAGAGACACGGAATCGCTGTGTTATTGTGCCGTTCAATGATGCCCTGAGCCAACGCTTGGCACCTGTCAGCCTGGAACACTTTCATTTTCTGAATGAAGTGCAAAAGATAGACTTCTCGATCTTCGTGGTTGTTGAAAACTGGTTGATTGAATTCATCAAGCCGAAGGAGTTCAGCAAGGAACTCCTCGACGAAATCTGGTTCGCCTGTTTGAAACCCAAAGGTGCCTTCCGCGTCTGCTTGTGGAAACAAGACAAACCAAAATTCGACGCTGTCATCAATCAGGTGCGCAGCAAGAAACTCTCGCGGCTGATGGCCTATGTTCCTCACATGGATAAAAAGACGCTCGATTTGTACAACAACCTGAGCGCGTCGAGTCAATTGGTTGTCAACGGTGGCATCGATGAAGACGTTGTTGCGCGTGTGCGTGCGAGTGCTTCAGCGCTTGTCTCTTCCGTGATTGACTCACAGGCTGCCCTGTTCACTCTCAGCAAAATGATTTCCTGTGATCCCACTCTCTATGATCACAGTGCTTCGGTTGCCATGCTGTGTGCCATCATTGCTCAGGAGATGGTCGACAAGCCGATGTCTGAGAAAGAAGTGATGCTTGTTGCTGAATGCGGACTTTTTCACGATGCCGGCAAGACTTGTGTACCCACGGAAATTCTCAACAAGCCTGGAAAGTTGACTCCAGAAGAATTTGATCAAATCAAAAAGCATACACTTTATGGTCGCGATGAATTGATCAAGTCCAAGGAAGGCGGAGCTCCGATTGATGATCAAATCATTCGTGTTGCCTATGAACACCACGAGAAATTCAATGGGCGAGGTTATCCCGAAGGTCGTGCCGGCAGGCTGGAAAGCGACGAGCAGAAAGGCATACATCTTTACAGCAGGATCTGCATGATTGCCGATGTCTACAGTGCCCTGTTGATGAAGCGGGTCTACAAGGAGGCGTTCGAGCCAGGGCAGGCCTTGAAAATTATGATCGAGTCGAATGAGGATTACGATCCTTTGGTCTTCAAGCCGTTCGTTGGCATGGTTGTCGAGAGTGTCAAGAAGTATCAAAACATGCCACCACCCGAATCCACGCTGAACTATTCCGGCGACGTCAAGGGCAAGGTGATTCAATTGGATGGCTCGAAGTCTCTCGCAGACACTCTCAAGGCGAAACAGGCCGAGCCGGAAAAAGCTCAGTCGCCATCATCGGCACGAAAAGGTGCTTGATCATTCTCCATCACCCGAATCATCGATGTGAGGCATGCTCGTTCTGCCACATTCAGGCTTGCATGTTTCGACCGAAACCGCCGGGTGAAGATCGGCGAAGAACGCCCCTGAGTTGTTCCTGGATTTGTTCCACCGTCCAGGCCTTGCCCAAATGCTCGCCTATGCTTTTCATGAGCTCGTTGGAGTGCGTGTTCAATTCCTCGAGGTGACCTTCGACGCTTTTTTCCAGCGAGTCTTCGATTAGAAAATCCATCTGTCCAAAAAGCGCCGCGACCCGGACTTCGCTTGAACCCGGAAAAGCGAGCTTTTGGCAGGTCTCGCCGGTGAGCTGTGCGGATGCCCGAAGGTTGAGGATGAGCTTGCTGCCGAATCCGCTGGGTGCCGCGGACAGACAATGGATTTGAATCCGCCACTCGAGCCGGCCGCCGGTCGTCCGCAGTTTTCTCTCTTCAAGAAGCCAAGGAAATCGCTGAAGTGGGACACCCCGGAAAGAATCCCGAGGGGTGGAAGTTTCGAACTCCTCGTAGCGGCTGTTCTTCAGGATTGGCATGATTCGTCCTCCCCTGCCGAAGGATAGCCATTTTCGGCTGACAAGGGGGCTGCAAATTTGCCCGCGAGGGGGCCGACTTGACGGCGAATTTCCTTGACAGGGCGGGTGCTTGGGATAAGACGCGCGTTCACGCGCAGTTGTCCCGCAGGTCCTTTCCGGAGGGTAAGACGAAATGGCCACCCAAAACATCCAGGATGCCTTTCAAAAATATGGAATTGACGGATGGAGCTCCGGCTATTTCGGAGTCTCGAGCCGCGGCACTGTGCAGGTCCACCCGTTTGGAAACGAAGAGGTTTCGCTCGACCTCAACCGCATCATCGAGTTCGCTTCCGAACGAAAGATTCAAACGCCTCTGATATTGCGCTTTCCACAGATTCTGGACACGCAGTTGTCCCGACTCCACACCGCCTTTCGCAATGCAATGGAAGAGTTCAAATATTCGGGTGACCTGCGTTGCGTGTTTCCATTCAAGGTCAACCAAAGAAAAGAGTTCATTGACGCGCTGGTGAAAAGTGGACGCAAACACGCATACGGACTTGAAGTTGGCACCAAGGCCGAATTGTTTGCTGCTCTCAGTTATGAATTGCATCCCGACGCGCTCGTGGTGTGCAACGGCTTCAAGGATTCGCACTACATCGAGCTTGCGTTTGAAGCCAAGCGGATGGGCAAAAACGTGGTCCTTGTGATCGAGGGAACCGACGAACTCAAGTTCATCATCGAGTATTCGAAGCAGGTTGGTTTTTGCGTCGACATCGGCCTGCGCGCAAAACTGTACTCCAAGGGTTCCGGACTCTGGGAAAAATCTTCTGGAACAGAAAGCAAATTCGGACTGAGTTCGGTTGAAATGATGGAAGCATTGTGGCTCATCGAGGAAGCAGGCCTCAAGGGCTCGCTGGCAATGGTGCACTATCACATCGGTTCGCAGATCACTGAGATTAAACGGGTTAAAAACGCGATGAAGGAAGCCAGTCGCGTGTTTTCCAAAATCTACAAGAACGGCTTCAATCTCCGCTACCTCAACATTGGTGGTGGCATCGGCGTCGATTATGACGGCTCAAAGACGAGCTTTTATGCAAGTGCGAATTATACACTCCAGGAATTTGCCAATGACGTTGTGTATCTGGTTCAGGAAGTGTGCCAGTCCGAAAATTGCCCGCCGCCCACCATTGTGAGCGAAAGCGGACGCGCGGTTGCGGCGTATCACGCAGTTCTTGTGACGGATGTTCGCGAAGTCGAGAAAATGGGTGGCGACATCCAGGAAGTCTCAATTGAATCCACCGATCACAAATTGCTGCGCGATTTGATGAACGTTTACCTCCAGATGACAAGCAAAAATTACGTCGAGTTTTATCATGACTCCATCGAATATCGTGATGAGTTGTTCACACTCTTCGGTTTGGGCTACCTGAGCATCGAAGAACGCGCCAAGGCTGAAGTCATCGTCAACGAGATTGCCAACAAAGCGCTGCACTATCATGCCATGGCAGGCGTCCAGCTCGAGGAATTCGAAGAGCTGGCAAAGAGCCGAACAAGCAAATATCTTGCAAACTTTTCCATCTTCCAGTCGATTCCCGACTCATGGAGCATCGAACAACTGTTCCCCGTGATGCCGTTGTCGCGGCTGAACGAACGGACCAGCAAGACCGGTGTGATCATGGACATCACTTGCGACTCCGACGGTTGCCTCGACAAGTTTGTCGACAAACGCGACGTCAAGCCTTCGCTGGAATTGCACGTGCCGCAGTCCGACACTCCCTATTATATCGGCTTCTTCCTTGTTGGCGCTTATCAAGAGGCATTGGGCAACAACCACAACCTCTTTGGAGCAGTGAATGAGCTCATTGTTGAAATCGATCCGGAAGGACAAATGCAGCGGGTCGAAGAGGTCAAGGGTGAAGACGTGGGTGAATTGCTGCGGGTGATGAACTACACCGACGAGGGCATCCTTTCGGGCTATGCGGCTCAATTGAACAGTCGGGTGCAATCCAAGCAGCTGAGCCAGTCCGATGCAGACCAAATCCTGGGCAAAGTCAGGGGCTACTTCTCTGAATATCCCTACCTGTTGGTCAAACGTCGTCTGGAAATCATTGGCTAATGCCAAGCGGACCAAGAACAGATTCATCATGCCGGTCACTTTCTTTTCAGATCGTTTTCCAAGCGCTGTTGAACTCGCGAAACGAGGTCGGTAAACTGCGAGAGTGCGAATCTGTATCTATTCATGCCATGGTTATGGACCGACTTTGGCAATGCTTGAAAGGACTTCATTCATGTCTGCCAGCGCTCGTTTGTCCTTGCTTTCAGTTTTGGGATTTCTTTCCTCGATAGCCTCTGCTCAAGACCAATCCCTGCTGCGCAGCCGCGCCGCAGATCAAACCAAGCTTTCCCTCACCGTCTATTCCAATGGCCGCGCAATGATCCGTGACAGCCGCAAAATCAATTTCGAAAAAGGCCGTGTCTTTTTGGAGTTTCAGGACGTGAGTGCACAAATGCGCGCGGAAACCGCCCAATTCAAGGCTGTATCCTCGTCTGCCGACATTGCCGTTCTCGAACAGAATCTTGAATTCGATCTTCTTTCGCCGCAGAAAATGCTCGAAAAGTATCTCGGCAAGTCTGTGTCGATCATCCGCACCCATCCAACAAACGGAAGTGAAACCAGTGAACCAGCCGAAGTGCTCGCAGTGGCAAATGGGGTTGTGCTCAAGACCAAGGATCGCATCGAGACAGGCATCCCCGGTCGGTTGTCATTTTCGGAAGTGCCCGCAAACCTGCGCGCGGAGCCGACGCTCAGTCTGCTTGTAGACAGCAAAAAACGGGGCGAGCGCGAGGTTGAGTTGAACTATCTGAGCGATGGCATCAACTGGAAGGCCGACTACATCGCCGAGCTCAACACCGAGGAGGACAGCACGCAGCTCACAGGTTTGGTGACCCTCACCAACCAGAGCGGCACAAGCTTTCGCAACGCCCAGCTGCAGTTGATGGGTGGAGATATTCAAACCGTGGATCGTGGCTCATACCGCTCCAAGGCGATGTCCCGGACCGCTGAAATGGTCATGGCATATGCTGCCGAGGCAGATTCTGCGCCGCCGAACATGAGCAGTGATGCGTTTTTTGAGTATCACCTCTACACCCTTCCGCGCAGCACAAGTGTGATGTCCAACCAGACCAAGCAGGTGACAATGCTTCAAGCTGCCGATGTTGCTTCGCGGAAGGAACTGGTTTTCACATCGTCGGGGCAGAACTTCTACAACGATCCATCGGGAGCTTTTTCCGAAGAGGCTGGAGAGGGCGAAGGCTCACCGGATGATGCCGAACTCGGCGCACCTGTGGGGGGTGGAGTCTTTCTCGTGTTTGAAAACGACAAACAGTCCCGTCTTGGCATGCCGATGCCTGCAGGAACGGTGCGGGTGTACAAAAAAGACAAAAACAACATGTCGCAATTTTTGGGCGAAGACAACATTCGTCATGTGCCCGAGGGCGAGCGCGTGCGCGTCCGGTTGGGCAGTTCGTTTGATGTGACGGCTCGTCGCAAGAGGACGTCGTTCAAGAACGTTCCAGTGACAGGTGGATTGAAAAAAGTTGTGCGCAGCACCGAATCGGGAGTGCGTGTCACGTTCAAGAATGCGAAGTCCAAAGCCCAGAAAGTCATCTTTCGCGAGGTTATTCCTGGTGAATGGAAGATCACCAGCAGCAGTGCCGAGTACAAGAAGATCAATAAAGACAATGCCGAGTGGCAGGTTGAAGTTCCTGCGAAGGGAAAAGCCAACCTGGATTACAAAGTCCAGGTGACTCTCTCACGATAATGAGTTCGAATAATTAAGTTAATTAATTTGATGAGTTGAAAGACTTTCCTTCGCTTTTTCATTCTTGATTCCGATACGGGGGACTGTGTCGGGGGCATCTTCATGTGGAATGAAATCGTCGGTGACAGGTGGTCCAAAGTCGCAATACTTTTGCTCTTGGTTGCTGGGGGTTGCGCAGGCAATTCGATTTCGACAAAGGGCGGCAATGTGGTGGGGACCAAGAAGGGTTCGGCCACCAGCAGCCAGAATTGCCAAAAAGGATCAGTCGAGGCCCGATTGACGGGTTCAATTCCACCCGGCGGACCACTTGGATTGACGACCACCCAGGAAGGAGTGGACGCTGCGCGCGATTCCACCAAACTCACGAAGCTGCTGAGAACGGGTGGTTACGTCGACATTTCCTTTCATGGTGTCGCGACGAACATGGCAAAGTTTCAGGATGAAGGAAACCCCAGCGGATATGTGGACGTCTTGAATATCCCGTACTGCACTGCAACGGATTCGCCAGGCCCATCGGCAGATCTTTGGATATCTCGCTGCCTGAGCCGTGTCGTTCAGCGCACGCTTCAGGATCTATCAGTCAAAAATGAGTTTTTAAGCAAATGGCAGAAGCCCAGACTGACGTCCAAACGATGTACGGCACAGTTTTCCATGGACCCCAAGGACACAGTGCAGTCTTCGGGCGGCGACAGGTTGCGGGTCTGGACGGCCGAGCACTGCTACCAACCCGCCTACGCAGACGCCGTCACATTGCAGGTTTTTCTGCCTGTTGCGCTCACAAAGCCTTCGTTCAACCTGGACAGGGGCGCTTATGTACCCGTTCAGTTGAGCGACACCGATGGTGGCTCCTGGCGACGAAAAATCATTTCGACCGCAGGCGGAAACGGTCTGGCATCGGATCCAAAACTCAACGAAAAAATACTGATTTTACGTTCCACGGATGGCCGTTCATCTCAATCCTACATGTCGACGCTTGAAAAGTTTTGTGTCAACTATTCTGAAGCAGACTTTCCCAAATTGAATGGTGAACCACCCAAGTTTGTCGACTGTTTCTCGATGAGCGACGTGGGGACATTCAAGGGAACAATCAGTTCTGCTCAGATTCAATCCTCACAAAACAGCATTCTCGACAAGACTGGAGCCAATGCCCTGGAGAAAGGTCGAAAACTGGCTGTCGATTACATTCGTGGTGAAAGCCTGAAAGCGGGAGCCGATCCTGGCGACAATCAACTGGTGAATTCATTCAACAACGTTTTGTCGGGAACCGGAAAGTTGCTCTCCGTGAACAAGTTCCTGTTGTCCATCGCGGATGGATTGCAGCATGGGCGACGATTGCAGGCGTATGATTATGAAATGAGAATTGCCGTGCCAAGTGAACTGAAGGACACCGATTCGGAGGATACGAAAAAAAACCTCCCGAGATACTTGTTTGGTGTCACAAGCCGCGAGCAAATTTTCCCGAGGTTTGTTCCGTTCCAGAAATACTTCACGATCGTCTCGAGCGACTTTCCGGCCGATCTTGGCAAACCGGGTCGCCTGCAGGAATTCGTGTCCCAAACCGCATGCAACTACATCGAGGAAAAGGTTGGCGGTGGAATTCTGGGGGGAATTGTCAACGCTGGCGTTGGCGCAATCACTGGAACAAATTGCGCACGTCGCGATTTTCAACCCCCCGACAGCGAAGCTCTCGAAGAGCTTGCCCTGAAGGATGCCCAGTCGTTCGACCTTCTCGAGTTCGTCTCGCGCAGACCCGGCGTTTTCCTGTTCAAGATTTTTTTAAGTGCCATGACAGACGCCAATCACCCGCTGGCGGTCCGTTCAACGGATTCCATGTACACGGCCAACCTCAAGTTTATGGCTTTTCAGTTGCGCTTTTGGTTTGAAGTTTTGCTGATGAACAAGGAACCTTTCAAGGAAGCACCAAGGGTTCAGGGACTCGCACGGGCCATGCAGGGAGTTCTGCAAGCGACCTGTGCATTGGCTCCCACCTTTCTTGGAGCCAATGGCGACAAGAGCACGCTGGGAGGACGATTGGGTGCATTGGCTTTTCCCGTGTTTGGCAATGCGTCGGTTGCAGGTGGTCCTTTGTTTTTCAATTTCCTTGCGCCGGTTGCAAAGAACAATCCCGTTGCCGTGATTCCGATTGGCATGGACGATGGTGTCAGCTATGCAGGTACCTCTTGTGATGATTTGTTTTCACGGCCTGCAGGATTTGGCGCGTTTGATCAAACTCCGGTTGGAATCAAACCCAAGAGCACGGTCTACGGAGTGAGAATCAACAACAATTACCTCACGCCGGGTCCGGAGCAGGATCTGATGAAATATGTCAGCAGTCGGGTCGTGTTCAAATTTGAAGGCGTCGATGCAAACGATGGCTTTCAAACGGCGGGTCCCGGAGACAGCGGAACGATGTTCACCTTTCTTGCGATGCCGTCCTTTGTGCTTTCCACGCACAACGGTGTCAGGGTGAATGGTGTGGTCTTGCCTCAGCTTCCTGAATTGAATGAACCGGTCGCAAATCCTGCCAATGGCAGTGGAGGGCCTTGCAACTGAACATGCTGTCTTCCTTTTGTTCACATGTCTGGACACCCGACAGGGGTGTCTATTTTTTTGTCAGTCATTGACCATCTTTGATTGAATAAAATGTATTTGTGTTGAGGATTTACAACATGAATACAATGTTGGAACGGAAATTGCTCAATCCTTCGCAGAGCGCATGACGGAACTCGAGAGTCTTTGCAGAGGGAGAAAGCCATGAAACTGAAAACCACCATCAAATCCATGATTCCAGCCTTGGCGATCGGTGCAGTCGTGGCACAAACTGCTTGTGTGAAGAAAAGCTCCGACGTTGATGCTGAGGTGATGTGGGCTGTCAGCGGCTCTTCCGGATCGGAAGTTGAAGCAGCGCTGCGCAACAAGATTGCCTTCCGATTGAATCTGAAAACCAATCGCGCGACCATGTACAAAGATGGTGTTGCAGTTGATCAGTGGAATATTGCGAGCGCGGATGTCTCGGGTGAGTGGCACAATGGACAAGCTCAATACACGCCCACCGGTGTGTTCAACGTGGAAGACATGCAGATGTGTCCGTCCTGGTATCCTCGTCAACCCGTGAATCCAAAGACAGGGCGGATTGTTTCAAGTGAACAGGAACGTCAACAAGTTTTCGCACAAAATCCACAAATCTACGGACCATGCGGATCCAGAAACCCGTTGGGCAGATACGTCCTTTGGTTCAATGGCGCCTATGGAATGCACGGGAATTCGAATGAAGAAATTCTCGAATTCGCGGATCCAAACGATCGTCGCGTTTCGGGCGGTTGTATTCGCAACCCGAATGCAAAGATCCGCAGCGTGTTTCATACCGTGCTTGATTCGTTTGATGCATTGGGTGGCTTCACCTCACAGGTTGATTCGATGGAAGGCCGCGCACTTGATGATCGCTGGACAATCACCAAGGGTGTTTCTGCACTCAGCATGAGGGTCGTCGTTGGCAACTGGAGTCTTGATCCTTCGGTTGGATCTCGCATCGGTGGAGCACCTGTTCAACCGACGGCAGCACCCACCCAAAAACCCGAACAAACACCTGCACCCCAGGTGAGTGCAACGCCGAAGCCAAGTCCAACTCCGGCTACAGTTCCCACAACCCAGCCGTCGTCGGGCTCACTGACGATATTCGGAAAAATGAGCTGCAAGGTCTCGTCGGTCGACCCTTCCTCGGGAGTCGCTCCGGTTTATTTGAATCTGCCGGGCAGCGTGACCGAAAACCGCATCGCCTCGTTCTATCGTTTGGATTGGCCTGTCACGGTCTATGAGAAAGTCGCGGGCACAACTTTCCTCAAAGTGGGTCGTGGCTATCTGGATGAGAAGTACGTCAGCAATTGCGTCGGAAATCCCTGAGCTTTGTTGCGCGCTTCCTGGAAGAATGGCAATCATGAATGAATCAAAATTCTTTCATGATTGCCGTTTTCCGTTTGGGGGTGACCGTGTTGCAGTTGGCTGCCGTTCTTCGCTCGGGTTTTGTGGTGTCTGTTTTCGCGGTGGCCTCGATGTTTGGTGCAACAGCACGAGCGCAGGATGAATCTTCAGCGTCGGAGCCCGAGGCGCAAGGTTCTGAATCGGCGCCTGCCAAGCCTTCTCCGGAATCGGAAGCGAAGCCAGCCAAAAGTTCTCCCGTGCCACAGGACGCACCCGTCAAATCTGCACCTGAAACAGATGTGGGCAAGCCCAAGGCGGCACCTCGCATGCCAAAGAGGAAACCAGTACCAGGAAAGGCAAAGACGGCACCAACCCAAGATGAATCGAGCGTGCATCCGTCTCCGTTTTTTCCAAACTGGGCTCCGGCTGCGTTTTCCCTCAATGTGCGCCCTGTTCTTGGAATTGATTATCTTTTGAATCCCTCGTCAGGTGATTATGTTCTGCAAGGCGAGCTCGGAATTTACGCGGGGCTCCGTGGCATTCCAATCGTTGCAGGGAATCCTGGAATGCAAATCGAACCCGGGTTTGGCTATGCCGTTGGGCAAGCCGCCGTGAAGTCGTCCGGCCAAGATATCGAATCCGGGGTTTATCGTCGCCGCTGGGGAAGCATCCGCACGCCCGTCTATTATCGATTTGTCAGGCAGTCCTTTGAAGGAAAATATGGTGAAGTTGGCGGTGGTCCGTTGCCAGTTTCGAAACGCGCGTCATTCCAAAGCGACACCGGTTTTCTGATTCTTTCGAATCTCTCTGGTCATTACACTCTCACATATGATCGCGCCTGGAGTGATGATCAAAAGTTTCCCGAAATCACATCGTACGATCATTGGCTGCACGCACGAATCGCAGCTTCACTGTTGAATTTTTATATTGATGCCGGGCCAGGATATTCGACTTCGAAAAGTCTTTTGAACACGGTGGTGGGCGGTGCGACAGGCAAGCGCGAGGGGACTTCTTCGGGAGCCTATCTGCTTGCATTGTCTGGATTTGATCTTCTGGGTGACCGGTTGGGATTTGATGCTTCGGCAAAATACATGTTCAGCTCGTCGACGGATCTGAGTTTCAATGGAGTCTTTGCCCGTTCGCCGCTCGAGGATTTGGGTGCTCAGGCGGCACTGGTGGGGTTGCCTGCCGACAGCCTGCATGCAAGTGCATTTTTCGGATTCCGCAAGCTCGTGGGTGGGTTTGGGGTTGGCTGGAGATATTCCCTGCAAATTCTCAACTACAGCGAGAAGAACAACACCAAGCAGCAAAAGACCGAGTCCAACGGTATTGGTATCACCGGAAACTTCGCATTCTGACGAAGTCTTCACCAAAGTGTTCAATCCCTGGACACTGGAATGCCCCGTAATACCCAGTGTTATCCGCTTCTTGCTCCTGGCAAGGAAATTGCTTTCCTCCCGGCAAACTGCATGAGGAGGATTTTTTATGTTGAAGATCATCACTGTATTCGTGTCTGGACTGATTTTTGTGTCCTGTGGAAAATCGGATGCGACCCACCCGGAAGTTGATGCGCAAACGGCCTCGGTTTCCAGCGAACCGAATCTTGTCGTCAAATGCCGAAGCACAGCCGAAAGCCGCCACGTGTCGACTCTTGATTCGCTCGAGTTGAGGGTTGCTGGCCAGTCGGTTTCGCTGTTCAGAATCATGGTTGAGAAAGTGGGAGACTCAGAGCAGAGCAGATCGCAATCCATCAAGGGAACAATCAATTCGGTTTTCGACTTCAACCGCATGTCGCAAAATTCTGCGACCCTGTTGTTGAACCCAAGCAAGTTGTCGACCCAGATTGGCATCAAGTCGACCTCCGAGCCGTTGGCTTCGGTATTGATTGAATACTCGCAAGGTCGCGTAAAGGTCTCTCAGCGCGATGGAAAAGTGCTGTTCAATAATCCGAACTGCCGGACCCAATCCGCGAATCTTACGATAGTCAAAGGTATGACGCCCTCAAACAACTGACCTCGCTGCCGCCGTTTCGTACGATACTCCGACCCCGATTTTCTGGGTGATGCGGAGAATTTTGGAAATGGCGGCGAAAAAAGAAGATGTCCTGCAACTCGTCAAGAAGTACCCCGGCCAGAAGGTGAAACTCGCAGTCACCGACATGGACGGGGTTTTGCGCGGAAAAGTCATTCATCAAAAAAAATTCGAGTCGGTTGCCGGCAGTGGGCTGGGCTTTTGCAATGTTGTCCTGGGTTGGGACTCCAGCGACGTTTGTTACGACAATGTTTCCTACACGGGTTGGCATTCTGGTTACCCGGATGCACAGGTGCACCTCGACCTCTCAACCTATCGAACGGTCCCTTGGGATCACGACGTTCCGTTTTTCCTCGGTGATTTTTGGACTGCCGATGGCCAGC
The DNA here is from genome assembly GCA_049423385.1 of Silvanigrellaceae bacterium. Lineage (GTDB taxonomy): Bacteria > Bdellovibrionota_B > Oligoflexia > Silvanigrellales > Silvanigrellaceae > RFOM01. Next base: position 26,817 of record JBMSQQ010000021.1, on the reverse strand, counting down.
CATTGCCCATTTGTCCACGCAATCTGTTGAAGAGGATCAAGGGGCAAGCCGAAAAGCAGGGATTCAGCGCATTTTTCAGCCAGGAGTTCGAATGGTTCAACTTCACCGAGAGTTCTGAAACCCTGCATGAAAAAGGTTTTCTTGAGCCTGAAACCCTCAGCAAGGGCATGTTTGGCTATTCATTGCTGAGGCCGATTCAGAACAATGGATTTTTCAATGACCTTTTTGATCTGCTGGCAAGATACAATGTTCCACTGGAAGGACTGCACACGGAAACGGGTCCTGGGGTTTATGAAGCGGCCATTCTCTACAGTGACATTCTTGAAGCTGCCGATCGCGCGGTTTTGTTCAAGGCGGCAGTGAAGGAGATTGGCAGTTTCCATGGCGTCATTCCAACCTTCATGGCCAAATGGAACGCATCGTTGCCAGGAAGTTCGGGGCACGTTCATCAGAGCTTGTGGAAAAATGGAAAAAATATTTTTTATGATGCCAAGGCGGGCGATCGCATGAGCGATACGATGAAGCACTACATGGCGGGCGTATTGCACTGCATGCCTCACCTGACACCCATGTATGCTCCAACCATCAACAGTTACAAGCGTCTTGTGGAAGGAGCCTGGGCCCCAACAACACTCACCTGGGGAGTGGACAACCGCACGACCGCGATCCGTGCACTTCCGGGTTCCGACAAGTCGACCCGCATGGAACTGAGGGTTGTGGGTGCTGATGCAAACCCCTATTTGGCAATGGCGGCTGCACTTGCCTCAGGTCTTTACGGCATCAAGCACAAGTTGCCTCTGAAAGTGAAACAAACAAAGGGCAACGGCTATGCCGACAAATCCAACGGAACATTGCCACGGAACCTGTTCGAGGCCAGTGTGAACATGCGCGACTCAAAGCTCGCCCGTGAGTTGCTGGGTTCAGAATTTGTAGAACATTTCACCAACACCCGCTTGTGGGAATGGCGTGAATATTCAAAAGCAGTGACGGATTGGGAACGCAAGCGATATTTTGAAATCATCTGACGAAGGAGTCGACGCATGAGCTGGATGAACAGATACAATTACAATTTTCCAACTCCCATTCGCTTCGGCGTCGGGGTGATCGATGAATTGCCTGCTTACCTGCAGGCCCAGGGCTGGAAGCGCCCACTGATCGTTTCCGACAAGGCTGTGACGCAACTGCCATTCTTCAAGAAAATCATTGCAGACCTTGAAAAGAATCATTTGTCACCCACCGTGTATTCCGGAATTTCAAAGAACCCTGTTGAATCGGATGTATTGTCGGGTGTTGAGCATTTTCAAAAAGAAAAATGTGATGGCGTGATTGGCCTTGGCGGTGGCGCGAGTCTGGACGTGGCGCGTGCCATTGTCCTGAAGGCATTTCATGGTCGTCCTCTTTTTGATTATGACGACGCACTGGGTGGAGACAAATACGTCACTGAAAAAGTTCCACCCTTCGTGACCGTCCCAACGACCAGCGGAACTGGAAGTGAAGTTGGGCGCAGTACGGTGATCGCTGAAAACACCTCTCACAAGAAAAGGATTTTGTTCTCTCCCCGCTTGATTGCCAACCGGGTGTTTGCCGACCCGGCACTCACGGTTGATTTGCCTGCGGGTGTGACAGCCGCCACCGGCATGGACGCCCTCACACACAACGTTGAGGCATTCTTGTCAAAAGGTGTTTCACCTTTGTGCGATGGCATTGCTGTTGAAGCCATTCGCTTGATCTCTGAATCTATTGTCACGGCAACCAAAAAGCCACAGGATTTGGAGGCTCGCGGCAAGATGATGATCGCTTCGTTGATGGGTGCCGTGGCATTCCAGAAAGGGCTCGGCATTGTCCATTCGATGGCACATCCACTTTCGACTGTTTTCGACACGCATCATGGTCTCGCCAACGCGGTGATGATGCCTTACGGTTTGGAGTTCAATCAGGACGTGTCTGCCGACAGGTATCGTTATCTCGAAAAAATTGTCGGCACCGGCAATTTTATCCAATGGGTGCGAGGCTTGAACTCTGAACTTTCAATTCCTTCGACTCTCAAGGAAATGAAGCTGGATGCAGGCAAGATTCAGCAACTCTCCGATTTGGCAATTGATGATGTTTGTCATCAGTGCAACCCAAAGACGGTGAGCCGCGCGGATTTTGAATCCATCTTCAAAAAAGCGTTCCAGCTCTAAACAGGAGCGGAGGCAGACATGTTGAAAATTGGCTTGAGTGCCTGTTTCATGTACCCAGACCCGAACCGGGTCGTGTTCGGGCACAAGAGCCTGACTTACGTTGAAAACGACATGGCACGCTATGTTGCTCGGGATGGTGTGTTTCCGGTGCTGATTCCCGATCTGCCGGCGCACCGCCTGATGCCAATCCTCGATCAGCTCGACGGCATTGTTTTTCAGGGTGGAGCCGACTTGTGTCCCGAGACCTACGGTGAACCATACCTGGATCAAAGCCGTTGGCCTGGAGACAGGAAGCGTGATGTCTATGAACTCGCACTGGCTGATTATTTCTTCAAAAAAGGTTTGCCCATCCTGGGGATCTGCCGCGGTTTTCAACTGCTGAATAGTTACTTTGGGGGAACCCTTCACCAGGACATTCCCTCATTGTTGCAAACTCCGATCGAACACCGCAACGCGCAAACCTACGACCGGGTGCACCATCAGGTGACCCTGCAGGCCAATGGTTGGCTGTCCGGGCTCTACAAAAAGAGTGAACTTGTGGTGAATTCGGTTCATCACCAGTGCGTCAAGACGGTTGGCAGGGGGTTGCAGGTTGAGGCCCACAGCACCGTGGACAATATCATTGAAGCATTCACCTTGCAGGATGGCTCGGGTCGTTGGGTTGCCGGTGTTCAATGGCATCCCGAGTTTTCTCCGACACTCCAGGGTGTGGTCGACGACCCGGATCCCATCATCGAAGATTTTCTTTCCGTGGCAAGAAGCATTCGTGCAAGTTTGAACAAAAAAGGTTGAGAAGAATTTTTGGGAGACACCATGAAGATTACAAATCCTGCAACTGGCGAAGTGTTCAAGACGGTCGAGGCCGATGATTCCGTATCCATCCGCGAAAAATTTGCTGCCGCCCGGCATGCACAAAAGGCATGGGCCGCACGTCCACTTCCGGAACGGGTTGCCTTGCTGAAAAAGTTTGGTGAACTTCTCAAGCGCGATATCGAAGTTGTGGCGCGAGACATGTCGCTCGAAATGGGCAAGCCGCTTCAGCAGGCACGCAACGAGGTCAACGGAAGCCTCAACAAGATTCGATTCTTCACCGAGGAAATTGAAAATCATGTTTCAACGCAGAAAGTTCGCCAGGATGGCAACACGGAAGAGTTTCTTGCGTTTGATCCCCTGGGAGTCGTGCTCAATATTTCAGCCTGGAATTACCCGATTCTTGTCGGCTTCAATGTCTTTCTTCCTGCACTCCTGTGTGGAAATGCGGTTGTTTACAAACCATCCGAATTTTCGACACTCACGGGTCTGCATCTGACACGCCTGCTGCACGAAGCAGGGGTACCCGCCGACGTGTTTGTTGCTGTTGTTGGGCAAGGCGATGCAGGCGCGCAGCTGCTCCAGTTGCCATTCGATTGTGTTGGTTTCACGGGTTCCTGGGCGACCGGCAAGAAGATTTCGGAGACGCTCGCAGGCCGGATGACCCGCCTGATCATGGAACTGGGTGGCAAGGATCCACTTTATGTGACGGATGAGTGCGGCGATCTTGATGCTGTTGCCGATGCAGTTGCTGAAGGGGTTTTGTACAACAACGGACAAAGCTGCTGTGCCGTTGAGCGGGTCTACGTTCACGAGAAAATCCATGATTCGTTTGTCGAGAAGCTCAAGGCAAAAATGCAGGCGTGGAAAATGGGTGACCCGATGGACGCGGCAACATTGTGTGGAGCCATCACCCGTCATAATCACCTGGCGTTCCTGCAGGCACAGGTGGACGATGCAATCAAAAAGGGTGCCAAGCTTGTTTTGGGTGGAAAAATCCACGAAGGCAAAGGCAGTTTCTATCCGCCCACGTTGTTGCTCAATGCCAACCATGACATGGACGTGATGCGTGAAGAAACCTTCGGTCCGATTGTTGGGGTCATGAAGGTCAAGGATGACGCGCAGGCATTGGAACTGATGAATGATTCCGATTACGGACTCACCTCATCCGTGTACTGCCGCAACCTGGAGCGCGGCAAAAAGATTCTTGCCCAGGTCAACACCGGGACGGGCTACTTGAATTGCTGCGACCGCGTGTCTGCCTGGTTGCCGTGGTCGGGACGTGGCCACTCTGGAGTGGGTTCAACACTCTCCAAGCTTGGAATCTATGCCTTCTGCCATGCCAAGGGTTTGCACATTCGTTCTTGAGTCTGCCATGCTGGACCGCTTTCAAGTCTGTATCGACGGGCATTTTATCAATGCGGAAGTCCGTCACTTGCTTGCATTTTTGATTGCCGGAAATAATGGCGAACCGGATCGATGAGATTCCAGTTCCATTCAGGGAAAAGAGTTCCGAATAATAGATCGCAGAATCGGTCGAATTGATGACCGTGTCTCGAACGGTGCCATCGGCCTCAATTGGGCTTGACGCTACAATGGCCCGACATGTCATTCACGGCAAAATCCCCGAGGATCTCAACACCTCCGAGTCAATTGTTCAAATTTGCTGCTGATGATTAATCTCATGAAGACGTTGGTTTGTACTTGCCGCTCAACTTTTTTCTCGAATTTGTCGATAAGGATTGAATACTCGAGGAAACAAAATGAAATATTGTTTGGGGCATGTGGCCTTCTTGGCCTCAGTCATTGCTTTTCATTCAAGTTGCACACGGGATCCGGGCAAAGACATTGTTCTGCGCAACGGAATCCTTAAAAACGCGGCAGGTCAGAACTCGGCAACGGGCTCCTTCGACGCATTGGAAAAAAAGGCCACTGATATTTTGAACAAATCCTGCGGAGGATGTCACAATGAGAAGCAGAAATCTGGGAATTTTGGACTGATCACCGACATTCAGGCAATGGTGAGTGGTGGATTCTACATTGTCCCGGGCAAACCAGACTCATCCGAAATTGTCCGCAGAATGTTGAATGGAACCATGCCACCTGGCGGGAAGCTCCCGTCCACAGATCTTTCTTTGATTGTCGAGTGGATCGAAAAGATGCCAGCCAAAAAGTTGCAGGCTCTTCCGGTTGAAAAACTGATTGAGATCGTCTCAAAGGATATAGACGGCATCAAGTTTCCCCAGAGAGCCCGTGACACAAGATATTTCAGCCTCCATGCCCAAAGCTCGGCAGACGACAAAACACTTCAGACGTTCCGCAAAGGTTTTTTCAAGGTTCTGAATTCCATTTCGAAGAGTTCAAAAATCGTTGTCCCGCGGGCTGTGGACAAAGCCCAGCTCGTTTTTGCTGTCTCCATTCCGGATATTGGCATGAGTGTGGAGCAGTTTGATTCGGTTGTGCAGCGCTACAATCCATTTTGTAAAACCCTCAGTCAATCACAATCAGGCAACGCATCGCTGCAATCTGCAATTCGTCTCAATGAACTGCGGCTGGAAAGCAACTGTCATGTGATTCGCATGGACTGGTTTGCTGCCACGGCTCCATTGCCAAGACCCTATTCCGAATTCATGCAGCATCCGGACAATCGTGCTGATCTTGACTCAACGTTGGGGTTGAACATTGCGGATGATTTGTCAGCAAATCGGGTTCAGCGGGCGGGGGTGCAGAACTCGGGTGTTTCAAGCCAGAATCGGGTTGTCGAACGGCACGTGCAGGCGAATGGTCTGCCTTATTGGATCAGTTACGATTTTGTATCCAATTCCGGCAGTGGAAATATTTTTGAAAACCCACTGGGTCCGGTGGGTGTTGTTGGCCTTGGCAGGGAATTCGTCCATGACGGTGGTGAAGTGATCTATCAATTGCCCAATGGTTTGTTTGGTTACTATCTGGCAAATGCCAATGGAGCGAGCATTGACAAGGGTCCTAGAAATATCGTCAAGCAGGAGGGAGCACCGAGCCAATTTGTGACTTCAATCGTCAATGGTGTTTCCTGCATGAGTTGTCATGGCGCCGGTTTGATTCACAAGAAAGATGAAGTTCTTGATTTTGCGCTGCAGAACCAAAACCTGTTTTCTTCGGAGCAGCTCGAAAGGATCCGCTCAATTTATCGCCCCGAAGCGGAGTTTCTCAATCTCATTGATTCAGACAACAAGAAATATTTCTCGGCACTGGGTTTGCTCGGAATTGAACCCGGGAAGGAAGATCCCGTGAATGATGCATTCCGTCTCTACAATGGTCGACTGACGAGCTCAAATCTTCTGGAAGAACTGCAGATCGAACCCGGAGTACTTTCCGTGTTGTTGGCCACCACGCCGTTTTCGTCGGACTGGTTCAGTTTGCAAAAAAAGGGTGGGTTCATCACACGCGACGCGTTTCAACGTGGAATCAAGGAAATTGAAATTTTGCAGTTTTTCGACTTTTCGAGTTTGCAGCCAGTCGTTGGAGATTATGTTGTGACGAGCGGTTGCATGGAAGTCGATCCCGTTCGCATGGACGCCTGTTTCCTGCGCTCAAGAGGCATCAAAGGCTCTGAGCCGGTTTCTTCGGGGACTTCTGCGGGAGGTTCTGCCACCGGAAAAGGCAGTGGAATTGCCAGCAGCTCTTTTCCTTGAAGTGTGCTCCAGGAGGCAGGAAATATCAGTTGTTTGTGGAGTGGGTTGCTTCGCCTTCTGCGTTCGTCGCATGACTTTTGCCCTGCCATTGCGCACGCATCTGCTTGGCCCTCTCAAAGCGTTTCTCAAGCGCACGCTGATTGGTTTCAATGGCCTTGCGCTTCCGTTCGGCCTGCTTGAGCAATGTGTCATCGGCACAGTGCGGGCAATGTTCGTTTGATTTGTAGAGTGGGCTGAGTTTGTCTTCGGGGCTCAGGGTTGCCCAGCAGACGTAACACATGTCGTGTTCGGTCTTCTTGAGGTTGCCATTCACGGCCACCCGATGGTCAAACACAAAGCAATCACCATCGTAGTGGTTCTCTCCACCCATTCTTTGTGTTTGTTCGAAGTACTTCAGGATGCCGCCCTGGATTTGATACACCTCGTCGAAACCAACCTGACGCATATAAGCAGTGGCCTTCTCGCAACGAATTCCGCCGGTGCAGAATGTGACGACCCGCTTGTTTTTGTTTTGCATGAAATTGTCCTCGACCCAGCCCGGAAAGGTCCGGAAAGTCTTGATGTCGGGAACAATTGCGTTCTTGAAAGTCCCAAGTTTGGTCTCGTAATCGTTGCGGGTGTCGAGAAGAATCACCTCGTCACCGTTGTCGAGCCATTTTTTGAGGGTTTCTCCGTCGACGTGTTTGCCGGTGAAGTGGGCTGGGTCGATTCCGCTGCGCCCCATGGTCACGATTTCTTTTTTCTGCTTCACCAGCATTCTGCTGTAGGGTTGAAAATCGCTGATGGAAAGCTTGAATTCCACATCTGCAAAGCGGGAATCACTTCTGCAGTGGGCGATGAATTTCTCTGACGATTCAGGGCTGGCGGCAACGTAGCCATTCAAACCTTCTTCTGCAAAAATCAACGTGCCCTTCATGTCGAGGCTGTCGACCAACCCCTTGAAGGTTGCCGCTGTCGCTGCCACGTCTTCAATGCGAACGAACTTATAGAAGGCGAGATTGTGGAACGTTGCCATTGGCCATCTCCGCTGAACTGAGCCCTGCCGAGTCGGATTGGAAAAGCAGTCACCCGGCAAAAAATGCCGGTGTGAACACTCAGGCGTTCATTTCGCCGAAGAGCTTTTCGAGAAGGTCCTTGTCCTTGCGTTCCCAGGCTTCGAAAACACGGCGGGCTTCGCGGTTCACGAGTGCCTTGGTCTTGAAGAATTCGTTGAACTCGTTTTTTTCCTTCAGGGTTCTGAGAACCTGAACGTTGGCTGCTTCAATCATCAAAACGCTTGCTCCGCGCTTGAGGATCATGTTGTTCATCTTCCACTCGAGGGAAACTGCCGAAGAATTGAAGGTCATTGCTGCACTCCTTGCCTAAAAGGTTGACGGGGGGGTCATACTCCAGAGGGTCAAGTGCCGCAAGAGAAAGGATTTTTTCTGAAATTTCATTAATTTCGGCAACTTCTTTGGGGTGTGGGTTGCCGTAAATAAAAATGACACGTGTGACCATGGTTGCCGGGTGCTGCGCCTGACGCTCTGCGTATCCTGAACAAGGATCAGCAGAGGCATGCCGGACGAAGTCATGCCTGCAGGGAGGGAGCTCGGGCGTGGCGACCAAGTACACCGGACCACAGAAGGCGGCCATTTTGCTGCTCGCATTCGGCGAAGAAATTTCTGCCGAAATTTTCAAACAGATGAATGAGTTTGAAATCAAGCGCGTCGGTAGTGCAATGAGCAGACTGGGGCGCGTGGATGGCGAAACCATCGACGAGGTGATGGAAGAATTTTATCACGTCCTGCAGAGCAACAAAAAATACTTCTTTGGCGGCAACGAATTCACCAAGAAACTTCTCGAAACCGCATTCCGTGATGGTCAGGCAAATTCATACATTGAAGACCTTGCACTTGAAACAGCAGCGACTCTGGAGTCGCTTGAGTTGATTGATGCAAAGATGCTCTCCAATATTCTGCGCAACGAACATCCGCAGACCATTGCTCTTGTGCTTGCGCATCTCGAACCAAAGAAGTTTGGTGAGACTCTCAAGATGTTGCCCGAGAGCCTTCACACCGAGTTGATTTTGAGAATTTCCAAGCTCGAGGCCGTTTCGCCTGAACTCATCGATGAAATCGATGACGTCCTGCGAGGTGAAGTGCAAAGGATGGGTAACGTCACCCAGCAGCAGATCGGTGGCGTGACACCTATCGTGGAAATGTTGAACATGATGGACAAAGCCACGGAAGAAACAATCCTTGATCGACTTGAGGAGCGGGACCCCGACCTCACCGAGGAAATCCGTCGCAAGATGTTCACGTTCGAAGACCTCATCAAGATTGATGACCGCGGAATTCAGGGCATCATGCGCGAAGTCAAGATGGAACAGCTCAAGCTGGCGATGAAGACTGCATCTGAAGGCATCAAGGAATTGTTGTTCAAGAACATGTCGCAGCGTGCAGCTGAAACCCTGCGTGAAGAACTTGCCAATGCCGGCCCGGCAAAATTGACCGATGTGGAAGCTGCACAACAGGGAATCGTGCAAATTGCCCGCAGATTGGCTGATGAAGGCAAGATTGTGATTGCAACCAGCGGTGAAAATGCTCTTGTTTGATTTTTTGCAGTGAACTTGGAATTGAGGTGTGTCGTCGATGTCACGAGGACGATTGATCAAAAAATCGGACAAACAATTGATCGACTCGGTCAATGTGGGCGCATATCCCTGGAAGGATTTTTCGCCAGAGACAATTCTTCTCACAGACAATTCACGTAAAAGTGTTGTCATGGCGAAAAGCCATCCCAACCAGGAACTCGCAAACAAGGTTCACAAACCCAACGAGTTCTCCCGCACTTTTGGTCAGCCTTCGAAAACATTGTTTCCACAAGATCTGACCGCCGAATTTCTAGCCAGCCAGGAAGAGCTGCGTCAGCGCAAGCGGCGGATGCAGATGGATGAAGATGAAGCGGTTGCACTTGAACTTCTGGACTTTGAAGATGAGGAAGCCACAGAAGGAAGCGACAATTCATCATCCACTCCGGAATCAAAATCAACTGGACTTGAAAATGCTGGAGCTGCTGCCAGTGCCTCTCAGGGAATTCCCAATGTGGGTGCTTCTGCGGTTGCTTCTGCCAATGGCGCACGAGTCATTGGCCCTGATATCAGTGACCTCAGTTCGCTGACGTCTCCCAAGAACAAGGGGCTATCCGGTCATGGTCTTGATTTTGGCCTCGACGAGATCACCCAGGAACGACTCGATGCCGAGGTGAAGGCAGCCTATGAGCGTGGTCTGGCTGAAGGCATGCGCGATGTTCAGGAATCGGAACTTCAGAACGCCCAGACTACTCGGATTGCTGCTCAAGACTTGCCGACGACAGACGAAACAAACGGGCAACTTTCCCCAGAACAGCGCGAAGCAGCCTTCAATGAGGGGATGCAGGCGGGCCTTGAACAGGGACGAAACGCAGCTCAACAGGAAGCAGAGCAGAAGTACAATCATTCAATGGAATTGTTCACCAAGGCATTGTCTGAATTGCAACACCTGAAAGGTGAATTGCTCTCAACCGGTCGTGAGATTTTTGCAGAAATTGCGCAAATGTGTGCCGACAAGGTTCTTCGACGGCATATCCAATGGAATGATCAAGCACTGCGGAATGTGTTTGAGGCTGCCATGGGCCAGTTTCAGGCGCAGGATGAACTCAAGATTGAAATGCATCCCGAAGATATTGCCAGACTTGAAAAACAGATCCCGGAAAATCAGAGAACCCGATTGCGGCTTGTCGCAAACAGCAAGCTCGATCGCGGAGATATCAAGATCGAGGCAAACAGCGAAGTGGTCTCGTTCGACATCGAGAAAACTGTCGAAGCGGTCATTGATTCGCTGAAGGATGAACTTTTTGAAGATGCCAAGAAGGATGATTCCACCGAGAAGGCAGGTTGAGCATGTTTGCAGCAAACGCCCTTCAACGCCTGCGCAACGCTCGCCCCAATCTGGCCCGTGAACCTCTCGTTCTGGATAAACTTGGCAAGGTTCTCGAGGTTGTCGGTACCATTGTCGAAGCAAATCTCCCAGGCGCACCCTTGGGCGCCTTGGTTCGCATTTTCGACAGCCAGCGTTCCTATACAATTGATGGTGAAGTGGTGGGATTCAGGCGTGACAGGGCATTGATCATCCCTTTTTCCGACCCCACGGGCGTTTGCGCCAATGCACTTGTTCAATGCGTGGAACGCGAGCCAAAAATCCGGGTTGGTCCACACCTGATTGGCAGGATAGTCGATCCCTATCTCAAGCCAATGATAGGGGATGCAATTCCTGCGATGGCAGGTGTTCCGTGGTCGATTGTTCGTGAACCTCTCAATCCGCTTTTGCGTCGACGCATCGATCAACCACTTGATTTGGGAGTCCGGACACTCAACACTTTGCTCACCTGTGGTGAAGGCCAACGGGTGGGAATCATGGCTGGTTCCGGTGTCGGCAAAAGCGTGCTTCTTGGCATGATCGCCCGCTATACAAAGGCTGACCTCAACGTCATTGCACTGATTGGTGAACGTGGGCGGGAAGTGCGCGAGTTTCTCGAAGAGAACCTCGGTGCGGATGGACTTGCCCGCAGTATCGTTGTTGTTTCCACAGGCGACCAAAGCCCCTTGGCGAGAATCCGGGCAGCCCACGTCTCCACGGCCATTGCCGATTATTTTCGGCAATCCGGTAAAAAAGTTTTGTTGATGATGGACTCTCTCACTCGTGTTGCAATGGCACAGCGTGAGATTGGTCTTGCGGTGGGCGAGCCACCCACAACCAAAGGCTATACGCCTTCCGTTTTTTCGCTGCTGCCCAGGCTTCTCGAGCAGGCTGGAAATTCCGACACAGACGGCTCAATCACCGGGATCTACACGGTTCTCGTCGATGGAGACGACTTCAATGACCCGGTGACCGATGCAGCCCGAAGTATTCTGGATGGTCACGTCAATCTGTCGCGCCAGCTCGCCGCTCGAAATCACTTTCCGGCGATCGATGTGCTGACCAGTGCGAGTCGTGTGATGGTCGACATCACAGACGGTCGTCACCAGTCTGCAGCAAGTGGACTGCGCGATCTGATGGCGACTTATCAAAAGAATGAAGATTTGATTTCGATTGGTGCATACAATCAGGGTGCCAATCCCAAAATCGATCGGGCAATTCAAATGCAGCCAAAAATAGAGAAGTTCTTGAGGCAGGGACGGAACGAAATGTCCGGATTCAATGATTCGCTCCAGGAGCTCTATGAACTTGTGGAGCTTGAATGAGTCGATTCGTCTTTAAACTTCAGCGTATTCTCGAGATGCGATTGCAGGCGGTCGATGAGGCCCAGGCGTATCTCGAAAACTGCAGAAAAGTTGTTGCCGAACTCCGGCGGCTCCTGCTCGAACAGCGCGATTTGTACTTGAACGAACGGGACCAGCTGAACGAGGCATTGCGCAATGGCGAATATCACAAGCATTCAACATTTGAACAAAGCCTTGAATCCAGGAAGGCACGAATGCTTGAGCTTTTGCAGGCCATCAAGGTTGCCGAGCAGGATGTCGACATCGCCGAGCAACACCTGATCGCCTGTCGAAGAAATCTCAAGGTGATGGAGAATTTTCGAGACAAGAAGGCGCTGGAATTTGCCCAGAGAGAGGAAATCAAGGAGCGCAAGTTCCTCGATGAACAGGCAACACTGCGGCATCAGAGGGCCAACTTCGACAGCTCGCGTTGAAAGGCGAAAGGACCGCATATGAAGGGTTTACATTTGTTGTTTGCAGCAAAAGCCGTGGCTCTCATGGGTCTGGGCGGCTTCATGTATGCCAACTATCAAGCCAAAGCCCAAAGCCAGACAGAGCCATCTTCAGAAGAGGCAAAAAAGGAAGCGGGCAAGACTGCGATACCCGAGATTCCTGAAAAAGGATTGAGTTTGTCGAGGGCTGCCGAACTGCGCAATCAATTGTTGCTGATGCGCAAGGAAATTGAACAGAAAACCGAAAAACTCAACGTTGCCAAACAAGGTTACGATCGCTCGAAAAGCGACATCGAGAACAAGCTCAGGCGGATTGAGGAGGAGCGGAAACTTCTGGAGGAAACGCTTCAGAAGGAACGCAAGGCAAAGGAAGAACGGCTTTCCGAAGCTCTCGAGTTCATCGCAAAGATGGAACCAAAAAAGGCAGCACCGCTGCTTGAGGGCATGGATCGCGATTTGGTGATGCAATTGCTGCGCAAGCTGCCACCGCGTCAGGTCACCAAACTTCTCGAGGCCGTCAATCCAAAAAAGGCGACAGAGCTTTTGGAATATTATACGCGTATCCGTTCGGGTCGAGAGTACGAACTCTTCCGTGAATTGGGACTGTGTCAAGGCAATGGAGGCGATGAAGGTGGCAACGAGAAACCAGCCAACGAAAAGGGCGGAGCAGGGCAACCGAGTGGATCGGGCGCAGCGCCCGCGCTCCCCGGAGGCGCCACGGCGGCGTCGTCCGGAGGGGACTCCAAGTCCGCAGCCGCGCCCACGCCTGTCGGATCTCCCGCCGCCGCAGCCACGGGCGGCGAGCCCGGAGACAAGTCCAAGTCCGCAGCCGAGCCGATTCCGGCAGGAGCACCCGCGGCGTCAGCCACGGGATCGACAGCCTCGGGACCGACAGCACAACCGACAGCTGTTCGATGAACTTTCTGGTACATTTTTTGTAAGCACGGCCGCAGGGCTTGAGGCAGAACTTGTTGCCGAAATCGAGGAACTCGCTGAAGACCTCAATGTGAAACTTGTGGAACCTCCCAAAGCCGCGAGTGCAGGAGTGGTTGTGCGAGCCCCGTGGACGTTCGCAATTGCGATGAATTTTTCTCTGCGGTGCGCCAGCCGTGTGCTTTGCGAAATACTCGAATGTGAAGTTGAATCATTGGAAGACGTTTATCGGCAGGTTGAAAGATTGAATTGGCCAGGATTCTTTTCAATCGACAAAACCTTTTCAGTGAATTCCAATGCTTCGGACACCCCCATCAAGACTCCATCACTCACTCTTAAAATCAAGGACGCCCTTGTTGATTCGTTCCGTCGGCAATCCCGCGAGCGTCCGAGTGTCGACAAAGATGCTCCTCAGGTGCGGGTGATGGCCCGACTGCACAGAAGAACATTGACTGTCAGCCTCGACACCACCGGTGTTCCATTGGCCCAGCGCGGTTATCGCGTCGCCGGAGGTGATGCTCCATTGGGTGAACTTCTCGCAGCCGGATTGGTGAGAATGACTGGATGGAATCTTCTTTGCCGCGAGCTCCGGAAAGATGAACCGCAGAAGATTTTCTTTTCGCGTATCGATTCTCCGGAAAAAGCGAGCGCCACCAAAAAAACTTCGGTCGGCAAAAGTGACGATGAAGATGCATCGGGCAAACGCAGGATTCCGGCAGAAATTCCTCTCGTTCCTGAATTTTTTGATCCGATGTGCGGAACCGGAACATTTTCGATTGAAGCAGCGCTGCAGTTGCTCAATCGGCGTCCGCAGATCGAGCGCAAGTTTTTTGCATTCTCTTGGTTGAGAATTTTTCCGGAATCGGCACTTCGGCAGACAGAAAGCATTCGTCGGCTTGTGAGATCTCAGGAGATCTCGATAGTCGATGCGTTCGACAAGATTTCGCGCTACCGGCGACACGCCATGGGTAAAAACGACTCCGCAACTGCTTTGGCTATTCCTATTTTCTGCAGCGATATCGATTCTGGAGCGATTTCTTCAGCACGTCGAAATGCCGAAGCAGCAGGAGTCAGCAAGCTCATCCGTTTTGAGCGCGGTGATGCCACCAAGTTTGAAGCACCTGCTGCTGAGGGAATCCTGGTGATGAATCCACCCTATGGAGTCCGGCTGGGCGAAGAAGAGCAGCTCAAGACTCTTTACAAGACCTTGGGTGATCATCTGAAGAAGAACTGTCGAGGATGGCAAGCATGGATTCTGGCCGGGAGCGACGGGCTGGCCAACAGCGTTGGATTGCGCGCCACACGTCGCAAGAAGGTTTACAACGGTGGCATCGAGTGCACTTGGTTACAGTACGTCCTCTTTTGAGATGCGGTGCATCTTGATGAGGTTCGTTGGCTGCATCGACGCCAGTGGAATTCCACCGGTGATGACCAGAAGGTCACCTTCTTTTGCGATTCCCTTCTGAACAATTGTCTTTGCGATTTCGTGAAGTGCACCATCGGTGTCGAAGAACATCGTGTTCTGCAGACCCGTGACTCCGCGCACAAGACTCAGCTTGCGTACAACATCCGGGCGTGGGCTGAGCGCAATCACAGGTGTTTGTGGACGGTATTTGGCGACAGTTCTGGCAATGTTTCCTGTCAGGGTGAGGCAAACAATGGCCGAAGCCTTGCAGGAGTCTCCCAATTCCACCGCAGTCCGTGCGACGACTTCAGGAGTCGCTGTTGAGTGAAAGAGACTTGTGTTTTCATCACCTGTGAGCAGCATGCCCGATTCCTCAACCCGTGAGAGAATGTCGCGCATGGTGTTGACCACGTGACTCGGATGTCGCCCTGAAGCCGACTCACCCGACAACATGGTGGCATCGGCGAGATCGAACACTGCATTGGCCACATCGGAAATTTCAGCCTTGGTCGGCACGTGATTCTCAATCATCGAGTCGAGCATCTGGGTCGCAACAATGACCGGTTTGCCATGCGCTCTTGCCGACCTGACAATCCGCTTCTGGTAAGCCGAGACGTTTGCGAAACCGCATTCAACACCAAGGTCTCCGCGCGCAACCATGATCGCATCCGAAACCTTGCAGATTTCGTCGATGTTTTCGACCGCGCTGAGCATTTCAATTTTTGAAACAACCGGGATATCCGAACCGAGAGCGCGCAGCATCTGCTTCAATTTGAGAACGTCACCGGCTGTGCGGACAAAAGACAGTGCAACGTAGTCGACGCCTTGCGAAACTCCAAAGAGAAGATCGCGGGTGTCTTTTTCGGTTGTGGATGGGATGCTGAGCTTGCTGTCGGGAAAATTTACGCCTTTGCGCGACTTGAGCAATCCACCGTGAACAACTTCACAGTCGACCAACGCGTCGCGGATACCAATGACAGTCATGCCAAGCAAACCGTCATCAAGCAGGATCTTTGCTCCCACGTGAGTGTCAGCTGCGAGTTCGCGATAGTCGATCGGAATGTTGTCGTCGGTTTGCTCGAGCCCATAGACTATAGTGATGTGTTGGCCCTTGGTCAACGTGGTCGAACCACCACGCAACTTGCCGACACGAATCTTGGGTCCCTGAAGGTCCTGCAGAATGGCTACCGGCTTGTTCTTTTCACGCGAAAGTTCGCGAATGTACCCAATGTTTTGTGCGTGTGTGCTGTGCTCACCATGCGAAAAGTTGAGCCTTGCCACATTCATTCCGGCATCCATCAGTGCTGCAATTGTTTCTCGCGTGCTGCTGGATGGACCCAATGTGCAAACGATCTTGGTTCGTGGCGAATTGATGGCTGAAGGCATCAGCGTGTCTCCCCTTCATTCTTTTCGTTGAGCGAGCCGACGGTGTTGTGCCGGAGCGAAATGATGTTTTCAATCTGTGCCTCGGATTCGCTGAGTCGTGCCCGGAGTGCATCGATGGTCTCGAAGCCACCCTTGAGGAGCGATGCAATTTCGTCAAGAGAGGTCGAGTCCTGCTCAAGGGAACCCAGAATGCGCTGAAGCTCAGCCTGCAAATCCTTGTACGACGCGGCTTTTTTACTTTCCATGGATGACCCGATCTTTGGGGTTGGACGTGGATTGGCCTTCAACCATGAACCCCAATTCCTCGCTTGGCAAGGGGGTTCGGTGAATGGACTCGACTCTCATGTCGACTAAAACTTGAGCGTTTTGGGCGACGCTCCACATTTGAACCTGAACGGCCGTGGGCGGTTCAGATGTGAGAAAGTCATCTGCCGTGATGTGGCGTCCGGCCTCACCCGAGCCAGAGGTGGCAGCCCGCACCGAAGAGTATCCCATCCGCAAAGGTCTGGCAGAGGTGTTGCGCACCAATCGCAAGGCGCGCGCCGCCGTGTTGAGTTTTTCTTCTTCCCGTTGAATTCGGACACGAACGGCCTGCTCGATTCGCAGTTCGAATCTGTCGAGATTCTGTTTTTCACGGGACACGCGATTTTGGGCATTCAAGGCAGCCCGCTCGAGCCGGGCAAGTTGTCTGTCGAAACCCACGGCAACGAGGTTCGAAAGGTGCCGAGCTGCGCCCGTGGGCGTCTTCTCGGCGATTGATGCAACCTCGTCGGCGATACTGATGTCTTCAAAGTGACCAATCGCAGTCAAGACAGGTATGTCCGAATATGCGATCGCCTTGCAAATTTCGAGATCGTCAAACCACCGCAAGTCCAGCCGGGACCCTCCTCCACGGGTGATCACGATGCAATCGAAAGGAGTCGAAGTGTTCGCATTGACAAGGCTCAGGGCACCCGTGACGGTTTCACGGGTCTTTTCGCCTTGCATGAGGCAATCAAACAAAGTCACGCGAAATGCCATTCCTGCCATTTTCAATTCATCGAGAAAGTCGGTTTGGGCACGCGAGCCTGCTGCCGTGACGAGTGCCACGTTCATCGGAAAATCGGGCCAACGGCAAAATGACCTTTGTCGATCATAAAGGCCGCGTCGCTTGAGTTCGCGAACAATCGCCTGGCGTTTGAGGGCAAGATCTCCCAGAGTGAACTGTGGATCAACATCGTTGACAATCAGGTTGAGGCGGGAGCCTTCCTTTCGAAAGTCACAGTTGACTTTGAGTTTGACCTTGACTCCATCGGCCAGGGGAAACTCTGAAAGCTTTTCAGCAAGCATTCTTGCCTTGCCAGCCCAAAGGCAGCAGGCAACGGAGGCCGCCTTGCCGGAAGTCAAGGCACGCGATTCTTCAGGCTCCGGCTCGGTGAGTTCGAAAAAAACATGTCCGCTTGAAGTTTTGAGAGACGAAATTTCTCCCACGATCCAAAAGTCAAAATCAAGGTGTTGGCGAAACAACCTGTCCACGTAGCTGGTGAACTGTGACACCGTCCAGGCACTTTCCGTGTCCGCTGAAGACGATGCTGGTCCTGCGTCCGGCGCCAGTCCCGGAGATTGAACCGAGGGTGGTTCAACCGCAGGAAGAAATCCGAGAAACTCGAGCTTTTTGGGCAGCAGTTCGTTTCCTCTCAGAAACCAGCATTTTTGGCTGCCGTCATAGCGGGCACCGAGCTTCTTGAGCTCTTCTTTGATACTGAAGGTGTCTCCGCTCAATTTCAGGAGCTCGCCTTCCTGGACGAAAATTCTTCTACCCGCCATCTGGAAACCTCTCGTTGGGACTTTACCGATCCAGGTCGGCCCGCGGGGATTGCGGCTTGTCGTTGCGGGCAAGTCGGTCTGCAAATCCGAAGACGGCCCGCGAACCTGGAATGCCACCCAAAAATCTCTCAGTCCAGATGACAACCGAACTTTGCTTTGCTGCATCCTTGTCGGCAGAGGTGAGCGAAACCGTCGCATCGAGAATTTGAGCACCGGTGAGTTCCAAAGTTTCCGGAGAGCGCCAAAGAAAACCACGAATCGGTAATGCAAATTCGCCCAATCCGATCCTCTCGCGGGCGATGGCCTGATTGTTCGAACGAGGAACGATTCTCAGTCGTGTGTTCGTGGAAATTCTTCCTTCGAGGAGACACTGGATGTGCCATTGGCTCTGGGCTGAACGTCTTCCCAACACATGATAAGTTTTCATCTGGGATGCAGATTCGTCGCGTTGATCAACTTTCGGGTCGGCCTGTGCATGTTCGCTTTCGGATTCGCAGGCAAGAGGCTTCAAGTTGGTGGATATACTCACAGACAAAAGTTCATCCCGATCGTTGTTGTTTGGGAACAGGACGTGCAACCCATGCAATCGGGATCGTCTCCTCTCGATGAGGGATTTCTCCTGTACCTCATGAATTTGATCGGGTTCCGCGTGAAACAAAGGGCGTACTAGCCTGTTTTCGCGATTGGGAATCTGATCCACAAGCCAGCCATTGGAGGTCAGGGTTGTGATTGAGTCTTGACTGAATTGAACAACCGGAGAACTTCCAAAATCGAGACCTTCGGTTATTTTTTCGATGCTGGCGGCACGGTCTTTGTTGAAACTCAGGCGTTCCAGCAGACGCGCTGCTGAAATTTGCGAAATGGTTGTCTCTATTTTTTTGATTTCGTCAACTTTGGAATTATCAAGTTCAAAATTGTTCACGCTGAACAAGGCTTCACCGCGCACCAGTGATTTTTGATTGTCCGGGTTGTTGCCAAGACGAACAGGTGTGTTGTTTTGGTGAAGAAAAATCGCAACATTCGCGTTTGCTGAAGTGACGAAAAAGGACTCGACGATTTTTGCCAGCCAGCTGTCAATTTGGGCGATTTTCTCAATCTTTCTCAATTCGAGATCGCGTCCTCCAAAAGTTTCCCGAAGGCCGCCCAACATCCATCTGAAGATGGATTCCCTCGATTCGAAAGCCGTGGTCCAGTTCAGTCGAAAATGTTCCGCCGGAAAGTCGGTCTCGACAAACAACGCACCGGCATCGGTCATGAATTCATCGTTGCGGATGATGCCAGCGGTGGATGCGATTTCCTCTTTTCGCTTGATAACGAAACTGGAGGTGAAATCTTCCGAGGATACTTCACGGGTCTGACACTTTTCCAAACAGGCTGAGCCGCTTTTAGTCAGTGTCAGGTGTCGCAGCGAGCCGCCACGTTCAGAGAATTTTCTGAGCATCACGGACTCGGTGACAATCATTTCCCTGAGTTTTTGGTTCTCCAGAGTTGCACCCAGTTCCAGGGGGCTGTGGAGTGTGAGCAGCGATTTGTAGCCAAGCTCGATTGAATCCGCAGTTGGGATGACATTCGTCAAATGTATTGTGTTGTGATTGCCGGAAGTTGTGCTTTTCAAAGATTTGAGTGTCTTGGTCAGATCGGTCAGTGAACCATTCAGGGAATCCAAAAGAATGACCAGTGATCTTGGATTCAGGCTCTTGCCCTCGGTTTCAAGTGAAGCAGGCTGAAAACCTTCAACCACCAAAAGTCCTGAAGTGTTGCCCGGCCATTCAAGAGTGAAATACTTCTCACCCCTTCTTGAATATTCATTTCCTGAGGGGATCTCGAGGTCGACCGCCTGACCTTTTGGATCAATTTCAAGTATTGATTGTTCGGCGTGCGCGAAACCATAATTCATGATCAGTGGTGCATCCATTCTGTCCTGGGTTGCAGCTACCGAACGTAATCTCAGTTTCCAGTTTTTTCCTGGAAAACCAGGTGACGGATTTGATATGTGCAGCTTTTCTCCGGGCAGAAGCGGTAAGACCTTCTTTTGCACAAAGGCATGTCCACCCTTCAACAACTCTTCCCGAAGGTCATACAAAAATTCACCTTCACTGCGCGGAGTCAGAATGATTTTGGATCTGCCCAGATTCAGGAGCTGCTGAAGGTCATCCTTGCGGGCTCCTTTTCGATTTGAATCCACTTGCCAGCCTGGTGGATTGTGTTTTGCTCCCCAGCGGAAATGGAATCCGGAGTGCGAACGGGTGTCGGGCATGTTGACACTGCTGACAGGCATTGCCGGCTTTTCCCAGCCGCGAAGCTTGTTTCTGGTTGCGTTCAATGAATCATTGACCACGTTCACGGGTTCAGTTGAACGGGAACCCAGTGAAAACAGTGTGGTCAAGCAAAACACAATCACAAAAACGAAAGTCCACAGAATGATTTGGGTCTCTCTTTCGTTGTTTCTTGCTCCGCGCGTTGTAACGCGGAATTTTCGTTTTGCGTTCATTCCTCTTCCTCTTCCTCCAGGCTGGCAGGGACAGCAGAAGTCGACTGGTCGAGAGCTTCGTTTTCCTGTTCGCTTGTTGTCTCAAGTATTGAAGGATTGGTTTTGATGGACTTCACCGGAAGTCCGGTGAGCAGGGTCCGGAATGCAGAGCTGTCGCGCAGTGAGACATCCTTGTAGACGCTTTCTGTCAGCACTTCCCGTGCATTTTTTAAACACTCCTGAAGCTCCATCCGATTTTCTGGTGAAGGAAGATTTTCCTTTTCAAAATCCTCGTAGGTCAATTGGGGAAGTCTGTTTTCTGTTGCGCGCAGATTCAGGCTGACCTTGACAAGCAGGCGATTACCATTGGGAGAAGCAACATTTTGGCAGATGACGTGCCGCTTTGAATTCACAATCGTTTTTCTTAAAAGGTCGGCATTCAGGATGAATTTTGAGAGAGAGTTTGACTTTTTTGAGTCCGATTTCAAGTCGGGTGAGAGTGTTGCAACAGTTTGCTTTGGCAATGAGTCTGTGAACTCGGAGTAAAACAGTGGTGAATCCTTGACCTCGGTATTCTCCTGGGTTCGAAGCAGGTCGGCGACCGAACTCTGGCTGCGCTGGCCCGGTGAATCCAGGGTGAGATCGGTGAATTGCGATTTGGTTTGGCCATCGAAGCGCAGGAACGCTGTCGTTGATTCAGGCTGCTCGGACAATCCTATCAAGAATGTTTGATGGAATTGTTCCAGTTGCGTTGTTTTCAGGAAGTCCCAGTGCGACTTCAGGATCTCGAATGTGTTTCGGGTTGACTGCTGCCAGGAATTGAAATCTTCCGGCAACTCATAAAAGCCATGTGTTTGGGCGAGGAGATTTGGAGCGACCCAGATGACAAAAGTCTTCGGTTGATAAGTTTTGAGTCGCCGGGTGATTTTTTCCGCTGTTTGTTGCAGGTGTTGATGAAGGGAAAGGAAACGGTTTGAGCAAATGATATTGGGTGTGAGCAAATCCTCGAAGAATCTCGGAGTCAAGGAAAACGGAATGACCGACACCTGAAAGTGACCCACCTGTGCAAGTTGCCTTGGATTCTGGCCGCAGCGTTCTCCATCTGTTTCTTTTCCAACAAGCGCATCGAGAGGAGATGCTCCGCCAATCGACAGGGCGTGGATGGTATGTCCTTTTGGAAATGTTTTTTGCGAGATGGTTTTCCAGGTTGTGGTCAGTATTTCGGGATCGATGAAGTCGTGTCTGACGCCATGCATGTTGGGTTCTATACCCAGCGTCGTTGTCACAAATTGTCCAAGAAGACTGGGCGTGCTCGGGTGCACTTCCTGGAACGAACTCAATTGATTTCTGGCTTCAGCAAGATTTTTGGTTTTGAATGCCATTTGGATGTCGTTTGGATTCATTCCGGGCAAAACGTAAATAAAGCGCACCGTGGCAGGTGCTTTCAGAAAGGTTTCGTCGACGTGCCGTTGTCCTTTGGACTGGATGTAATCGAATCCAATTGCGACCAGAAACAATGCCAAGGTTGTCATCCATCTCATGCTTCGGTTCAGCTTTGACGTGGCATTCTTGGTCATGGTCACAAGGCAGCCTATCAATATCCCGATGCAAATGACGGCGCGAAGTCCCTGAAAAAAATCAGGCCCGGTCGATGCGAACAACTGAACCAGGCGGTTGCCTGGTGTCAAGTCGGGGTTTGACAACGCTGTGGCCATGAAACTGCAAAGATAAAAGGTGGCGAGTGATGCACCAATCACCGAACGTTGTACGGAAATTCGCAAGGGAGCCAGGGTCCAGCGGATCGCAACTGCAAAAATAATCAATGGCAATGCGAGACCAACCCACGTCGCTCCAATCAGATGAAGATCGAGAACGGAGGCATTCTGCTTCAAGGCATCAGCCAAAACATCCTTGGGGATTTGGTCGATTGAAACCGGCAAGGCACGAACGTTGTCCGGCAATCTCATGAAGGTCCAGGCTGAGTGGACGACCGCAAAAAAAGCCGAAAGCATCAGCCCTGCAACGAGAAACGGGAGGTCAAGCAGCGCTGCAAGGGAACGCGAAGATTGTCCGGTGAAAGAACGTTTGTGCGAATACATCCGCTGGCAGTCCTCAGTTTTCCGGGTAGATGTGGGTGAAGGCAGATGACTCTTCGAAGTTTTGGGCATCCTTTTCGGACCATCTCAACAAATCAACAAGGGCCGATTTGCCGTCCTTGTTCCATTGCCGCCCTTTACTGGCATTGATGAAATCCATCCAACGTTGATCTCCCAAAACCAGATTCACCGGTGGATCTGTGAAGTTGTATTCGTATCCCGGACCTTTCCATTCGAACTTCGAATATTCGCCAGCTGTCGCGGCGAGAAACAATACGCCCATCGCGAAAGTGTTGCAGTCCTCGGGGTTGTCCACGTGCACCTGAAATCCCTTGCAGAGGGCGCCCTGATGCTTGTTGAAGGTTGGGCGGAATTCGTGGGGCCGGTATTTGAGTCCTGAAAATCGAAACTCATTCGGCGCCGTGGCATTCCATTCATCAAAGATGGACAAGATTTTTTGTGCCGGAAGCTCTGGTGCGCCGACAGTCTGGAACGGCAAGGTGCTGCCACGACCTTCGCTGATCCATGTGGTCTCAAGCGCGACAAAGGCCGGAAAGCAAAATGTGGTTTCCCAGGTTGGCAAATTCGGACTCGGCAGAGTCCAACGGCGTTGGCTGAGTTCTTTCAGCGAGGTGCTGCGTTTGAGGCCTGACACCGGAACAACCCGATAGTCGATCGTCAATTTGTCACGTTTATGAAAAAGATGTCCAAGTTCGCCCATTGTCAGGCCGTGTCGCATGGGGATCGAATACCAACCCACAAAACTTTCCCAACGCATGTCAAGACAGTTTCCTTGGGTCATGCTGCCCGGACGCGAAAGACGACTCAAACCCAGTGGATTGGGTCTGTCGAGGACCACGACCCTCTTGTTGAGCTTTTCTGCTGCACGCATGCATCCAGCGAGGGTCAACATGTAGGTATAGACACGGCAGCCAACGTCCTGGAGGTCCACCAGGAGTGTGTCCACCCCTTCGAGTTGTTCGGGAGTCGGGATTCTTGTTTTTGAATAGAGGCTGAACAGGGGCACTTTTTTGCCGTTTACAATTTCGAGCTGACTGTCCGGTGTTTCTATCATGTTGTCCTGCTCGGTTTGTCCGTAACCATGTTGCGGGCCAAAAACGCAGGTGAGGGTCGATTGAGTGCAGTGTTTGAGCGCTTCAACCACGGCTTGAAAAGTTGGTGTGAAGCTCTGGGTCGTGCAGGCTTGGTTTGTCACCAGACCAACGCGGCCCAGGTTTTCCAGGAGTTGAGGCTCGTTCAAAATACGGTCGATTCCTGCTGTTACCATTTGCGCACCTTTGCATCGATCTCGAGAGTGATGGCTTTCAAAACGTCTTCCAGGGTTGCTGCACTTTGGGGATGAATGGCTTCGTGGGGGTCTGAAGTGCTGTCCGCATGGGCGGTCAGGTGACCGGACGTCGATTCCATGACATCAATCGTGAAGGGTCGGCCTTCCACCACGTATAGAAAATGACGGACCGAAAACAGCAGACCCGAACCTGTCCGAGGCAATGTTGCTGTTGATTCCGTATGCCAACTCATGCGTCGTTGTCAGCTCCATCCGTGGAAGAAAGACACCATTCAAAGTCGCGTGCAAGGAACATTTTTGACAGACCGTCCGGGAAATGTCACCCCCTGCAACTTTTTCGCGTTGATGCCGGAGTCTGATGGTCCGATCCCATGACCAGAAAGTCAATCAACCTTTCGGCAGGTGCAAAGGAAATTGTTCCGCCGGTTTGTGGGATGAACGAAACATCACGCAGCTTTAGTTGATTGAATGTGGTTTTTTTTACGTCACAGGGTCAGGAAGACCCGTCGGCTTGTGCACATTGGAAGTGCCGGCCGGTTTTTAGGAGGAATAGCGTATGGGTTTGCGGATACAAACCAACGTACAATCGCTGAATTCGCAACGGAATCTGGTGAACGCGACCGAGTCGAACAACTCGTCGATGGAAAAGCTGGCTTCCGGCTATCGGATCAACAAGGCTGCAGATGATGCGGCTGGTCTGGCCATCTCTGAAAAGTTGAAGGCCGACATCCGTGGCTTGAACATGGCCAAGAGAAACGCCAACGACGGTGTCTCTCTCGTCCAGACTGCCGAAGGCGGATTGAGCGAAGTAGGAAACATTCTGGCTCGCTTGCGTGAACTTGCGGTTCAATCGAGCTCGGATACCATTGGTGATGTTGAGCGCGGCTTCCTGAACAAGGAGTACAGCTCGCTCAAGGACGAAATCGACCGTATCACCAATGCGACCGAGTACAACGGAACCCGCCTTCTCGTCGGCAACCAGGAATCACTGGATCCGGCTCTTGTGAATCGCAGCAATGCGTATCCACTCGAGATCCAGGTGGGTAAGGACTACATGGGTAGTGTTGATGAAAAAGGCCAGGCGAATCCCGTCAACGTGATTCGTATCGACCTTCAAAACCTCAACACCAACACCGATTCAAATGGTCTGAACCTGGGCAAGAGCACTGAAGACGGTGGTACGCGCGTCGACAAAAAGGAGAGCGCTCAACAGTCCCTCGGGACGCTTGATGCGGCAATCCAAAAGGTAGCAGAGTATCGCTCCTACTTGGGCGCGATCCAAAGCCGCCTCGGCTCGACGATCAACAACCTCTCTGTGCAGAGCGAGAACTTTGCAGCTGCCAACAGCCGTATCCGCGATACGGACTTTGCGGATGAAACTGCGAAACTTACGCAGTCCAACATCCTCAAACAGGCTGGCGTTGCAGTCCTCTCGCAGGCCAACCAGTCGCCTCAGGCGGCACTCCGCTTGCTCCAGTAAGCGGAAATCCGGGTCCGGTTTTCGGACCAGACCCGGTTGCAATCTTATCTCCTTCCACATGGGCGGGCCGGCAGGATGCTGGCCCGCTTTTTTTTTCATCCAGGGCAAGCCACCTCAGTGAAAACAGTTGAAACCTTTCTTGCCACCCGAGGATGTGGAATTGTCCACCGTCGATCGGGTTCCCGTCGCGCTGCCCGACACTTGAGTTGACTCGGTGGATTCTTCCGATTCCGCAGTGGGAAGTGCACGGATTGAGGCTCCACCGGAAGTCTCTTCGCCATCCACCGAATAGAGTGTGGCAATTGGCACTCCATCCAACAGCAGAAGTGAACCACTGTCGCCTTTCAAGAACCGGGCTTTGGATGAATCACGGTTCATTGCCAGCAGGAGTGCGCCCGTGTAGGTGAAGCCCTGCCAGCCATACAGCTGATCCGAAAACAAATTTGCCGGAATCTTGAATGCCGAAAGGAATGGCGACACCACATCGGACTCACGGCCGAGAAAATCAATCCGGTCGTCGAGAACAAAGTTGGAAATGATCGAGACCCGCGAAGCCCAATCACGAGGTTGACCATTGGCAACCAGCTGCTGGTGAACGGCATATGCGTAGTCGCCCGCCCCCCCAATGGCCAGATCCGAGATCATCTTGAGCCACTGATAATCGCGGAACCAGACGTGTCCTTCTTGGGGAGTCGCTCCACCGGGACAAAAGGCATGCGGTCGGGATTCCAGACTGTAAGGAGTTGTTTCGCCGCTTCCAGCCACGGTTGCAATCGCTCTTACGCATTCCACCTTGACCTCAATCCCCGGGGCCGGAATTCGGGGAGAGATGTAGTTTCCTGGCATAAAACTGGATTCTTCGGGATGCGGAAGGTCGAAAACATCTTTCTGCAGGCGAGCAATCACCGCAGCCGTCGGGTCAGTTGAGGGAAGCACCGATTGCGGATTCTTGAGGAAGTTGGTGAGTGCCTGCTCCTGCGACGTGATCCATTCAATCTGCGAAAGCAGTCCAATTCGGCGCAGGAAGATTGCTCGTTTTTCGGTGATAGCCTGCTCTGTGGCAAGAGATTTGACGTTG
Source organism: Silvanigrellaceae bacterium (assembly GCA_049423385.1). Classification (GTDB taxonomy): domain Bacteria; phylum Bdellovibrionota_B; class Oligoflexia; order Silvanigrellales; family Silvanigrellaceae; genus RFOM01. Next base: position 457 of record JBMSQQ010000021.1, on the reverse strand, counting down.
CTTCCCAGTGCGGCAACGAGAGCCTGACTTTTATTGCTTTCGAGGTCGGGCAGAGTGACTTCCAGTGACATGAGATCATGGATACTGAAGCACAGAGTGTGCACCGCTTCTGCCGGCAGAAGCCAGCGCAAATTTTCGCAAGAAGTTCGCGGTGCCAAAACCGAAGTTTGATCATTTACCCACATTCTTCCACGATCAAAGGCGGTATCCAGCCTGTCGCGGGTGATTGCGTAGCCGTAGGCAGGTATTTCGCTCCAGGCGGCCCGCAGTTTGGCGGCTTTTTCGAGCAGCGGGTGCGCCAGATTCCATGTGACAAATCCACCAATCGAGGAAGATTCGTCACGTACTGCGAGTTTCATTGAAGTCAAGCGGAGTGGCCTGAGGCAGTGGGATGCCGTCCAGAGTCTTATCTTGCCGGACGTGGCATCAAGAAGTTCGAGTGAAACGTTGCATTTGG
>JBMSQQ010000020.1:0-42636 GCA_049423385.1 Silvanigrellaceae bacterium | reverse complement strand
CTTCCTCTTCTTCCCACGTGGTTTTCTTTGTTGGAAGTTCGGTGCGCAGATTGGCCAGCTGAGAAAAATCGCTCAGGCTTCGTGGTTTGCGTTTGTCCTTGTCGTCTTTCGCGGAAATGCTCGAGGCGACAGGTTGAGGTTTGTTTGAAATCCGGCCGGCCGCGTTGTTTTGTGTTCCCGCCGATCCTGCGGGGATCTGTGTGTCTTCTGTCACCTGTGTCTCAGCAGATTGATCTGCAAGAGCGCGTTGTTCTGCCAATAATTGTTGTTGCGAGCGTTCAAATTGGCGGGCACGGATTTCGAGACGGTTTTCAAAAGCGTTGAATCGCTTCTGAAGCTTTGAATTGTATTCGTGAAGAAGCGATTGCTGTTGGTTTCCGAGGGTTTTGCGTTGGCTTTGCAGCGACTCGACTTCTTCCTCGAGCTGCTTGTTCAGGGTCTTGTTTTTATCAAGCTCCTGGCGCAGAGCAAAGCGTGAGCGCTGAAGTTCAGCAAGCAGATTTTCCATCTCGATCTCGCGCTCGCCTCGGTATTTTTTGGCCCGCTCAAGGATATCTTCCGGAAAGTTCAGCCGGCGTGCGAGTTCAATGGCAAAGCTTTGTCCGGGAACGCCATTGAGGAGATGAAAGGTTGGCTTGAGGCGTTCGGGTTCGAATTCCATGCTGGCATTTGCAAACACATCCGGTTTTTTGTCTGCCAATGTTTTCAGCGATGAAAAATGTGTGGTGATAATGCTGGTTGCGCCGCGCTCCGCCAAGGATTCGAGGGTGGCCTGTGCCATCGCAGAACCAATCGAGGGGTCGGTTCCGACGAAGCCTTCGTCGAGCAGCACCAGTGCACGATTGTCAGTCAGTTCACATATTCGGCGAACGTGCAGGAGGTGTCCTGAGAACGTCGACAAGTCCTCGCGTCTGTCTTGCCTGTCGCCCATTTCAACGTAAATGGAATCGAATTCAAAAAAAACAGCTCTTCTCGAGGGAACGAAAAGTCCTGCGAGCGCCATTGCGCATTGCAGGCCAACGGTGCGCATGGCGACCGTCTTGCCGCCGGCATTGGGTCCTGAAAGCACCCAAACACGGGGGCATGCTTTGCTCGTTGCGGCAGGCTGCAACAGCAGGTGGTTTGCAATGCAGGGCTTTTCTTCCAACATGTAGAGCGGATGTTGGGCGTCGAACAATTCAAATCGGGCTCCCTGGGCATCTTCGTGAAACGTTGGCATGACACCTTGGAGGCGTGCTGCCAGGCGAGCACGCGCCGAGACGCAATCGAATGTTTCGAGAACGTCGAGTGCCGAAAGGAGTTCGTCGCGCAGGCTCCAGGCTTCGTCTGAAAAAGCACGCAGAACGCGATTTTCAGCCAACATCACGTCACTTTCAGCGGCAGTGAGCTGGGCCTGCAATTCGCCAAGTCCTGCGGGTTCGACGAACAAGGTGCTTCCGGAGGAACTCACACCGCGCGCGATTCCGGGAACATCGGATTTGCGATCGACACGCACGGGCAAAACATAACGGCCATCGCGAATCATCCAGACGGTGTCCTGCAATGCGTCGCGCACTGTGGGGACCTTCAGGGTGTTTTCGAGGCTGTGGGTCATCTTGCGGGTGAGTGCATCATGCTTTTGCCTGGCACTTTTCAATTCGTCTGAAGCGCTGTCGAGAATGCGTCCGTTTTCATCGGCGGCCAGAGCCAGGCGGCGAGCCAGTGAAGTTTGTTGTTTCAGTTGCGAGAGCAGCTCGGCGAGTTCTGATCCAAGTGCTCCGCCTTCGGGTTTGCGCGCTTCATTGCGCGCCTTTTGCCCGAGCCGTTCGATTTGTGAGCAAAAGAGACCGAGGTGATAGAGCCCGAGCCCATTCAGCAAGCCTCCCTGGCGGACAGCATCGGCAAAATAAGATGCATCAAAAGAGAGCAGGGTTATGCTTTCGCCGGCGACATGCAGTTTGAGGAGTCGCTCTGTCGCGCGCAAATTCCAATTCCGCTCGCCAGGCGACATCCAGGGAGTCAGTCCCCGAAGTCGCTTCTTCGTGTGCTGTAATGACGCCATTTCGGCGAGGGCGTCGGTCAGGCGAAACCATTCGAGCCTCTCGAGGGCATCGTGCAACAGAGCGGGCTTGTCCCAAACTTCGCTCTGGCTTTCGTGGCCTGGCCGCAACGGGCCGTGTTCCAGGTTGTTCATCGAGCAGACCCCAAAAAGAGCTTTTCACGCCGGAAAAACGCGACAAAGTGGCCGGGATTGTTTAGCATGGGCAAAACACAATCATGCCAGAAATAAAGGAAACATCCTCAATGGCAAGAGACTGGCGCAAGTATCTGGACGAGGCGGACTCCCGCCGGCGCGACCGGCTTGTGAAAATCGAAAAAATCAAAAAGCAAAAGCGCTCTGTGCGGGGACGCACCGTAGACGATTGGTTGGTCGATCGTGCCCTCAAGGAGGGTGAAGAAAGTGAATCCGAATTTTCCGAGAGACTCTTGGGCCTTTCTGCTGCGGGCCAGCGGCGAGGGCGCGTCATAGAGGTGCACAAGCGCAACATCTTTGTCGCCGAGGAAGATCGCGACGGCAAGCCGCAGACTGATCTGTTGTGGTTGTGTTCCATCGCAAAACGGCATTTTCAGCGCGCACACAAGGAACGCAACTTCGTTGTGGTTGGCGACCAAATCCTTTTCGAACCCGATGCTGAAGTGACTCTTGATTCCGAGGGCCAACCCAAGGACACCGATCTCCCGCGTGGGGTCATACAGCACGCCTTCATTCGGCACAGCCGCATTGCCCGTCGTGATCCCCTCAATCCCGAGTGGGAGCATGTGATGTTGGCCAATATCGACCTTCTGGTGGTTGTTGCCTCTGTTTTTCATCCGGAAGTGCGTTGGGGACTCATTGATCGGTTTCTTGTCCAGGCGGAGCTGGAAGGATTGCCGGCGGCCATCGTGCTCAACAAGGTCGATTTGTTGAACAACCCCAAGCTTGCAACCGAGGAGTTCCTCAAACGCTACAACAAACGCGTGTCGATTTATAAACAGATTGGCTATGACGTTTTCGAGATCTGTGCGTTGCATCCTCGCAAGTCCACTTCCGAGGTGAAGCGCCTGCGCGAGATGTTGAAAGGAAAGTTGATAGGTCTTGCCGGACATTCCGGTGTCGGCAAAAGCAGTTTGCTGAACCTCATGAAGCCTGAGTTCGAACAGATCGTCGACGACAACCCGGAAATCTTTTACAAGGGACGTCACACGACCACATACAACTCATTGCTTCAGCTGGGAATTGGTGCCTACGCCATCGATACACCAGGTGTGCGCGCTTTTTCTGTTGATGGATTCGATTCCATAACATTGAGCCAATGCTTTCCCGAGTTTCGCGGAATCCGATGCCATTATCGCGAATGTACTCACGACCACGAACCCAAATGTGGCATCAAGGATGCGGTGGAGGATGGTCGTATTTCGCAAGAACGCTACCGCAGCTTCATTGGCCTGCTGAAGGGAATTTCCTTCCGTGAAGGTGAGGGCGATGCGAGCGAGGCAGAAGTGATTGCGGACATCGCTGCGCGCAGCCAGGTGCGCGATGAAAAGCTGCGGGAGATGGAAAAAATTGACGGGATTGAATGGGTTGGGAAAGCCGACGAGGAGGAACCGGGCAAATGAGTTTGACTCACGATGATTGGCTTTCTCTGCAAAGCACGGGCCCATCCGGCGAAGCACTCGAGCGCTTGTTGTCCGGGGTGATTGAAAATTCTTCTGCCGACGTGGCTCCATTTCCCGATGCAATTGTTGGTGGTGGAATTTCGGGTCTGCTTGCTGCATTGCGATTGTCGAAGACGGGCGGTGCGCAGAAATTGGTTCTTCTCGAATCGCGTACCACGCTGGGCGGACGTTTGTTTCAAACCCCGCCATCGCCCCCTGGAATGACCCGCGCGCAGGTGCTGGCAGAGCAATTCCATCGTGATGCGCTTCAACACAGCAGTGGGCCCGGATTCGAACTTTTCGACCCGATGGCGCTTGAAGTTTACGAGCGTCATTTACGCATGAGTTTGTCTGATGAGGAAATCGAATTTGTCGATGGCTTCGTGCGCGAGCGTGTCTCGACAGAGGCACCCTTCATCCGCAAGACCTATTTGGTGAGAAAGGAATTCACTGATCTTGGTGAGGTCCTTTCTGGTTCTTCAGAAATGCTCACACGCAAGGAAGCTGAAACCCTGATGACAATGGCATCGGGAGAAAACATCAATCCCGACAATGATGGTCCTTTTGAAACAAGTTCGTTCTGGGCCAATTTGCCCAAAGTCCAAAAGGAAGCACTCACTCCACTGCTTGAAACTGTTCTGGGCTGGCCGCTCGACAGGACGCCAACTTCAGTTGTTCTCAGCTCGGTTCAGGCATTTGTGAAGACACACAATTCCGAATCGAGTGTCTGGTTCACCCGCCGGGCACGACTGGAATTGGCTTTGGAAACGGTTCTGCTGTCGCGTGGAGTGCAGGTGCAAACCCAGGCCGAACTGGTGCGCGCATTTGTTCCCGCGAAAAAAGGCGATCCCACACGCTTGCAGGTGGGCGACCTTTTTTCAAAGTCCGCAAGGCAATTTCATGCTCGCAAAGTTGTGTTCGCGATACCGCTGATGAAGACCTTGTCGATTCTTCCGCGCGAGCAGCTGCATGCGCAACATTCGCGATTGGTTGCGCGCCATCGCCCGCGTTCGTTGGTGTGGGTTGAGTACGACAACTGGCGGCAGGCATTGTTGCAACATTGCAATTTTGAATGGTTGATCCCGGGTGCGCGGCTGGTGTGTCCTGTGGAACGCGTGCAGGGCGTTTGCCTGAGCAACGACCGGCTGGGTTTCTTCACTTCGATTGATTTCGAGGATTCACTTCACGCACAGTCTGTTCGCGAGGCGCTCAACCGTTGCCGCAAGGCAGCACTCAGACTTCTTTCGGAACCACACATGAAAGCCGCACAGCAGGCGCGTCCGGCAGCTCCGGGGATTCAATTGATGCGCGAGCGGATTGGCTTGATGCCGGTGGGATTCAACCTGCCACGCAACGAGCCGTTGCCGGAGATTCAGGAAGTCAAAATGACTCCTGGAGGCTGGTATTCGCTGGGAGATCATTTTACATTCGGACCCGAATCGTGGAAGAACGTTATCGATTCGGTGCACGAAGTTGTTCAGTTGATGGCCAGGTAAATTCAAAACCCTCGGTTGGCTTATTTTTTCAAAACCGACATTGGTCCGCCACCCACCAGCAGAACCAGATCCTTGAGGACCTTCGGGAACCTCATGCGGTTGGGCATTGCGATATAGATTGGACGCCATTCGGGGGCAAATTTGTCCTTGAATCGGCGCAGACCCTGGAAGTTGTAAAAGTGCTCACCATACCGGAAAACCAAACGACCCAGCCGATGCCAAAGTGGAGCAAAGGGTTGTTGCTTCATTCCCGACAATGGAGCCATTCCGAGGCTGAATGAATTGAAAGCTTCCTTTTGCCCCCAAAGAATCATTTGGATGAAAAGAAAATCCATCACGCCAGGAGGAGCCTTGCTGCTGTAGCGGATCAAATCGGGAGCGAGTTCGCGCTTTTCTGCGCCAATCCAGAGGTTTGCAAAGGCCACGATCTCGCCCTGCAATTTTGCGACTGCAAATGGAAAGTTCCGCAGATAATCCTCATTGAAGGAACCGAGCGAAAAACTTTTCTCAGCGGCATTTTTTGAACTCAGCCATTCGTCGGAAATGGCTCGAAAATGTGGCATGAACCTTGCAGCGTCTGATGTCTGAAGCACTTCAAATTCAAGGCCGTCTTTTTCACACTTCTTCAGGGTGTTGCGAATCTTTTGACGAGCCCCACCCGCGAGATTGAAATCCTTCAGGGGGACGAGTGCTTCCTCGCCAATCTTCGCAATGCTCATGCCGTGATCAAGATAGAGATGGAGAAATTCCGGTTGAACCTGATAGAAAACGGGACGCGCAGTATAGCGGCGACACTTATCCATGAACTGGAAAATCAAGTCTGGCCATTCTTCAACAGGTCCGACCGGATCACCCATGACAACCCAGCTTCGCCCCTGAACAGCATACATCAATAGAGCCTTTTTACTCTTGCTCAGCAGAAAGGATTTGTCGCCCAGGTAGGCGAGCTTCGCGTGCGAGGATGGACTCGCCTTCACGATTTCATCCACGAGCGACATGTCGGTCGTACCCAATTCATCCGGGTGAGGTTGGGTCACCCGAAGGAGCCGATAAAGTCCGAACAGGATCGCAACGACGGCAACTCCCACCATGCTCCGATAAAATCGTGGTGCATCTCCGGAGATTGCAAACTTCCACCAGAGATCTGTTGAAATATCGTCGTTGATGTACGCGAAATTTCCAAGCCAGTAGGTGCCGGTCAAAACGAGAACGATGGCAATGATCCAATCCAGACTCAAGGGTGTCTGGAGAAGAGATGTCTTGCGATAAAAATAGCGACGACTGGGAATCAATATGACAAGTTCCAGAATCAAACCGGAGATGGCAGACGGCGCGATGCCCATGAACAGCGAAGCAATCACTCCGAAGAGAAGCGTGCCAAGCGTCATGAGATATGCAGCGTCCAGGCGGCGACTCAAGCCCCACGCCAGATAAAGAAGGGCCAGGCCTGCCAGGCTTGCAAGAAAATGGGAAACTTCCACCACCGGAAGCAGCAGATACGGTTCCAGCCAACCGAACTGTGCGCGAGGTGTGGCGCCAAGGAAAAGTAAAACGACACCGGACGCAAAAGCGAGCGTTGCGAATACAAACGGGACTATTCCAGATGCATAGTTTTGTGTCGCTTCCTTGATGCGGGCGATTTCTGCGCGGCGATGCCAGTATTCGAAAATTGCCAAGGCAATTCCACCAAACAAAAGTGGAAATACGTATAATATGGCGCGAAACAGCAACAGTGGGCCAAGCAGCTCAACTCCAGGCGTTGCGGAAGAGAGCAGCCACAGGAGAGTCGAATCAAAAACTCCCAAGCCGCCCGGAACCTGGCTGACGATTCCCGCAAGTTGCGCAAGGCAAAAAATTTGCAGGAATTGAGGAAAGCTTATTGCCAGGTCCGCGGGAAGCAAAGCCCTGAAGACAGCTGCGAAGCAGACCCATTCAAGGCATCCGATCACCACTTGCTGGAAAGCAATTTTCACATCTGGAAAATCAAGTTTCCAACGCAGGAGCTGGATTTTTCGTTGAGTCAGGCATGCCATGAAATAGGCTGCCAAACCGAGAAGCGCGCCCCCTCCTGCAAAAGGAAACCAACCCGGAGTCACTGGCAATGAAGGTGGAGCAAAAAACAGCGAAATTCCGAACGCCAGACAAAAGCCAAGCCAAATGCTGATGGACGAAAGACCACCAACCTGTGCCACGACTTTTCCATCAAGATTCCAACGCGAATAGAAACGCCAACGAACAGCACCGGCAGTGACTGCCGACATTCCGAGAGAGTTGCCCAAGGCATTTGCCACGGTTGCAGACATTGCAATTCGTTTCCATTTCAGCTTCAAACCTCGAGTTGACAATGCAATCCGATCCAAAAGAATCAAAAGGAAATACGCACCGGTGGTGGCCATTGTTGCTAAAAAAATGGAATTCACCGAGGTCTGTGCAAATGCATTTCGAATTGCGTTCGGATCCTGGTTCTTGAGGACATTGTGTCCCATCCACAGGGCACCCGCGAAAAGAAAGAGACTCGCGATTTTTCCAATCCAACGAAAGGAACGAAATTTTTTCAGAAGTGCGCGAAGGTCTGTCAAGTTTCTCTCCCCGTTTTGATCTCCAATGGAATGAATTCATTCGATGATCTCGATAGCTGGAATGATATAACCTCGCGGAGGATCTGACCAACAGAAATGCCAATCTTCCTGAGTGAGTTTCCATCGAAAGACCAAACGCAGCTGTCTGCAAATTGGCTTCTCCGGGTTTTGAGAAAAAGATCGAGAATGATAGAATGCGCAGAACTATTCGATTGTTTGTATATGAAAGTCATGGGGATGTTCACTATGTTGAGATTCGGTTTCTTGTGTTTGTTGATGATGGGATGCCGGGTGATCGACACGGGTGAAGTTGGCATCGAAAAGAGATTTGGTGAGGTCAGGGGTGGGCTGCTTGATCCAGGCTTGCACTTTTACAACATATTCACTTCCAGAATTGAACTATTCAACATCCGTGAAAGAAAAATTGATGACAAGACAGCCTGTTTCACACGCGACACTCAAAATTCGACAGTCTCCTATGTCCTGACTTATTACCCGGCGAAAGAATCAGTCATGGAACTGTACGTCAAGCTTGGACCCGATTGGGAAGACAAGATTATCTTGCCCGTTGTCAGGGGAAACCTGAAAACAGTCACAGGCCAATACGTCGCTGATGAACTTGTCGGTAAAAGGGAAACGGTGAGACAGAGCGCCCTCAAGTCCATCCGGGCGATCCTTGAGAACCGCGGCATTGTCACGACAAACATGGAACTTACCAATATTGATTTTGATGCGAACTACGAAAAGGCGGTTGAGGCCAAAGCCGTGGCTGTACAAAAGGCGGCTGAAGCAAAAAACAAAACCGTGGAAGTCGAGGAACAGGCTCGTCAGAAAGTCATTGAAGCCAGGGCCGAGGCCGAAAGCACCCGAATTCGTACTGAGGCATTGGAGAAGAGTAAGGAACTTATTCAGCTTGAAGCTGTGCGCAAGTGGGATGGCAGGCTTCCCGCTTACATGATGGGGAATGCCCCGATACCGTTTTTGGATTTGACAAAGAAATAGGAAGACAGGATGAGAAATTCAATTGTCTTCACAATTGTCCTGATGGTCGCGTTGAATCTCGCAGGTTGCGTTACTTTTGCTCGCATTTATGGTGCCAGAACGCTTCCCTGCAATGAAATCTCGCTGGGTATGGTTGCAGGTTTGTAGGATGTTGTGACACCCGAAAGGGATTGTGGTGCTCCATATTCTGAATCGGATTGCGCTGCGGCAATCTCGAGCGATGGAAGTCGGCAGAAGCTCCGTGAAGTTTCACCAGGGAACATCGGACTCAATTTGGAAAACGGTCCAAACGAAGGAGCCTTCAAATCCGAAGGCAACGTCCAGACGCGCGTGGGTGCGCCCGGATGGCATGCGACTCCTGACAAAAAGGGTGACCAGGTCCAGGGTGCGGGTATTGGTGCGCAATTCAGCACAACGGCTGAATGAGTCGCGTCCTGTGTCAGCGCACTTCGCCGTGTCCGAAGACAACGAACTTTCGTGCACAGAGCTCACGCAACCCCATGGGGCCATAGGCGTGCAGTTTGGAGGTTGAAATTCCCAATTCCGCCCCCAGACCCAATTCGCCGCCATCATTGAAGCGTGTCGATGCATTCACAAGCACACATGAGGCATCGACTTCACGCAGAAACCTGAGTCCATGTTCATAGTTTTGTGTGATGATTGATTCGGTATGCTTGCTGCCGTGTCTGGAAATAAATTCCAAGGCCTCATCCATTCCTGCAACGGTTGCCAAAGAGCAGGTGAGGTCCAAAAACTCACGATCAAAGTCGTCGTCATTTGCTGCTTTCAAGTTTGGATGACTTTTGCCTGCAAGATGAATCAGCGAGCGGGGGCAGCCGCGGATTTCCACTCCCAACCCAGAGAGTGTTTCGACAATCCGCGGCAAGAAAGTTGGAGCGATGGCGTCATCCACAACGATGCCCTCAAGCGCATTGCAGACACCCGGGCGGCTTGTCTTTGCATTCACGATGATCTTTTCGGCCATGGTGAGGTCGGCACTTTGTTCAACGTAGACGTGGCAAACACCCTTGAAATGCTGGATGACTGGAACGCAGGAATGTTCCATGACGGCACGAATAAGGTTCTCGCCACCGCGGGGGATTGCGACATCAATCAGTCCTTGTTGTTTGAGCAGCGCGTTCAGGAAAGAGTGCTCTTGTGTCTCTGCAAACAAAACCGAATCCTTCGGCAGATTGCTTTCATCCAGAACCGATTGCAAGAGTTCCACGAATGCGGCGTTCGTGTTTCGTGCTTCCTTTCCTCCCCTCAGGATCACCGCGTTTCCGGTCTTGATACAAAGCGCTCCAGCGTCAATGGTGACGTTTGGCCTGGACTCGTAAATCATAAGAATCACACCGAGTGGTACCCACATGCGTCCAACCTGCAGTCCCGATGGTCGTATGACGAGGTCTTCAATCGCGCCAATGGGATCGATCAAGTCCGCGACTTCGGCAACGCTTGCCGCGAGAGCATCGAGTCGACTCCTGTCAATCCGGAGCCTGTCGAGCAGCGCACTTCCGATTCCTGCAATTTCTGCTGCTTGGCAATCGATTTGGTTGGCTTGAAAGATTGTCTTTTGCCTTTCTGGAGAACGCAATTCGCTTGAAAGTCGATGCAGGGCTCTGGTTCTTGCTGATGAACTGCTGCGTGAGATGAGGGAAGAGGCCCTTTTGGCACGGTTGGCCAATGTTTGCGCAGACAAAAATTCATTGTTCTCAAATGAGCTGACTGAATTTGATTTATCGTTTTTGTGCATGCGGTCCTCCATCAAACAAGACCATGTTGTCGCGATGAATCAACTCCTGTGGAACAGGACACCCGAGGGCAACCTCGGCCTCCAACTGCTTCTTACCCAACACCCTCTGCAAGTCTGAAGAGGACAGAGCCACCAGTCCGCGCGCAACAGGAAAGCCTTCATGCGAAACGACGTCGACCGGATCTCCCGGTTGAAATGACCCATCCACCCCAGTGACACCCACAAACAGCAGGCTTGCATTTTTTCTGATTGCGATTTCTGCACCTGAATCGATGACTATTTTTCCATGGGGCCGGACTGCGAGTTCCAGCCATCGTTGTTTCGCGCGTCCCGACTTTCGTTCGGGCGGCAAAAAAAATGTCCCGACGTCATCTCCTGCAAGTGCCTTCAGCAAAACACTCTCCACACGGCCAGGCAGGACCAAGGTTCCGGTGCCATGGCGCGCTGCATATTGGACGGCTCGCAATTTCGAGCTCATGCCGCCTGTTCCCAGATCTGCGGCTCCGCTCGCCAAAGCCTCAATCTCACTTGAAACGGATTTCACAATTGGAATGCGTTGAGCCCTCGGATTCAGACCAGGATCGGCAGTGAAGAGACCATCAGTCTGGGTGAGAAGAGCCATGAGGTCCGCGTCAACAAGACCAGCGATATGCGCTGCCAATTCGTCGTTGTCGCCAAATTTGATCTCGCGCACGCTGACGGTATCGTTTTCATTCACAATGGGAACAACACTGAGTTCCATGAGTTTGCGCAGGGCATTCTGCGCATTCAGATAGCGTTCACGTTCATCAACGTCGTCGTGGGTGAGGAGGATTTGAGCGACCTGCAGTCCCTGCTTTTGAAATGCCGAGCGCCAACGGGCCATCAAAATACTCTGACCCACGGATGCCGCCGCCTGGAGTTCGGCCAGAAGTTTGGGCCGGGATTTGAATCCGAGAGGCTCACGCCCCAAAGCGATGGCACCCGAACTGACGATAACGATCTCGATTCCTTGCTCCTTCAGACACGCAACTTGTCTGGCGAGGCGTTCGAAGGGATCGGGTGAATCATCCGCCAACAATGCTGATCCGATTTTGACAACAAGCCTGCGACATCCCGCAAGGCGTTCGCGCAGGGAGGCGGCCTCGCTGGTGCTGATTTCATTCATCTGGGGCTCCTCATATGTGCATGGGCATCAAGGAGATTAGAGAATAAGTCGTCTTCGCCTCAAGCAACAAGAAAATGCATCCGGATTAGGGAGCGCTTTTTGTGCTTCATTCACATTTGGCTGGCCTCGGTATATACTGTAGCTTTGAAAACAAGAGGGTCGGTTGTGCGGGCTGCTGAATGGTTTTCGCAAAAAGTGAATGTTCGGCGCATGGGTCTTCCTCTCTTCGCTGTCGTTTTACTGTTTGTTGACCAATTGACTGTTCGTTTCAGCACTTTCAAGGCTGTCGACCTGCTCACATGGCGATACTGGGTCAATCAGGTTTTGTCCCTGTTTTTCATTTATGGTTTGATGACTCTCATCGCGCAATCGTTCCATGTGAAGCCGTTCAAGGAAAGGTCCTGGGTTCGGCGTTGGTTGTTGGTAGCCAATACTTTTGAGATGCTTTTTTTTCTCACGGTTCAGGTGAATCATTTTTTGATTTACCAGAAGCCCATTTCATCTTTCACACTTCGTTTCCTTTTTGAAAATCCCAAACTGTCGGCTGAGCTCTCGCTCGAAAATATGCAGGTGTTTCAGACAGTCTTCCTTGTGGCTCCTGCGTTGGTCTTGATGCACGCATTCTTTTCAAAAGCGGAGACGGAATCTCCGCCAGGCAAAAGGCGTGTCTGGTTGGGTGGATTCTTGTTTTTGCTTTCCGTCGTCGTTTCGACATTCGCCTGGTTCTCTGCACCAGTCGTGCAACATTCGCTGCTGAGTCTGACAACTGCTTTTTCCGACTTTATAAGGTTTCCGGTCGGTGGAAGGAACTTTGCTTCCGGCGGAGCCAACAGGGTGCAAATTCCGCTGGAACGCTTGCGCTGTGGCGGCTTCGGAGATGAATCCGCAAAAGCGCCGTCGATCATTTGGGTTGTGGGTGAGTCGGTTGTTGCATCACGTTTGTCTATTTATGGACATTCTCGTCCGACAACGCCATTTCTCGCAGGTGAACTCGCGGCGGGTCGGTTGGTCAAATTCAAAGATGTGGTCAGCATTGGAACCGTCACACGGATTTCGTTGCCTTATTTGTTTTTCGGAATGCAGGGGCCCGACAGCAATGGACAGATTTTTTCGCAACCTTCCGTTTTTGATTTTGCAAAAGCAGCGGGATTGAAGACAGCGTTCATCGGGGCGCAAGAATTGCGATGGGGAAACCAGGATAAAATCATCATCAATGAAAATGTGGACATCTATTCATCTGGAACCGACTTCGATCGAAAGGCTGGAGTTTCCACGGGTGCCGACGATTTTGAAGTTTTCAAACGTGGTGTGGTTCCATTTTTGAATACGGTGGACAGTCCTTTTTTTGCAGCGTTCCACATGGATGGCAGTCATTATCCATACTCAAGGCACTCACATGCGCGGTACAAGAAATTTCTCCCTGAAACCAACCCCAACGACGCCAATGCCTATGACAACACTCTTGTTCAGCTTGATGACTATTTGAATCAATTGATGCAGGTTGTTCGAAATAAGCATCCATCCGCCTGGGTTTTCTATACCTCGGATCATGGCCAAAACATCTCAAAGCAATCGAAATTCAACAGCGGATTTGCAGATGACGTGATTCGCGTTCCACTTTTCGTCTTTCCGCCATTGAGTGAGGTGAAGTCTCCGGCAAAGCTCGAAAAGATGGGTCGACAGGTTTCCTCTCCTGTTTCACATTCGGATATGTTCGCAACAACCTTGTCCCTGTTGGGCTGCAAGTCGGCCTCGTTGGAGCAGCGCGACAGCAAGTCCTTGTTTGAACCCATTTCTCCAAATCGACTGCGTGTCGTCTCGGAACTCATGTCTTCGCACTTTGTGGACGACCGTTTTGCAGTTGTTGCTTCTGGAGGGAATCTCTACGAGGTCGACAGTGTGAAGAGAACAGTCGTGTCTCCTAAGGGTGAAGTGCTCAGAATTGCCGACTGGAACGCCGAAGGTGCTCAAGCCACGCGCCTCAAGGCCGAGGTTGAGCACCTGTTGCAGCGATGACAGGATTCTTCATCAATTTCAATTGCTTCGGTTTTGATGATTACAATTTGCTTGGCACCTGAATGAATCTCAACTGAAGAATGCGAAGTCCCTGATTGTCGAGGCTCCAGAAATAGTCCACCAGACGGTCGTCGAACAATGAGACGCGATCAAGGGTGCCATCACCGTCAATGTCGGCAGAAATCGACAAAAGCTCCCTGCTGACGTTCACGAATTTCGATCTTCCACTTGTTCTTGTTGAGACCATCGTCTCAAGAGAACAAATCTCTTCGCCTGTCGCAGGGTCTGTTGCACATGTTGTTGCTTTCAAGCTTCCACCTGGTTTACCAAGTGCCCTTGCAAAAACCGAGTAGGAGGTCACGCCATCGCCATCCGGATCAGGATTTGGCAGTTGAAAACTTGCTGATCCATCTGTGCCATTGGCATCAAGGACTGCGAATTCGCCTTCCGATAACAAAATTTTCGCCGCTCCAAAAAGAGGTAGGAAAATCCTGTGGCCGCTTCCACCCGTCAGCGATGGTGATTTGTCTTTTGGAACTCCGATCAGATTGAGTCCGAAATGCTGCCCGGCTGGGATACCGCTCTTGGTCAGCCCAATCGTTTCGCTTTCAGAAATAATTCCGCGCTCAGAAATTTTCTCATTCTCGTTCTCGCGTCCGCATCCAACAAACGACAAAGCCACCAGTGCCAGTGAAATGATTCTCATTCTACTCTCCCGGAAAGGTTGAGGAGTCTGAGCGAAAACAGTCCGCTCGGCTCCACCATTTTTATCGGACTTGCCGTCATCGATGTTTAAGTTTTGCTGTTAGATTATGATATATCTGGTGTATTTTTCGACTGGCAATGAAATCCTGATTTTCGTTTGTAAGGAGAGCAGTCTTGGCGTGTAGGGTGTAAAGAGAATCGTCGGTTTCAGCCCGTGTTTCGGAGACCACCCGCAATTGCATTCACTGTTGCAAAGAGTCGGTCGAGCAGAATTTGTCGCCGCTCTGTTTCTTTTTCGGAACAGTTCCTCCATTCATGCAAATAGTGAACCTGCAGCCTGTGAAGAGATTCGAGGACAGGTTCGCGCATTGCAATTGTCTTTGTCACCCCGGGACGGCGCCTTTCTATCCCAGAGGCAAAGATCTCCTCAAGACAGTTTCTTGTTGTGTGCAATTCCTCGAGAATCATGTTGAGGAAGGTTTCGCGAATGATCGGATCAACCACAAGCGAAGCATAAGAACGGATGATGTGTTCGTTTGTGGACGCCACGGTTGTCTCGACATTGTGCAGCACGTAGTTGAGAAGAGTCAGTTCGTTGATGTTGCTGCAGATGGTTTTGTAAAGCTTTGGCGTAAGTGTTTTTGTTTTTGCAAGAGCGGTTCCCACGCCATACCAGCTGGGCAGATAGAATCGTGATTGGTTCCAGCTGAAGACCCACGGGATGGCCCGAAGATCCTCGAGGGAGGATGTGCCGGTTCGCTTCGATGGACGACTGCCGATGTTGTAGTGTTCAAGAACATCGATTGGCGTCGCTGAACGGAAAAATTGGATAAAATCTGGCCTTGTTGTAAGATCACGATACTTTTCGAAACTGAAGTCCGCCAGTTGATTCATGATCTGAACTATTGTTTCTTCCAGTGGTTCCTTCTTTCGATTGAGCAGCGTTTCAGTTGTGATTCCTGCCAACAATAATTCGATATTGTAAACAGCAGTTGCCTGGTTTGCATATTTCCGGGCAATCGTTTCACCCTGCTCAGTCATCCTGAAGGCACCATTGAGCGTGCGGGGCGGCATTGTCTGAACGAAACGATGAAGAGGGCCTGCGCCTCGACTTACGGTTCCGCCTCTTCCATGGAAGAAGCAAATTTCTACTCCATGTTTGGAAGCAACCTTTTCGAGTTCGCTCTGTGCGCGGTAAAGATGCCATTGACTTGAGAGAATTCCGCCATCCTTGCAACTGTCGCTGTATCCCAACATGACCTGTTGCTGCATTCTTTCACGCTTGTTCTCTTTCATCTGGAATTCGAGGCTGGCCCGGGTGATGGGGTGACTCAAAAACGTGTCCAGAATCGCTGCGCTTCGACGAAGATCCTCAATTGTCTCAAACAGCGGCACGACCGGAATTGGGCATACGAGATTGCCTTGCTCAATTGTGGTCAATCCCGCCTCGCGTGCCAGGATATATACCGTGAAAAGGTCATTGGCCGATCGAGTCATGCTGACAATGTACGAGCCCAGACCTTTTCCGCCAAACCGCTCGCGATGGTTCAAAACAACCTGCATGCACTCGATAAGCTCTTTCGATTTGCCTGAAAATATCTGGTTCCGCGTGGTGAAGGGACGTGTGTTCATCAGTTCTGTTGCAATGAAAGTTTCTTTTTTTCCTTCATCCAGTTCTGCAATGTTGCTCTTTTCCGGGTTGCCTGAAAGAGCCAGAATTTCCTGCAGGGCGATCTCGTGGAAATGGCTGTTCTGCCGGATGTCCAGGCGAGCACTGTGAAAACCATAGGTGTCGACGAGACGCATGACAGGGTTGACTTCAATTTCGACCAGTCGGTGTGCGCCCATATCCTTGAGCGAACCGACGAGGATTCGCAGATCGTCCTTGAGCTGTGAAGGTTCAGTATAGCTCCATTCATTTTCTTTGAGATGAGTTGCATGCTCGCGGATCACATCCAGAGGCAGTCGCTCGATCATCATCTGGAGAAACGACCGGATTGACTCGCCCGGATGGATCGAAATCGCATGATCATGTATCGACGAAAACTGTTTTTGGTATTGAGAAAGTCTTTGTTTGAGTTCATCCGAAATTGAGTTGTACTTGTCGGCAATACTCAGCCTTGATGCCAATTCGGTCAGTCCGTGCCGCAAAACGATGAGCGCGTTGAGGCGCAATTCATTCAATGCCTTTTGTGTTGTTTCGGCTTTGACAAAAGGGTGCCCATCTCGATCTCCGCCCACCCAGGTGCCGATCTTGAAGGTTGGAAAATCATTTTCCATGATGTTTGGTGGGCTGACGAATCCGGCGTCCGACCACGCCTTGACAAAGCGTCGGTCGAGCCAGGGAAGAAGTTTCGGGAAAACGTTCTTGAGATAATAAATGACGTTTTGCAGTTCATAGGATACATCGGGTTTTTCAATGAAGGTGCCTGCTGTTCTCCACAGTGATTCAAGATTCGCCTTCAACTCCTGTTTTTGCCAGTCTTGTTCGATGGGCGTCCACATTGAGTTTTCACGCTTGACGAGTTGAAGGTATAGTTGGCGATGGTGGGCAAGAACGATCGCTCGCTTTGACTCTGTTGGATGCGCTGTCAGGACCGGTTCGACTTCGAGTCGCCGTATGGCTGATCGGATCTGGCTTTCTGTGATTCCATTCTTCTCGAGTTGTTCAAATGCCCATGGCCAGAGTCCCGATTCGTTTTCAAGCGAGCCATTGGACTGCAGCAATCTGCGGTGTTGGACGGCCACATTTTCTTCGACCATATTCAGAAGTTGAAATGAAAGCGAAAACAACTGGATGAGATTTTTAGGGTCGGATGGCACCCAGTTGAGGTCGTCCACTTGCGAGTTTTCTGTCTGCTTTAAAAATGGAACGAACGGAACAAGTTCATGCAGATTCAAGTCTGTGAGCAGTTCCTGAAGAGTCCGCATGACTGTTGAGATGTCGCGTTCGAATTTGTCCGACAGGATTCCCATCATTGTGTTTGCTCTCCGGTGTTGGTTTTCAATGGGTAGGATTCATGAAAACAAAGGTCCATTCCGCAGCGGAATTTGAAATGTGTCATTTTTCCGAATGCAAAAAGAATTAATATAATCGGTGGGTTTTGCCTGAAGTTTTGGTGCTGTCCAAGCGGGCGGACGAGTCAAACCCGGGCTTTTGTGTGTTTCATTGTCAGCTGTGAAAGCCGTGAACAGATAATGTGATTCTTTTTGCAAATGGGGTTCGAAAGGAACTTGGCTGGGCAGATCCGAGTCTGGAGGATGCTCTTTTGTTGTTCTCGCTGTGCATTATTATCTTAATATATTTGTATGGTTACAGTTTCAACTTCAGATTTGTGTTCCTGCAGCCGATCCTTCCGACAAGGTGGGTAGAGTCTCATGCAGATTCGCGAGTTCAAACACATGCGTTGCATGGTTCAAAAGACGGCAACCCCGTCTGTGCGCGGGGCATTTGGAACTTTGTTTGTGGTTCTTGTGTCTTGCGGGACCCCAAGCTCTGTAAACGTTCCCTTGGGGGCAAAAACCACGCAGCAGCGAGCACAGACAGCTGACTCCACGAAGTCCGTGTCGTTGACGCTGACAGCGGCCCAGGGTGGCGCGGTTGTTGGACAGGCTTTTTCGTCGGCGGAAGTCTTTTCGTTCGTCGATGATTCATTGCTGTCTGGCAGGTCCCCCTTGGGAGCCATGGTGGCTACCGTTTCATCCGGCTCGCTCAACCCGCCAACCCCTCTTTCCGCGCCGCCTTTCGCAGCGGGCAAGTCGTTTTTGCCATTGTCGAGTTCGGCAGATGATTTTTGGTTGGTTGAGTCATCGTCGTCGGCGACGAACGTGATCAGGCCCGTCAATCGGTTGAGTTCACCGACTCTCGCGGTGTTGCCGGAGCATCTGAAGGCCGCACTGCCAGGCGGTGTTGTTCCCATTGGTTTTGGACTCAATTTCTTGATTTTGAAATCGGCTGCCAGCGTCTGGATCGTTTCACGCAGCGAAAAGCAGCTGTTGGCCACCGAGCTGGGTTTTCCTGATCCAGCGGTTCCAATTGTTTCTGCCGGGCAGGTGAAAGGGTCATCAAACAGCGTTTGGCTCGCAGGTGGAAACTCGCTTTGGCAATTGACCTCGTCCGGGAGCGAATGGCAAGCAAAGCAGACACGGGTCAACTACAGTGGAGCAACTGGAAACCTCCAAAAGATCGCCGGCCTTCTTTCGGTGTCGAATGGGAACCTCGGTTTTTCCGGAGCTGTCCTGGCCGTTTTTGATTCGAAGATATTTCTCTCGTCGCTTTCGATTCCTTCGGCTCCAGCGACTGGCTCGCCGGTTGCGACGCCCACCGCAGGAACGCCACAATTGCCATCGCCGATGACGTTCGCACAGGCGAGAACGTTTTGTGACATGTGCCATGCTTCGAACTCCGGCAACACCGGTGCCCTGGCCAGGCTTTCGGGAACGGAGAATATAGCCACGTGGACCAATGCGACAAACAAGGCCTCCATTGTGGCTGCTGTACGTGATTCGGTGATGCCCATTGGAAAGTCGATGACAAGCGAAGAAAGAGCGAGTTTTTTGTTGTTCGCAAATGATCCAAAGCCGTGATGCATTGGGGGATAAAAGTGAGTCGGGAGAAAGTGATGATGAGATTCAGAAAATCAATTTATTCCATCGTTGCAGTTCTCGTGTCGTGTGGTCCGGCGGACGAGTACAATCTGAAGGCTCAAAGCACGAACACATCCAGTTCGTCTTCCAGCGATGCATCCACTGCCAACGGCACCTCGACTGTTCTGAAGAGCAAGGGGAGCGTGACCTCAACAATTGTTCAGGGGCAATCTTCGGAGGTCGCTTCGAGTGTGTCGTTCAGTCTTGCTGAAATCAATTTGCATCAGGGAATGAGTTCCGAGGTGGAAGTCACTGTCAATGGCAAGACACCCAATGGCACACTCGCGCTCACCCAGCCCACTGTTGCTGGACTCAAGGTTGAGTTTTTGAGCTCTTCCGGTGAGGCGGTTGCGGATTCGATTCCTTTGGACAGTCAAGGCAAAGGAAAATTCAAGGTCAGGGTTTCTTCTGTCGTTGAACGAACAGCAGCCAAGATTGCTGCACCAGGACCCATGAATGGAAGTTTGTCCATCAGCGCATCCGACGCCGGGACGCCTCTGCAGGGCAGCGTGCCCGTCAAGGTTTCAAATATTGCGTACGTTGTCATGTCTGGAGTCACGGCCGTCAAGGATTTACCGGCGGTGGTTGAATTTCCTGCCGGCACGATTCCAGTCATCTTCAATCCACCTTCAAGTGCTGTCGCAGGAGTCCTCCATTTTGGAGGCGGCGGCGCAGGGGATGCTGCGTTCAGGCACCAAAGCACCACGGGCAGCATGCCTGCCAACAGTGGATATTGTCCTTTGAACAAAGACACGAAGACGCTGGTTTCATACGGAGCCGCCATCAGCCCAAATTGCCTTCCATGCCCGTCGAACGCAGCGGCGAACACCGAAGGGACCTTTTACAATCACAACACGGAAAATGCCGGGTTGGCGCGAAGGATTGTTTGTAAAATGTGAGTCGAAATTTGCTCTGGAGTTGAATATGAACAGCCGAAATTATGTGTCATGCGTAGGATTGGGATGTTTTTTGGCTGTTGTCGGATGTTCGGATTCTTCGAGGTTTTCTGCAGTCACTGATCAGTTGCTGCAGCGCCCGGTTGCAGCGAATGGAACGGTCGACAACGTCGGAAAATCCTCGGTTGGATCTGCTGCTGCCCAGGGTGAAAAAACAGGCAGCAACTCTGCTGATTCGGACTCTGGAGCAGGGAGCGCTTCGACGCAGAGCGATGCCTCGTCAAGATCCACTCCTGTCGGCGGAGAAGTTGTGTCCAATCCGTCCGGGCTTTCAGGCGGGCATTTCGATTTGGACACTTCGACGCGAATGTATCCTTTCTATGAAGGCCAGGTGGACAACCATACCCACGCATTCGATGACGCGTATAACGTCACGGGGGTGGATTTCTTTAATATTCAAGAGCAAAAACATGTTGAAATTGATGAAGCTGTCACTGAGCCCGGCAAACGTTTCGTGCTGTTGGTAGTAAATTCAAACTTGTCTCCTGGAGCTGTGCTGAACATCAACGGTGTCAACCTCACTGCGGTTCAATATGCCGCAGACCTTGCGGCGCTTCTGAAAAAAGGTGCTTCCTTTCCGGTATACACTCTAGGAAAGCCGATGGTTGCTGGAGACATCCAGCTTACGAAGTTTTCAATCAATTTTCCGATCAATGCGATCACAAACGGTGGTCTGGTGCCCCTGGCTTCAGGTGACGTCCGAAAGAACAAGCCTGGAACCAGTGGTGAATACCGCACGGGTGCACTGACGATTCAGGCGGTTGAGGTCGACGCCCTTTCTATGGATGCGCGGACTGGAGCTGCGACAGCGGACAGCAGAATGCTTTGGGAAACCAACGTCTACTGGCACAGGGACTGAAATTTGCGAATTTATCGAGTCTTTGAAGGACCCCCTGTTCCAAATGTGATTGACTCCTCCAGCAAACTCGTACAAACCTTGGATCAAGCAAATCGTGATTCAAGTAAAGCGAGTGATATTCGGTGGTTTTTAAGACTCGACTTCTTTTCTTACTTTTGATTTTGGCCCTCGTGTACCAGGCTGCGTTCGCGGATGACAATGTTGCCGCGACCCACATCGTTTTGCCGCAGGGACCTGCGAACATTCAGAGCGATATTCCAGGAACAGCACAGGCAATTTGGGATGAATACGTCTTCAACACCGTGGCAACCCGCAGTTTGCAGCCAGGATGCGAGCCCTTTCAGACGAGGCCCAGTGAAAAGGTCGGTTACAAAGGCGTTGTCATCCTCTTGCATGGATTTACCTCTTGTCCCAAGCAATTTGGAAGCATGGCGCCAGTCTTTGCCGAGCAGGGCTATCACGTTCTTGTTCCTCTTCTTCCGGGGCATGGCGGTGCCGCGCCGGAAGAACTCGACGCGCAGACGTTTCTTCCTGGGGTGAACAACTGGTTCAATTATGATGCGTTTGCCCGTTGGCTGAACAAACTCTCGCGGGGCGTCGCAAGTGGTGAAGTTGTCATTGGCGGCTTGTGCCTTGGCGGCACAATTTCCATGCGTGCCACGCAGCTTGAACCTGACCTCTATGATCGCTCGATGTTGTTCAGTCCGTTCTTCGAAGTGTCCATTCGCATGCTTGGCAAGATTGGAAGAGTCTTGGGGCGGGTCAATGATATTCTGAACATCAGGAATGGTTTTGAGCTTCCTCTCTCGCTGGGTGATCAGGAAACCTGCGAACGGGTGGAACGAGGCCAGCTGGGACGCGCGGGATACTGCCGGGTGAGATTGAATCACTTGATTGCCGTGGCCCGGTTTGGTCAATTCGTCAGGTCTGAAATGAAACCCCTTTCAACAAAAATTCAGACAATCATCGTGGACAACGACCCGGTTGCACACCCGGAAGTGACGCTGTCTGTTTTGGAAGCCGGGGCGGCAGGTCCTCAAGGCAACAATCCAGTCTGCGTGCTGGCAGAAAATGCCTCACATTCTTTCTTTTCGCCGACCGATTTGCCGTTCCCCAAACCATGGCTGCCAAGTTTACATCTGGAGCTGGCTGAATTCCTCACGCATGGAACATATCTGAAGACTTCAAAAACGAGTCGATATGCCTGGCCGCAGACCGGCGCACTCGTGCCTTCATGCACGCTTTGGCCATGAATGTTTGATCATTCGCTTGCCCTGCGTTAATCGGCCCTGATGTACAGTGGGAATTCGAATCAGCCCTTGCAGAGGTGTGGGATGCGTCTTTTTCAAGCGTTGCGACAGGATGGTTTTGAATTTTCGACAGGTCTTTTGTCTGCGCAGCACTTCGTGGATCCAAATGGACAACCTGTTTCATCCTGCTTGAGCCTGGATGGGCGCATTGCCTCGCAATGGGTTCGTCACCTCTGTGCGGAAAAGGTCAAATCGTGGGGGCCAGCCCATCTTGCAGTCGTTCTCGCTTCCGATGATCCTGCAAGCCGTATCTACGTCAATCATAAAATGAAGGCCTTCAAGGAAGCGGGCATGAGCTCCTCGCTGATAGAAGTCCCGGCAGAGATGGTGAGCGAGGCGGCACTCGTTGAGTTGGTTTGTCAGCTCAATGATGATCCAAATGTTCACGGTATACTTGTGCAATTGCCGCTGGCCAAAGGAATATCGCAGACCCGAATCATCGAAACAATTCGCCCCGACAAGGACGTTGATGGTTTTGCAAATGACAACGTCGGACTTTTGCATCAGGGTCGCCTTGAGAGGGCACTTTTGCCTTGCACACCTGCGGGTGTGATCGTGATGCTGGGATTGTTCGGCGTTTCGCTTGCAGGCAAAAATACAGTGGTTGTTGGGCGAAGCTCCATTGTGGGCCGACCCATGTCTGGACTTCTTCTCCATGAAGATGCCACCGTCACAGTGGCCCATTCCAGAACATCGAACCTTAAAAAGGTTTGTCGCGATGCAGATGTACTGGTTGTCGCTGCCGGAAAGCGTGGCCTGGTTGACAAAGACCACATCAAACCCGGCGCAATTGTCGTCGATGTTGGCATGCATCGTCTCGACAACGGGCAGCTCTGCGGGGACGTCGATCCAGACGTCGCACGGGTTGCTTCAATGCTCACGCCTGTTCCTGGTGGAGTGGGGCCGATGACCATCGCCATGCTGTTGCTCAATACCCTGCGTGCTGCCCACTTGCGCCAGTCGGGGCGCTGATTCACAGGGTTGTTGCGGGATAAGCTTGAAATTTATCGCTCTATCATTCGTCTTCAGACGCCAGTATCTCGTGCAGCTGCTGAAGTTTTTCTTGTGTCAGGTGAGCAACTTTAACGCTGTGCACATATGTGGTCTCCGAAGCGGGAGAGCCGGTGAACACCTGGATGTAAATTGACTTGAGATTGGCATCGGCAAGTTTTTTGGCCATCGACTTTGATTGCGGACGAAACTCAAGGTTCAAATAAACTTTTTTGCAGTAGTAATCCTTGTTGACGATGGTCAACCGATCGAGATGAAAGTCGACAAGATTGCCTTCATCCATTTTGTTGAGCCGCAGCATGACAGGGTGACGCGGCTTGATTGCCTGAGCCGGCGGGGGAACATCGAGGGCATCCTTGACCTTGCCAGCGGCCTGTTTGAACAGATTGGAATTGGTGCTGAATGGATCGCATTCCCAGCCGACGACCAAATCATCGTGATGTTTGAGTGAAAGCAATCTTGGTCGAATGTCGAGTGCATCCTTGTGACTGAAATCCTTGTGGGCCTGGAGATGTTTATAGGTGTCCGAACCCATCAGGATTCTAAACGTCTCGCAGGCATCTTCGTGCCGCTTGGCCATGTTGACAGCGTTGCCCACGATCGTGAAATCCAGCCTCTTGCCTGATCCAAGGTTTCCCAGGAAAACCTCACCTGTGTTGATGCCAATCCGGAGTGGGATTACGGAGCCCAGGGAAACCACTGGATTGAGAGTCTGCGACGTCAGGCGAGCTGCTTCACGCTGGATGTCGATCGCGCAGCGAACGGCACGCCAGGCGTGTTCCGATGGGTTCATGGATTGATTGCCTTCATCCTCAAACGAGAAGCCAAAAAAGCACATCAGACCGTCGCCAAGAATTCTGTCCACCACGCCACCGTAAGCATGAACGTGTTTTGTGATCAGGTCGAGCTGCGCGTGCAGTATCGTGAAAACGTCCACGGACAGGCTTTCACGGGTTCGCAAGGAAAATCCTTCGATGTCGACAAACATGATCGTGAGATTCAATTCATTGGGTCGCTTATAGAGAATTCCGGGATTGCTTTTTATGTTTTGCAAAACTTCGGGCGAGACCATTCCCTGCAGCGCCGTCTCGATGAGTTGTGATTGTCTTTCCTCACGAATGACCCGTGAAGACAGAAGCGTGCTTCCATTGCAAACCAGCAAACCCACAAAAATGTGCCAATCCAAAAGATGCGAGAAATAGACGAAGCCAAAAAGTCCAATGCCAATGGTTGCGAAAATGGCTGCCAACAGCAGCATCAGGGCGGTCTTGATTTTCAATCTGGTGCAAAAGAAATACGAGAGAGCAGAAAGGATGAGCAGGGCAATCAGCAGCGACACGTTGCCTGTCAACAAGGGCACAATTGGTGAATGACTCAAAACACTGTTCATGACACTCATGTGGTATATCCCGCCTTCGATGCGTCCGACAGGCGAATTCTTGAAGTCGACGGAACCGGCAAACATGGCCGGAAGAACAAGTACAACATCGTCCCTGTTGATTTTTTGAAGCTGGGGAGCCGACCTGCCGAGCCGCAGAAGAGGCGCGGCTGGAATGAATGTCTCGTATGCTGCCAGTCGGCGAATGAAGTTGACTGGAATCCGGCCATGGCGGTCCAGCGGGATTTCGCTGTTGTCGACCGTGACATGGTTGGCGCCGAGAACACCTTGTTTCGCAAAGGAGAGGCTGAGATGAGGGATCAAACCACTTGTTGATGTTTCGAGCCAACCTGGCTCGACGGTGGCGGAGTTCAGCAGCTGAATATTGCCGATTCTGCTGAAAGCGTCGAAAATTTCCGGATGCGGGCCAATCATATTGGACATTTGACCAAAAGGAAGACTTTTTGGATTTTCAACTTTCCAATCAGCAAGTTGTTCCTTTTTGAACCTGATGTCGGGATTGGGAAGCACACCGAACGCTGATGCGGCAATGATCAGCGATTCGTGTTTTTTCAAATTCGTCTTGAAGTCGGCAATATCTTGCTCGGAACCGATGGCAAAGCTGAAGAATTTGTCAAAGACAATGGCACGAGGGCTACGCGAAGCAATGGCATCTATAAGCGTGTTCCATCGGGACAACGGCAGATTTTCCTGAACGCCAAATTCACGAACCGCCTTGTCGCCATAGGCGATCACTTTCAAGCGCTCTGAAATCTCCTGATCACCTTTGATTTTTGTTCGCAGGTTGAATTCCAGGGGAGCGATCGCCCTTTCGCGGAATTCGTCGTTCCATTCCGAGTTTGTCAACAAAAAGAAGGCGAAGATCCAAGCCACTGACAAATGCAGGTTCCAAGACTTCAGAATCGATCTTCGTTGAGATGTCACTTTGGGGCCCTTTTTTGCGTGATACTTTTGTTGCCGATATGCTATTGTCAAAGTGTTTTGAATTCAACGGTGCGTCCGGGTCGGCTTTGTCCCACCGTGCTCCCGACCGTGAATGCCTGCAATCGACGGATGCTGGAGATGTGATGAGCGTTTGCAATCAGGAATCTGTTTTCACGCTGAATCAGGATGAAATGGCGGCAAAGCAAAAAGGACTTCTTTGGGTGATTATTTTGACGACGCTGACCATGATCGGTGAAATCGTGGCAGGTCGTCTGACGGGTTCGATGGCACTCGAGGCTGATGGTTATCACATGGCATCTCACGCAGGTGCATTGTTCATCAGCTATTTGGCTTATCTGTTGACATCCTCCACCCGATTCCGGCGCAGGATGAATTTTGGTACGGGCAAGATTTTGTCTTTGGGTGGCTATACCAGCGCTATCCTGCTTGCCTTGGTTGCGTTCTGGATGTTTTTTGAAAGCGTCCGCAGGTTGATGAATCCTGTTTCTGTGAATTTCAGCGAAGCTCTGTTGGTGGCTTGTGTAGGGCTTGTTGTCAATCTGGCGAGCGCATTGCTTCTGGGATGGGGCGCTGGAGCACACCATCATGACCATCATCATGACCATCATCATGACCATCATCATGACCATCATCATGACCACCATCGGGTTGACAGGAATCACGAAAGCGCGCTGATGCATGTCCTTGCAGATGCGCTGACCTCTGTTTTGGCGATTGTTGCGTTGGTTGCTGGAAAATATTTTCCTTCAGCAGGTTTTTTGGATCCCGTCATGGGAATTCTGGGCTCCCTGCTGATTTTGAAATGGTCATGGAACCTTCTGAAACAAACGGCATGGGAACTGTTGGATGCGCACCCTGTGGGCTTGTCCTTGGACGACATCCGCACGAGTATCGAGCGCGATGGTCACGTGGTGCGTGACTTGCATGTTTGGAGTCAGGGTCGGGGCAATTTTGTGGGCATGCTGGCCGTAACCCCCAAGTCGCCTTCCCACGCTTTGGATTTCAAAAAGTATTTTGGGCCCTTTGGCAGAAGTTTGCATTTGTTGGTCGAACGGTTCGATGGCTGAACACTTTGTCGTTCGCTGAAAAGTCTTTTCTCCTCAGCTATCCGTAATTTGGGTTTTTCATCCGAGAATCGATTCAAGACAACTCTATTGAATTGATCCCGGGACGTTAACTTTCGCCGGAAATCCCCGATATCACAAATAGAACCGGCTGCAGCGAGGTACGGCGTCGTGCACGGCCCAAGGCTACAAAATCGAATTCGCGTGCGAAGCTTTCCATTGGGATTCTCGCCGAGAAGCACGTGCTTGGCATTGTTGATTTTTGTGATCGCTTTTCTGAAAAATTCAAACGCCCAAGCCGGTGAGCTGTGTCGCGATGGAACGATCACCCTGCAGGCTGAAAAATACTCGTTCCAGATTGGCAATTGTTCTGGTTATCTTTTCGATCCGGAATCGCGCTGGCGGGTTGAGCAGATCATTTCCGGAGCTGCGGGTTCATTTCGCGGCCTGATCAGTGTCGCTCCAAATCTTGGATTTAAGTCCGGCACTTTTTGGTTGCGTTTTGATTTGCGGAACGAAGGTTCTGCGGAGACCAAAATGTTTATGTCGCTCGGCAATCCGTTGATCGACAGCGCCAGGTTTTTTCGGATTGGCGATGACGGAAAAGCTATCGAACTGGGGGCAGGTGGTGTTCTGGTGCCTGGCTTTTCGAAAGCCGTCATCGATCGTGATGTGACCTTTACAACAACCATTGCTGCACAAACAAAAGCCACATTTTTGGTCGAGGCGAGGGCGATTCAACAGTCTTATTTGCCCGTGATCAGGGATGCGACGAGTTTTCAGCGACACCAGCTTCTCGAGTATCTGGCATTTGGTCTCTATTTTGGTGTCATTGTCGTCATGGCTCTCTACAACTTTGTTCTTTTTTTCGTCGTGCGCGACAAAAGTTACCTCTGGTACGTGGGGTCGATCACTTTTTTTCATGGATTTTGTTTCGTTGGTTTGTTGGGGGCTTCCAATCATTTCTTTTGGCCAGACTCTCCCCTCTGGGCTCAACGACAATTGTCATCGAGTGCTCCTTTGGGGCTTTTGTTTACGCTCCTGTTTGCCGATTCGTTCTTGAAAATTTCGGCACAGTCGATTCATCTTGCCCGGATGATGAAGTTTCTGCTTGCGACGGTTTTGGTTCAACTTGTTGTTTCTGCACTTTGGTTTGATGTGTTGGTTGTGAAGCTTGGTTTTGTGCTGCAAGTCTCGGCTTTGGGTCTCGTTCTGTCGTCGGCCTTGCCCAATGCCCTCAGGGGCGATCGTTCTGCTCGATTGTTCCTGTCGGCATGGGCATTTCTCATTTTGGGTGGGCTTCTTTTCAGTTTTGGCCAGTTCGGCTTTTTCCCGCATTCGTTTCTGACCCAAAATGGAATTTTGTTTGGTTCAGCCGTTGAGGTTGTGCTTTTGTCGTTTGCCCTGGGAGATAAAATAAACATCATGCGGAACGAAAAGGATAGCGCTCAACAGAGGGCGCTTGAGAGTGCCAATCAGCGGGCACAAATAGAATCAGAGCTTCTGGCGGCAAATGCCGTTCAAGAAACTCTTTTGCCACCCAGGAACCTTACGTCGTCTGTCGATATCTCCACTTGTTACATGGTTGCCGAACGTGTGGGTGGAGACTGGTATTGGCACACGCATGATCCCATAAACAAGGTCCTCTATTTTTACATCGGAGACGTGACGGGGCACGGCGTTCCATCTGCGCTGTTGACGGGTGTCGTCTGCGGAGCTGTTGCGTCACTTGAAACCGAATATGCGTCGACCGGCGTGCGGATTGAGCCGTGTGAAAGACTTCTTCACACGGCTGAGGTCATCAACGATGTTGTTCGAAAGACCGGGGCGAGAAGCGACCGCTGGGTGAGCATGTGCCTGATTGCACTGGAAGAGGAAACCGGCAAGCTGACGATCGTCAATGCAGGACACCCTTTTCCGATGGTTTGGAGAAAGAACAGGGGCGTGCTGGAGTCCATGGTTTCATCCGGCCCCCTGATGGGCCTCTCGGGAGGCACATTTTCACACATCGAGGAATACCTTGATTCTGGCGACTCCGTGATGCTCTACACCGATGGATACAACGAGGCGCGAGAGAAATTGAAGTTGGGTGCTCCCACGTCGCGGCGGCGCGATTTGATTTCATTGTTTCAAAAAAGTGGTTCGCCCGAGACATTCGTTGAGACAGTGCGTGCGGATTTGGCAAAGTTGATGGCGGGTGGCAATACTTTGAGTGATGATGTCACACTCGTACTTTTCCGCTGGTCGAAACGTGAAACTGCATTTGGCCAAGCCGAGGAGGAGAAGGCGGCATGAAACGACTCGCTGTGTTGCTGCTTGTTTTTTTGCCAGACACCGCGCGTGCCGCAAACGATGAGTGGCAACTTGAGATAGATGTCGATGGGGTCAAGGTCTGGACCCAGGATAAACCAGGTTCCCGCTACAAACAGGCGCGTGGCGAAATTCTTGTGCCGGTTTCTCCAAAAAGAGCATTTTCCGTGATTGTTTCGGCTGAGACGTGTCGGAAATGGGTCTACAGTTGTGTCGAATCGTACGTCATCAGCCGGCCCGTGCCTGATGATGGAATCGTCTACATGCGAACCAACTCGCTGTGGCCCGTGGCCGACCGTGACGTTGTTTTTTTGGCAAAAACATCTTTTAATTCTTCAAGGAACGAGTATCACGCAGAGCTTTCGAAGCAGCAGGATGTGGTTCCGCTGGTGGACGGGGTCGTCCGTATTGATGCGATGGCGGGCAGCTGGACGGTTTCTGAGGTGAGCGAGAACAGTTCACGTGTGGTATTCTTTTCCCATGTGGAGCCTGGCGGACTTTTGCCCGCGGCACTCGTGAATTTTGCACTGGGACGTTTGCATCAAAGCAGTTTGTTGAAGCTTCGGGATTTTCTGAAACGAGGAGAGTGATCTGTACCGAACGTTGTTTTTGATATGGCCAGTGCTCCTCGTGGCATGTGTGTCGAAAAAATTGGAATTGACCTCGGCCGAAGCGGAAGCGCTTCAGAAATTGGATGAAGAGGCCGACCAGATGGCTTTTCCCGAACCTAAAATTCCGAAAAAAGTGGTGAAGCAAGGTCCAAAAAAGCTCATCAGCGTGCCGCAGAAGAAAAATCCCGATGATGTTGGCCAGGCTTCCGAAGCTCGCTGTTTTTCATTCAAATTCTATAGCCAATACCGGGTGCTGTTGAACGACAGTTCGACAAGTATCTGCAAGGGAGATCCCGACCGTCAGGTGTTTTTGCAGTCTCCCCAGGGACGTTCTGCCGTGTTGAACCTTTCGAGTGACGCGACGATCGATCCCACCGATGGAATCACCTTCATCAGCCCTCGCAAGCTGCTTTGTTTTGATCACAATCGCCCTCCCAACTCGCAGGGGCGCTGGTTGAAGGGAAATGTCGTTGTGAATTGCTGTTCGGATGTCTCGTTTGAGCGAATCGAGCAGGACAACGAGTCGATGATGGTGGCCGGTCGGGTTGAGGGTCCACCACCCAATTGTGGCCAGGATTGACAACCCGACGAGGTGGGTCTTCGTTTATCTGCAGGTCGTGTTCTTGGACGTTTGCACTTGTTGTTCGCCCTTGCTCGGTATGACGGCCAAACCTCCCGAAACCGGAACGTCTTGAACCGTGCTCAGCATGAGCAGCGGGAACAATCCGAATCCTGAAACTGTCGTTCCACTGTCTCCGGCCGTGAAAAAATAGCGGGATGATTCGGAGGAATAGTTGTCTGATGGGAATGCCACCGGACCATATTTTGCCTTCTTTTGTTCTGGAAGCCATGCAGGCAGCTGTGTGGTGAAGTTGAAGTGGGCAGGAATCTTTTGAAACTCCGCGCCCACGACAGACAAGTCGGGGATGGGATCCAATTCCTTGCAGAACGACAGATCCTGGTAGCTCCCATCGGGACTCTTGGTGCGCTGTTGAGCACTGCAATAGCTCATCTGAAAATGTGGCCCCGCCAACAAGCGTGCCGCTATGTCTGTGCTGCTTTCATTGGATTGAGATTCGTTCAGGAAGATTCTTGCAAACGGAATCTGCATGGGTTGTCCCGTTTGAACAATCTGGGCGTTGCTCAAGTCGATTCGCCCATTCAGACCCAACGCGTCTGTTCGCACCATGCTGACGTCCACGTATTTGAGGTATTGGCCGATGCCGAAATAGGTGTTCTGCGAATTGTACAGGCGTTGCAAGCCAGCCGCGGTGCATTTGAGGAAGATGTGCCGTGTTCCGGTCTTGCGGTATTTTTCGAGCGATGAACCAGCAGGAATTCCCTCCAGCACGATTCTCTTGGATTCGTCCGACCAGGCAGAAAACAAAGCGGATGTCTGGTCTTCGGTGGAGTTGGCAGACTCACGCGTACAGACGAACTGGTGATCCTGGTCGATGTTCGTCACACGGATGAAGTTTTCGGTCACGGCAGGATAAATCGTTTGTCCCGATCCTGTGGTCACCGGGATCTTTTCAACCACGTCGAGGATGCCTTTCAGGTTTGACACATGGGTTGCTGCACCGCATGAGTTTCCGCCGGCGGATTGACAACTGATCTCCACGAAGTCCCGCATCACTGAAAATGGCAAGGTCAGTCCTATTGGACTTTCCTCCCGCAGTCGCTTCAACATGTGAATCGGTGATACAGAACTGATGTGAATGCTCTTCTTGAGTTGTTCATGTTTTGCAGTAACTGCGGACAGGACGGTTCCAGGCAGCGGGCAACGTCCAACCGCCGAGCTGTCGGGGATGACGCACGCATTCAACGACGCGTTGAAATCATCGAATCCAACCAGTTCGCAAAGTGCCTTTTGAACACGAGACTCCAGGAAAGGTCTGACAAACGCCATCACCGCATCGTCGACAACAAGATTCGGAAAAAGTTTTGCGAATGGGGTTGCAAACGAGAGTGCGCTGATCCCCTCGAATTTGACCCTTGGATAGTAGCTTTTCTCGATTCTTTGCAGAATGGCTTCGGAAAGAAGAAAGCCGGGATATTCGCTGCCAAAGCTGCAGGATTGCAGGTCTGCCGGGAATTTGATCGGTACCACGTTGGGGGTGGCGACATCCTTCAGTTTGAAAACAAAGTCGCTGTTCAATGTTGTGGGTGTGGAACTGCCGCTCGCGTTCAGATAGTTGTCCTGGAAGCTTTTGAGAAGGTTCGTGTAGATGTCTGATTTTTCGCTTTGCCTTGTCTCGATTTCCGAAATGAATTTTCTTTGGTTGTCTGTTGTGTTGCCGACGATTTGAATGGGCGCAACTACCATGTCGGTTTGAGAAAAGCAGAGTTTGTGTCGTCCGGACGCGAGGGTGCGAGTGCGCATCAATTCGAGTTCAGCCCTTCCTCCCTTTTGCTCTTCGGCCAAAAGCGTCATCGCGAAAGGTGCAAGCGTGGAAACATCTTTCACCTGCGCAGTCACCTTCGGGTCGAACGATCTGCGTTCCACCTTGTCGTCGGCGTTGCATTCGTGCGTCACAAACTCATCGAGAATGACCGATGACTTGCTGAACTCCTGGCCCACGGTTTTCTTGAGTTCGGAAGAACCAAGTTTGTCGATTTCCGCAAAAAAACGCTCGTAGAGTGGTGTTGTCTGCAGTGTGTATTTCAGTTCGACCGGTGATCCATCGGGCAGGTAGCCGACAATGGTCTGGGGGGTCGTGAGCATGGAACGATAGAGTTCGTAGCGAACCTCCTGGTTGGCCAAAAGACTTTTTACGGGTTCAATTGCAATGGCAGGATTGTTCGCAACCTGCTGCGAAACACGTGAATCCCAAACTCGAAAGAAACAGTGGGCCGAGGTGTGCAGTTCGAGGTTGTTTTCGCCTTTTTCAATCTGGAGAGTGAGTTTTCCAAAATCCACTGGAGCCGTGATATCTGTGAGACTTCCATCCGCTGCCTTGTGTTTTGTCAGAAGTTTGTTGACAAGGCGTGCGTTGCATCGAGATTCAATCGCAAGGTTGTTGGAAGTTGCCTTGAACAGCAGCAGCACTGCCGATGGGTCGTATTTTTCGGTGTTGGCATCCGAGGAAACCTTTTTGTCGACGATTGATTGTGTGGCGGAACACGGACCCGACGAACGTGTTGAACGTGAGGTTCCACAAGCAGCAAGAACCGCCAGTGCCGGCACCAGGATTCCATGGTTTTTCAACACTCTCTTTTCCCTCTGAAATTTCCGAGAAATCTCTTGGGTCTTATCGGCCCAAAATTCGTCTAACTTCAGAGGATGAGTGAATCTTCTTGGCTGAAATGAAGGAATGTTTCTAATGCCTACAAATTCAGAGGTTTAAGAATTGGACGCAATCACCAACAAAACAGTATGTCAGTTGCTGATGCGCCTGATATTGCGAAGAATTTGCTCGGCTGTCGTGAAATCAACCTGCGTGGAGGCATCCGAAAGTGCCTTTGCCGGATTCGGGTGTACTTCCATGAAGAGTGCGTGAATTCCCACAGCGACAGCTGCTGCACAAAGTCCCGGAACCATGTCACGCAAACCTGATGACTGTCCACCACCCGCTCCGGGGAGCTGGGCCGCGTGTGTGCCGTCGAAGACGGTCGCATATCCCGAACGGTTCATGAGAATCAGATTGCGGTAATCAACAATAAGATTGTTGTAACCAAATGAAGTTCCGCGCTCGCAGAGCAGGACTTTGGAATTGCCACAGGTGGCAACGTAATCCGCACATGAAATGAGCTGCTCCGTGGGTGCATGTTGCCCTTTTTTGATTTGAACAACTTTATCTGTCTCGGCACATGCTTTGAGAAGATCTTTTTGGTCGCACAGAAATGCCGGAACCTGAACGATGTCGACGACTGTTCCAGCTTCCTTTGCCTGGGATGGTGTGTGGACGTCAGTGAGGACGGGTATGGAGAGTTCACTTCGAACTTCAGACAACCACGCCAATCCGCGTTCGAGGCCTGGTCCCCGGGCCGTGTTTCCACTCGTTCTGTTGGCCTTGTCGTAGCTGCTTTTGAAAACGTAATTGAATCCCAGCTCACTGCAAAGGGCTTTCAAGCGTTGAGCAACTTCAAATCCCAATTCCCTGCTTTCAAACATGCAAGGACCAGCAATGATGGTGAGCTTTGCGTTCGAGAGAGTTGTCGCAGGATGAATTTGTCCGCTCCAGCCGTTTTTAAACATGATTGCTGTTCCTCTTTTCAGACATCCAAAGATCCAACGCCGACGGATGGAGCTCACGGTTGGACGGGAGAATGAGATAGTGCAGTCGGAATGCCAATGCAGTGCGAACGTAGGCTAAATCGAATTTGCTGTCTGCCAGCCATTGCGGACGGTGTTCGTAAGGAGCACCGATGGATTTCGAAAGCGAGTTGATGTTGAGTGCCACAGGACAACCCAAATCGGCGACCACTTCAAGAGCACGAGGATCGAGCACGCGATCTGAGTAACCAAAAGAGGACCCTGCTTCGACCAAAATAACCCTGCCTTTTGCTTCTCCGAGTTTTTCAACCGCACGAATGATGTCGTTCGGCGCAAGAAAGGCGCCTCGTTCAAGCAGGATCAATCTTTCCGACTCCGCTGCTGCAGACAAGACATCTCCCTGACGACAAAACTCGCCCGGAATGTAGATGCGCTCTGTGCCAATGGAGAGACCGGCGATTTGTTCAGGGGTGGTTGTTGCTGCGCAGAGTGGTTGAATCCAACCTCGACGTTCCATCATTTTGTCCGACGCGTTTTGCGACACCCTCCAGTCTTCGAGTCCCAGGATGGGAGCGCGGAAAGCGGAACCCAAAGTCTTGTGCAATTGGGACTGGGTTGCTTCAACGAAGCAAGAGCCTGGGGTCGGAAATTGAGGCGATACAGGAGACACTCAGAAAATCCTCCGAAGCGGACGTGGTGTCAAACGCTTTACCGGAGGCCAAGGCAATCGTCCAGATCAGGAGGCGCGTGGAGTTTGCGTGAATTGTCCACCATCCTCGGGTGCGCCACGGAGGGTCAGGACGTCGATAATCTTTTGGATCAGATAATCCTGTTCGTGGCTTTCCGGCTCAAAGATGCCTCCGGCGCGTGCCATGCGTGCATCGTACCACTTGACCTGGATTTTGAGTTTGACTCGCGCAGGGGCAAGGATTCCGAACGAGGCCAACGGTACGCTCATTGTCAGGCGTGAGCCTGTTTTGATCTTCACAGGATTGACGAACTCAATCTTGAAACCCTGCCAGGACAGGTCAAGCAAGACAGCGCTGGCCACTGCCAAAGGATTCCATGCGCTCAGTTTCA
This sequence comes from Silvanigrellaceae bacterium, assembly GCA_049423385.1. Lineage (GTDB taxonomy): Bacteria > Bdellovibrionota_B > Oligoflexia > Silvanigrellales > Silvanigrellaceae > RFOM01. Next base: position 7,852 of record JBMSQQ010000020.1, on the reverse strand, counting down.
CATCGACGAGGGCATGACTTTCAATGCGCTTCGCGCGCTTGAGGGGTTGGGCAGAGTCTCCGCCGCTCTCGCCGTTTTCACTGGCATATTTCGAGAATTTTGAAAAAACCGACATAGCCCTTCTCCCCATGATGTTTCATCCTGTGGAGATTCGGCGTCTGCGTCGAGAAACTGAAGTTGCCAGTGTTATGTTTTTGGTCGGATTTAATTGCCCGGCAAGAGGTCCGCATCCCAGACATCGACAGTTTCTTTGGCTCCCGGGAGCTTGCGGTGCAGTCCTTGGACTGGTAAAAAATATGCAACAATTCCAGATAGTCAAGGGTGCGAACCAGATGAATTCGGGACTCCGGGTGGCGATGTTTGTTGTCGGTTCGTCTTGCTTGAGCGCTTGCTTGACGGTCGTCTATCAGCCTTTGAGCGCACTCCGTCAACCGGTCGGGATAGATGTTCGAAAAGCCAATTTCGAGGGAATGACAATTCATCTCAAATGCTTTTCGGGTGCGCTCCTTCAGCCCGAGGATGCTGACAACTTGTGCCGAAACGTTTCCGAGGCACTTGAGAGGCAGAGTGCCAAGGTTCAACTTGATCAGCCCAACGAAGAAGACAGCACTGCCGATGATACCGGCAAATCGGAGGGGGAAACTCCACCGGTTGCCAAGCCGGCGGGCGCCCAGACGGGATTGCCCAGTTCCAAACTGATTGTCGAGTTGTCGGCCAAGCGGGTTCGGATTTTGCGGAATGGCTGGCTTGGACCCTTGTCCTTCTACACATTGACTCTCGTCCCGCAGATTGAAGACTTCACCGATGAACAACGCATCGTGGTTCGTGACGAGAGTGGTTTTGTTCTTGCCGATCAATCTTTTCAATTGAGATTTATTGAATACACGGGATTTGGATATCTGGCGCTCAATACCATCGCAAATTTTCTTTTTCGAAGCGAGGAAGAGCAGATCGTTGAAGGAACTGCCGACAGGCTGATGACCAGGGATCTTCACCGGCAATTGAGTCAGGTCGTGATGAATGCGGGCACGCGACAGCTGGCACTCAAATTGGCGAAGAACCCATCAGAGGGTGGCAACTGATGCTGGCTATTGTCCTGATGAGTCTTTACCTTGGATTGCCGTTGCTGTTGAGTGGGTTTCTTGATCCGGGGCCGGGTGTCTTCAGTGGGACCAATGGCGATTCATCCGAGAGGGAGTGTGCGCTGCTCACAGGGGAAAATGCCAGGCAAAGGCTGCTCGCGGCAAACCGGGAAGGCTTTGCGCGGGGAATATTTATTGGTGAAGATGTTATTGACTGCCGCTCCCGTGTGGTGGCCACATCCGATCGTCCTGCCCGGGTTGAAGCACTGTTGGCTTCCATTTCGACCACTGTGCCAGAGTTGGTCAAGGCAGCCAGGTTGAAGTCACCATCCAACACGATTTGGCGTGTTGAGGTGATTCATTCCGATGTTGTTGTTGCCGAAAAAATTGCGAACGCAGCAAAGACGCATTTGGCAGAATTGCACGAATCCGTGCTCGATTTGCCGCCGGTGTTGAGTGCTTTCGGGATCCAGAAATTCCAGCAGGCCAGAATTGTCGATGGCATGCCGATCCTCTGCGAGGAATTTGCAGGTGGAATCAAGGGCGGAGAGAAAGTACTGGGTATCGTTCAGCTCAATCCGGCAGAAACGATCTGGCATGCCGGACTTTGTTCAAACACGGGTGATTGGCAATGGTTGCTGTGAATAGACGCTGTTTTCGATTGTTGCTGATGACTTTGATGGCGTTTCTATCCGCCGGCAAATCAAATGCTGCGGAATTTGCGACACCGGATGAATCGATCCAGCTGGTCGACGCGAGAACGGCTGTTGCTGCAGAACTTCAGTTGATGGCAGCTGATCTTCTCGATGAATTTGTTTTTGGATTGAAATCGAACCCGATTTTTCAGGCAAGAACGAACGTGGTTCTTGCTGGCGTTGGAGTGCCCTACGGATTTGGCGCCGGTCTTTCTGCATATCTCGAAAATCATTTTGCAGAACTTGTTGTGCAGAATCGCGACACCGGTATCGATTTGATTCACTGTCCCGATTGCACGGCGCTCGTCACGCACTCCTCACCCAATGGGACGGTGATGGCCCGTGGTCTGCAGCTCAACGATGTGCTTGCAAAGTCGGGCGCAAATTCGGTGGCGAAGCATGCAGTTTTTCTGGATTTCGAGGCAGAGAAGTCGCAGTTGGTCCTGCGTGGCCGGATCACTGAAATCCGCGACAACTTGCCAATAGTCTTTGCGCGGACGATCGCCAGTTCTACCACATCTCCCTCTCTTCTGAGGCAGCCATCCAATCTCAAGACGGTTGCCGAAGCTCGCGCTGAATACCTTGCCGTTTTGCGCGAAAGACCTTTCTTTTCCTTTCCTCTCCGGGTCAGTGTTTCCAATTATGCCGTGCCCGACAACAGGGAGGATGTGACCTCGGGGCGACAGGCCACCTCGACTCTGGTGGCTGTTCCTCCAATGGTCTGGATTGTTGCAGGTGCTGAAGCCGCATTTACACAATCGCGAGTGTGGACCGGTGAGTTCCACCTCGGGTTCACCAATCAGGTCGACTCGCATGATGGGTGGCTCGCGGGTGGTCGGTTTTCCCGACTGATTTCAGGACGCATGCGATCCATGACCGAGCCTGATTTGTATCTTGTGCTGGGTGGAGGGGTTGTCAACCTGCGAGGCAACAGTGCGGCAGCATTTCGAAACAGCACGTTGAATGTTGCCGAAGTTCTGGCTGATCGCAACCTGAGCGGGGCACGAGCCTCATTCGCAAGTTATCGGCTCGGCTTGGAGGCTCGTGTGAAGAACAGGGTCAGTATGTCGTTTTTTCTTGAAGCCATGCCAAGTTTCTCGGGATCGGCGAATTTTGGCAGCTACCTGAATCTTGGTTCACCGTTCGTGTTCCAGACCGCTGGAATGGAGGTCGGATTTTGGTTCTGAAAATCGCAACCGTGGTCGCGGTATTTTTTTCGAGCATGGCCTGGGCACAGCGTCCGACAACCGCTGATGCCTTTCTTCGCTTCGAAGAAATTCTGCGCGACCAGCTGGAATACAAGTCAACGAACAGCAGTGAATATTTGCCTGCGATTCTTGTGAAGGCGAGTCCTGCATTTGAGGAAAGCCGAAATTCTTTCGTGGTGCGTTCTGTGCGTTCGTTGCAAACAGCTCTCAGAGACAGCGGTATTCGCTTTTGCGAGGGCTGTGGAGCAACGTACAGTAAAGTCCGCGACCAAGGCATGGAACTCGTTTCCCCAGACAGCATGACGCTCACCGATATTGCCGACTTCGACAATGCCATGAGAGGCAGTTCACCGCCCGCTCAAACGGGGTGGTGGTTCAGCGAAACCATTGAAGGGATTTCAGTGCGGGGTGTTTCTCTTGCGACCGGAAAGATTGTCTTCGCACAAAACGTGAGTCCGTCGCTCGTTTCGCAAGCCCGTAGTCAACGGAACTATACGGCTGCCCGCGATTTGCTGAGAAGGCAACGCGGCGAGAGCCTGACCCACACGGTGTTCGATCTGGGGGTTTACCCCGGTCAGCATTTTTCAGTGGATTGGCTCGAGCAGTGGGGACAGTTCAATCAGCGGTTTTTCGGGGTTTCGTTGTCCGCATTCGATCCAGTTCTGGGCTTGGGTGCAACCTATGCGGAAGCTTTTCCGGCGTTGGAAAATTCATTGTTGGGCGGAAAGTTGTTGATGAGTGTGCCGACCGCACTCATTCGATCACTGACCCGGAATCTTGGTGGCACTTCCGTTGACGGATTTGACCCTTTACTGACGCTCGTTGGCATTGCCCGGGTTCCTTTTCCGATTTTAAATGGGAATTACGCCTTGAACATTTTCTTTTCCACGAATGGTAGGCTTGGGATTGGAATTTCAACCTTGAACTCTTCGTTGCTGCCGGTGGTGCCATGAAATCAGGAAATTTGTTGATGCAGTATGGGTTGATTTTCGTGGTTTGTCTTGGCTGCACCTCGCCACGCAACTACACCCACTACCTATTGGATGCTCCTTTGCAGCGGAATGAGGCCCTCAAGGAAGAGGGCAAGCCGTTGCAGGCCTATTCTGCTGGTTCCACAACAGCCCTCAAAGTCCGCTGGAACGATGGCAAAGTCATGACTGAAGTGGATGTTCCGATGCTTGCGTCTTCGCAGAGGGTGATCATTGAACATTCGACAGATAACCAGAAAGTCAAGGTTTTACCAACCTCGCGGCTTGTTCCGCCACCGCCGGGACCTGCCGACAAATCTTTGAATGAAGCATATCGCGAACGCGGTTTGAAAGTGAATGAATCAGCTCCGGACGTGAGCGTCTCGCGCTCGCGAACGCTGATGCAGGAGGCTATTCGCAATGCGAATTACTCGTTGGCGTTGGAGTATGCTGAAATTGTCCTCGCCCGATATCCCTCACATCCCGAGTTTTTGCGTGCGAAGGGCTCTATTCTGCTCTTGATGGGTGAGAAGGAAAAAGCGATCGAAACCTGGGAGAAGTCCGAGGAGATCGAGAGCGATTCGACTGTGCGCAAGAAACTTGAGGATTTGCAGAGAACCAAAAAATAATCATCCGAAATTGGGGTAGGCAATGCAGTTGTTTGGAATATTTTTATTGTTCGCGGTGATTGCGCTTGGTTTCAGCTCGCGCAACATGACGCAGGTTTCAGCATTCGATCCACATGCCCTTGTGATGGTTCTGGTGGGTTGTGCTGCAGCGGTGCTGTTGGGCTCAAGCAGCAAGACTGCGCTGCGAACACTCACATGCCTCAGGGAATTCATTCCCGGCATGCGTGGATTTTCATCACAGACAATGAAGATGGATGAAGAGCGCGAAAAGATCTGCGTTCTTTGGCGTGAAGGCAAGAAATCGCAGGTGCTCGAGTTTTTGGACAAATCGAATTTCGAGTCGACGAAACTGTTTGTCCAGCTTTTGCTGCGCCGCGCCGCCGGAGCTTCTTCGGAAAAGGTGTTCACCGAACTTCGGCATGATGAAATCGAGAGAATGCAACCGGCCATCCACAATTGGGAAATGTTGTCCAAGCTTGGACCATCCTTTGGCATGGTGGGTACCATCACCGGCATGATACAGCTTTTCAAGAACATGACTTCAGACAACACAAACATCGGAACGGCCATGTCGCTTGCATTGACCGCCACACTCTATGGAGTCGCATTTGGTGCCGGAATTGCCGGACCCATCAGTCACTACCTCAATACGCTCCTCGATGAGCGGATCGGAATGGTTGAGCGGTGCCAGAAGAGCGTGAACGACCTCCTGGCGGAGGGCTGAGGAATGCAGCGTCGGACAAAAGGATCTGAAGAAGGTTGGTTGTTGTCCTATGCGGACTTGATCACGAATCTTCTGTTGTTCTTCGTGATGCTTTTGTCGGCTGCGCAAATCTCGCGTGTCAAGATGCAGCAGATAGCCCGTAACCTGAGTGGAGCCGAAAGTTCGCAGAGCCTTGAATCGATTCAGAAGGAAATAGACTCAAAGATCAAGGAGGCGGGACTTGAGAAAGTGGTGCGCACCAACCTCAATGATGAAGGATTGGCGCTTTCCCTCAACTCCGGAATCATGTTCGATTCGGGGAGCGCGGCCATCCGTGGAGAATGGGAACAGACCCTGAACAGCCTCTTCAAAACGTTGTCCGCCTATGGAAAAAAGTATTCATTTGCGGTTGAGGGGCACACAGACATCACCCCGATTGTTCAAGGTGCCGGCAAGTTTGCCTCGAACTGGGAGCTTGCGAGTTCACGTGCCATTGAATTGCGTTCCAGACTTGAGGGACACGGAATTCCGCGAGACCATATTCGGGTTGAAGCCTATGCAGACACCAAGCCACTTCCGGAATCGGAATTGGCTGGATTGAACGATGACGAACGGCTTGCGCGACATCGCCGGGTTGTTGTCAGGGTTTATTGAAGCTGAAACGTTGGGAGTGATGGCTGTGAATTTATTCTTGGTGCTTCTTGGACTCACAACAACCTGCATGGCTTTTGCGGCGCCCGGTGTTCCCGAGCGCAACATTCCGCCTTCCGTTGCGGCCGAACTCAAGCGGCTCGAGAATCAATTTGAACTGGCCTTGAGTCAGGATTGCCCATCGGACAAATGCTTTTCTCGTGGCTGCTTTTATGTGTCGCACGCGACAACCGACAAACCCAAACAAGGTTCACTGCCGGGGATTGGGGACGACCGTGGACCAGGTGCGGTTGAAGCCCAGGAATATCTGACGGGCGCGCGCTGCGAACTGGCGACCGAGACAAGCATTCCAGCAAAGGATCGACTGACGTTGGTCCGCCGGCTTGAACAGAAGCTGGGCAAGGGATTTACGGTTGTTACCGTGGATGCCAAGCAGCTTCCGCCATTGCCTGATTCTCTCAAGAACACTCCAACGCCGATTCCCACGGCTTCTGTTTCTCCAACTCCAGGCAAGGACAAAAGTGCTTCTGACGACAAGGGAGTTGGATCCGAGATTGGCAAAGAAGGCCTTTTCCGTGAATTTTGGTTGAGTGTGCTGCCCTATATTCCGGGCATGTTGGGTGGAGTGTTGCTGACACTCTGCGTGTTGGCTTTGATCTGGGCATGGCGCCGCCTCGGTGTGAAAACGGTAGAGGAAAAACTCATGGAGGCCACGCTCACGGCGCCGCAGCCGGAGCCTGTGGATTTGAAGGAAATCCAGCCAAACCCCGAAAAGAACACAATTCTTGATGTTGAGACAATTGAAAAAGCATTTGTTGCGGAACATTCCATGCTTTGGCGTTCGCGCATCGAAAAGGATTCCAAGGTTTTGGGTTCTCTTTTCCTGATTTGGTTGCGTGATGGCGATTATGCGATGTTGGCCAAGGCGGTTCTCGAGTTCGATGGCCTTGTGAAGCCAGAGTTTCCCGAAGATGGAGAATTTGCAAAGCGCAAACTCGAATTCAGCGAATATTTGAAGGATGCAGCTCCGGATGCATTGCCTTCGGGTGCCGAGTTCTACCGGATTCTCAACCAGCATGCCCTGGCAGCAACGATTCTTTCTCAAAGTGACGCGGAAATTTACAAACGCATTCACGAGGAGTTTGGTCCCGCCGGGATTCGCAATTTGATGACCACATTGCCCAAGCGTCTGGGTGCAGTTCTGTTTTCACTTCTTTCAGGTGCAGATCAAAAATCCACCGCTTTGTTGATGCCAGACGTCGAACGTTCCGAATATGCCTCGGAATTGCTGCGCTCCAATCGCGCAACACGCGATGATCTTGCCAATATTCTGAAGGCTGCGCGCAGTGTTTGCGATGGAAAGCCCGTCCCTGCAATCACGAATCACTCCGAGTCATCGGATCATGGACAAGAGATCAACGCCGCATCAGCTCTCTCTATCCTGCTTCCGTTGATACCGGCGAGCCTGCGGCGCGAACTTGTTCAAAAGGCGCTGAAACTTCATGGTGGGCAGCCGCCGGATTGGATGCTGTATGTGTTTTTCCCGGACATGTTGCTGGCCTTGACGGCAGATCAACGCACTGCGTTGATGCTCAACACAGACATTGCGAGCCTGGCCGCCTGGATCTCCGAGCAGCATCAGGACTTCAGGGAAAAGCTCAAAAAAGCGATGCCATCGTCACTTGCGAACGCACTGGCAGCTGCGGCATCGAACTCCCGCCGCGACTCCAACATGGCCCGCAACAAGCTTTCCGAGAATCTGGTGGATGAATACTCTGCGCAAAAATTGCGTTGGGTGGATCTTGTTGGTTCATGAAAAGAACATCTTCAATCCTTTCGGCAGTGCTCGCAGTGTTGGCCTTGCTTTTGCCAGGCTGCAGCAAGATTGCACTCGACCACACGCCGGCACGCTTTGA
>JBMSQQ010000019.1:0-44044 GCA_049423385.1 Silvanigrellaceae bacterium | reverse complement strand
GCGGACGTGGCGAAATTGGTAGACGCACTGGTCTTAGAAGCCAGCGCCGAGAGGCATGTGAGTTCGAGTCTCACCGTCCGCACCAAACCTCAAAATTTATCTTCAAGAATTCAAGTCAATCTGCTTTTCGACTGAGGCGAAGACAACAACTGTTTTCTCATGTGATCCAACAGGTGATTGATGTATGCTTGTTGGCTTTGGTCACAAGCCTGCAAGTATCCCATCAAAACGCACGCCGCCTTTCTGAGAATGTCTTCATTGGCTTGTGGATCCTGGTTTGCTCGGCTTGCCGTTGCAGAGTTCTCGGATGAGATTCCCGTATAAAGCCGACCGCCACGCAGTTCAGCGGTTCGATAAGAATCTTTTTCGCGATAGGTGATGACAGCTTCATCTATGGCATTGGCTTCCACTTTGCTTTTGTGCAGGACCACGTCGGTTGGACCATCACCACGGAAGCAAAACCACTCAGATGAGTCGTAAGGCGGTTTGAGCAACGATTTGTCGAGAACGGTGAGGTGCTCGCCCATGCGCATGAATTCAATGAAACGTCGCAGGAAAATCAGCACGCTGGCTGTATCGTGACAGAAAGCGTAACCAAGGCGCTGCTTGCTTTCAAAAACCCGGATGGCTCGTCCCGTTGTTCCAACACCCAACATAATAAGATCAACTTCCGAGGTCCTCGGCAAAGTCTCGCAGATGTTTGCATTTTCGGGCTTGTCGATGGCGACCGAAAACCCGCCATAACTGATGTCCAGCATTGGCAACACAATGGATTTTTCAAAGACAGCGTGACCGCAGGTCGACTCTTGATTCAGAGTGTAACGCTGCGAGACTCGGCGTTCGGATAATTTTGGCGCGGCCATGCGACACTTCTCCCGATGAACAGGCGCATCGATTGTCTGCAGTGTTTGGACTGCGACACGACAGTGTTTAGAGATTAGCACTCGCGCTTGATCTCTCGACAGGGAGAGGTGTCAATAAGACCCCCACCCCGCCGAGCTGTTGAGATAAATTGAAACGATTGCTGATAATTCGTCAGTGACTTTGTGATTCGATAATTTCGTAGTCCGCAGAAATCATCGTTTGTCCATTCCAGGCTGCATAACATCCGCCTTCGATCAGCGTTCCGATAAACGCACCATCTGCTTGTTGGATTCTGCAAAGCAGTTGCAGTTCCTCTGATTGAACAGTCTGTTGCTGCGATATGGTAGGGTCGCCGAGAGAGAGGTCAATAACAACCCCCGTGTCGTCCGTCATGAGATCGATGCGTGATGCGGTTCGCCAGTTCGGAAACCGTGTTCCACCGAGGAGGTCGAAGCCAACCGAAACATCGTGGCCTCTGCTGAGCGTGGGTGAATAATAGGCGCAGACCCCATTGAAATAATTTCCGTAAGCCCAGCGTGGACCATCGGAAATCCTGCAAATGCTGAGTGGCGATCGACCCAAGTCCACCGACATCCACCATCCACCATTCCAGATGTTTCCGACCGGACTCACAAAAACTGGTCCCGGTCCAATCAGGCCAGGAGAGTATCTCCGCCAATAGAGCTGATCGGCGTTTACCGTCTGAATAGAGGTAAAGCACAATGCCGAGAAAGACATCAGTGAGGTGCACCATCGAGGTAAACTGTGTCCAAAAATATTCATCTCAATCTCCTCCATGAATGGTTCACAGGCACCGGGATGCGCCTGCAGAAGCAAAAATGGCACGAGGAGATCGCTGCCAACCAGAGTGAACTATTTTCTTAAGGGAATTATGCAACAGCGGATAGAGCTTCAGTGTTGTGCGGATTGTCCGGCTGTCAGGCAATTGCCGAGTGCCAGCTGACATGAAGCCAGATCTTCTTCCAAGCGGCCTGTGGTTGGGAATTTTTTCAAGGCCTGAAAGCTTTTCACGGAGAGACCCTGTTGTGTAAAACAGCGGGCGAGAAAAGCACGGGCTGTGCGGCGATTTCCGTCCATGAAGGGTCGAATGGTCATCAGGCGCAGCCAGAGCTTTGCGCTGGCTTTGATAAGACTGGGTGCCGCTGGATCGGTATCAAGTACCTTGTAGAAATCCCGCAGGCTCGCTCGCAACTCTTGTGCAACCTTCAAGCCCGAAGGCGAGCGGTAACACCAGCCACGACAATCTTCTGTGGAGACCGTCCGGGTGCGCACCGATGGAACTCCACGCAGCCCGCGAATCTTGCCGTTCAGAAGTCGAAGATCGTAAATCCAGGCGTCTTCTCGTTGGGTGTTTGTGAGTCGTGACACAGGCCACACTTCCTTTGTGTTCGTGTGATTGAGGCCGGAGGGATGCCCCAATTCATTTGCTTGCGCAAGGCAAAATTCACAACTTTGCAGTTCTAAAAATAGAGTAAAGATCCTGTGTGGTTGAGGCGACCAATTGAGGTGGCGGTTGAGTGGGTGGCAACGACTGGTAACCCCAGGCACACCAAACCGTGGTGGCCCCGAACAGGGCACCGGCGGTTGAGTCGCCTTGGCTGTCGCCGATCATGAACACCTGATCTTTTTCCCTCGTTCCGCCAAGCTTCTCGAAGGCAAATTGCAGGGGCACTGCGCTTGGTTTGGCTTCCTGACAGGTGTCTCCACCCACCACAAGGTCGACGAGCGGCAGTATTTCAAGAGATCGTAAAAGCTTGATCGAAAGCTTTTCCGGCTTGTTGGTGATCACTGCCACCCGACCCAGGGTTTTTGCATCTTCGAGTGCTGCGCGAATACCCGCATACAACCGAGTATCCACTGCAATGAAATCGCCATATCGTTGTTCGTACAACTTCTGAACACGCTCAAGTTCAGCCTCGTTCGCTGCTTTTCCGGCAGGAGAAATCAAATCATCGAAGCAGTTCAAATAAAGTTCACGCATGCCTCGATTGACATGAGGCACAAGCTCGTTGAAAGGTCTTGCCGGAAGCCCGAGCCCTGCTCGAACGTGTTGTGCCGCCGAAACCATGTCTTTTCGGCTGTCTTCGAGAGTACCATCAAGGTCAAAGAAGAAAAATTTCATGGTGTCTTCCATCATTTGTTTTTTGCGAGATCTTCAATGCTGCCTTTTCCGTCTGCATGCTCCGTGACGCTTCGTTCACCAGTGCGCGAGCCTTTGTAGGCTGTGAATGAATGACCGTTGTGGCTGCGAACGGAGTGTGGAATTCCACCAGGGATGAAAAGAATATCACCCGCTTCAATAGTGACGGGAAATTCCTCGAAATGGAATGTCGTGACGCCCGCCACCGCTCCACGAACTTCATCATAGTCGTGCGAATGCAGTGAGCGCTCAAACCAAGGTGGTATTGTCTGAAGATCGTAAACCTTGAAACCATGCTTCTGCATCTCTTCAGCAACGGTTTTCTCGGTTGGCTGTTCTTTGTGGGGCCATTTGATGACGCGGACGGACTCAAAGAGGCTTTTCATTTTTGAAGAAATCCTTGCACTGGAGAACGAGAGTTCAAAAGCGATCGCGAAACTTCCGCACATACGTGAATGTTGCAAGATCGCCAACCGTGTCAATGGCTTTTTGCAGATCAGGCTGGTCCCAACGAAGTAACGGATTGGTGGCAAATTCTTCTGCCATTTCAAGTGGAATTGTGATGAGCTCATGGGGCTGCAGGGCCTCGGCCACCAGTTCGCTTTCCAGTCGTTCGAGTCGATTGAATTGACTCCGGTTGTTTTCCTGAAGTTGTATGGCAACCCGAAGGTTTTTGACGGTGTATTCATGAGCGCACCACGCTCTGACGTGCCCGGGAAGTTGCCGCAGGTTTTTAAGAGCACTGAGCATTTGCTCATGGGTTCCTTCAAACAAACCCCCACAACCAGCACCAAAAAGGGCATCACCGACAAACACATCCCGCACAACGGCGTCGTCGCCATTATCGCTGATGACGAACGCGATGTGATCCAGTGTGTGGCCACGTACGTCCAAGACTCTCAGGGGAAAGCCCAAAACAGATTCATTTGGCTTTGCTGAAGGTGTAACTCTCTCAATCGACGCAGGCGACCATGAGTCGCGAATGTTTATCCATTCCGAACAAAAGATGACCGGTGGATTCGCCGATGATTTGACTAGAAATTCAACTCCGCCCGTGTGGTCCCGGTGGTGGTGGGTCAGCAGTATGCTCTTCAAGATCAAACCTGATCCGGAAATGAATGAATGAACGGGTGCAAAATCTCCGGGATCGACAACAGCACACTCTTTTGTGGAGCGTTTTTCAAGCACGTAAAAGTAATTGTCTTGAAAACCCGGGATCACATGAAGATGAAGATCGTTTTGCAATTCCGTTGAAAACAATCTCCGCCGTTTGCTCATCAGTGATTCCTGTCGTCAGATCCGCCCCAGTATTTCCCAAACAAGGGCCAGAGAGCTCTTTTGGTCTCTTGTGGAATGATTTCTGGAGATGTCATCAACGCGAACCGGGCAGCGTTGAAAATGGGATTGTCTGAGAATTCGGGCAGAGCCGTCAGAACATTTCGGACGATGCGTTTGGATGCATCGACGTTCTTTTTCAACACTGCAAGCACCGCATCAACAGACACGGCCTCTTCGTGTTCCTTCCAGCAATCATAATCTGTGACGAATGCGAGCGTGCAGTAAGGAATTTCCGCCTCACGAGCCAGTGAAGCTTCGGGCATTGCGGTCATGCCGATAATTCCGCAATCATCCCGGCGAAAGGAATGACTTTCAGCGCGCGAGGAAAAACGAGGGCCTTCCACGCAAACATAAGTTCCTTCGTGAAATGCTGCCAAACCCTCGTTCGTGCAGGCTTCGAAAGCGATTTTTTGAAGTTGTGGGCAATAAGGATCAGCCAGGCTGACGTGGCCAACCACTCCTTTGCCAAAAAAAGTTCGCTCGCGGGTGGCTGTGGTTCTGTCGAGAATCTGATTCGGCACCACGACTGTTCCGGGCGCATACTTTTCCTGCAGGCTTCCCACCGCACTGACACTCAGAATATGGGTGACGCCCAGCGTCTTGAGGGCATAGATATTGGCCCGATAATTGACTTCCGAGGGAGTGAACCGGTGACCTTTGCCGTGACGTGGCAGAAATGCGACCTGTCTTCCGTTGACCACACCAGTGATGATGCTGTCGCTGGGCATTCCAAAAGGGGTGTGAATCGAATGTTCACGAATGTCCGTGAGACCAGGGAGGTCGTAAAGACCCGAGCCACCAATCACACCCAAAAATGTTTTTTTTCCGCTCACTGAAATCTCCCGCAATCTCGTCTCAGAGTCTCTTGTTGTTGAACTTGTTCAATAAATCCTGCAACGAAGCTGGAGCGGATTGCTGTGCTGGTGCTGGTCGTTCGCCAGGGCCATTTGCTCTTCGGGGTGAAGGACTCGAGCTGGAAGCAGCTGAGGGGCGATTGCCATTGTTTCCTGAAGCGCCATGTGGTCTGGGCTGGCCTGCCTGAGATGCCGAGGATGCTCCCGCCCGCTGTGAAGGACGCGGTGAACCCAAGGTTCCGGCAACGCCCTCTTCCACTGCCCTGCGGCTGAGGCTGATGCGCTTGCGCTCCTTGTCGACACCAATCACCTTGACCTTCACCTGGTCTCCAACCGCGATGGCGGTTGAGGCATCTTTCACGAATTGGTTCGACAATTCACTGATGTGAATCAGGCCGTCCTGATGGACGCCAATGTCCACGAACGCACCAAAGTTCGTCACGTTTGTCACAGTGCCGGACAACACCATTCCCTCTTGCAGGCTGTTGAGGTCCCGGACTTCGCGGTTGTAAGTGTGCTTGACCCCGTCCTCACGCGGGTCACGTCCCGGTTTTTGAAGCTCCTTGACGATGTCCTGAAGAGTCGGAACACCGATTTCATCTGTTACATATTTTTTGAGGTCGAGAGTATTCAGCACGTCCCGTTGACCAATCAATTCATTGAGTGATTTCTTGAGATCAACTGCAATGCGTTCCACCACGTTGTATGCTTCGGGGTGAACGGCGGTGTTGTCGAGGGGATTGGCTGCCTCGGGAATGCGAAGGAAGCCGGCCGCCTGTTCAAATGCCTTTGGTCCAAAGCCCATGACTTCGAACAGGGCGGTTCTGTCTTTGAAGATGCCTTTTTGTTCGCGATGTCGAACGATGTTTTTGGCCAGCGTCGGGCCAATGCCGGCGACGTATGAGAGCAGGCTCGGGCTCGCGGTGTTCAGATTGACGCCCACGTAGTTCACGCAGCTTTCAACAACTTCATCCAGTTGTTTTTTGAGTCGGCTCTGATTCACATCGTGCTGATATTGACCCACGCCGATACTCTTGGGCTCGATTTTCACAAGCTCCGCCAGCGGGTCTTGCAGGCGGCGCGCAATGCTTACAGCTCCGCGATATGTGAGGTCGAGATCTGGAAATTCGTCGCGCGCAACATCGCTGGCCGAGTACACACTCGCCCCTGCCTCGTTCACGACCAGGACCTTGATCTTGAGATCCTTGTTTGCTTCAGCAATCTGGTGAAAGAAATCATCCATTTCGCGGCCCGCGGTTCCGTTGCCGATACTAACGTAGTCGACGTTGTAGCGCTTGATGAAATCGAGTGATTTTTCGACTGAATTCTTGTTTTTTGGCGCAGTCACGGGCTGTTCGATATCAGGGAATATGGTGGCGTTGTCCAGGAGCTTCCCTGTTTCATCGACCACAACCAGCTTGCTGCCGGTCCGGATCCCAGGGTCGACACCAAGGACGATTTTCTTAGGAATTGGCGGGAGCAACAGAAGCGAGCGCAGGTTTTTCGCGAACACCGAAATGGCTTCTTCTTCTGCGCGGTTTTTGGTTTCCAATCGGAGCTCTGTTTCGATGCTGGGCGCCAAAAGTCGATTGAAAGCATCCTTGATGCATTCGGTCATGAGTGTTTTGACAGGCGTGGAAGCTTTGCTCTCGATGCTTCGATTTGAAACGAGAGCCAGTGCGGTTTCGATGTCATAATCAACCGTCACTTTCAGAATTTCTTCCTTCTCACCACGGCGGAGTGCCATCAAGCGGTGAGCAGCAATCGATTTGACCGGTTCCTTGAAGTCGTAATAATTGTTGTACTTAGTTTTTTTGTCTTTGTGGTCGTCACGCACGAGCGAGACAAACGTCGCGTTGTCGAGGATCCATTGGCGCAATTCGCCGCGCACGTCTGCTCGCTCCGAGATTTGTTCTGCGATGTAATCCTTGGCGCCCTGAATCGCGATTTCAAGGGTGGTGACTTCCGGATGTTGACCCACGTATGAAACACAAAGGCTGACGAGATCCTCGAGAGCGGGGTCTTGCTTGAGGATTTCCAATGCCAGTGGCTCCAGTCCACGCTCCTTGGCGATTTGACCCCGGGTTCTCTTCTTCGGTTTGAACGGCAGATAAAGGTCTTCGAGTTCGGATTTGACCTTGCAGGTTTTGATTCTGGTTTCCAGTTGCGGGGTAAGCTTTCCCTGTTCCTGGATGGATTTGAGAATGGTCTCTTTGCGCTCGTTGAGTGCGAGGACGTACTCGAACCTGTCACGGATGTCGCGAATCTGGACTTCGTCGAGTCCACCCGTGGCTTCTTTGCGGTACCTGGCAATGAACGGCACCGTGCAGTCGTCGAGGATGAGTTTCAAGGTGTTTTCAACCGGTGTCTTGGCGAGTCCAAGCTCGGCTGAAATTTCGATCACGATTTCGGGAGTTAAAAGAATGTCCTTGTTCGCCATGGTCATCTCTCTCAGAAAAATTCCTTGAAAACAAAAGAGGGAAGTCTTTGCTGTAGACCCCCCTCCCTCATCACTCGTCTGCGGAAGGCACCGCAGTCAGCCAGTTTACGTTAGCGAGCGCGATTGACAAGCTCTGTACCGGCAAAGAAAAATCCGAGCTCGATTGCTGCGTTTTCCTTTGAGTCGGAACCGTGGACGGTGTTTTCGCCGATGCTTTCAGAGAATTCAGCGCGGATTGTTCCCTTGGCTGCCTTCTTTGGGTCGGTCGCTCCCATCAGTTCACGATACTTGACGACCGCGTCGTGTGCTTCAAGAGCCGAGACCACAACGGGCCCAGAACACATGAAGTCGCACAGTTCGCCAAAGAATGGGCGTTCTTTGTGCACAGCGTAAAACTGTTCTGCCTCACGGCGTGACATGTGGATCATTTTGGTTGCGACAATGCGCAAACCGGAAGATTCCATCATGTTGAAGATTTTGCCAACAAGATTGCGGCGTACACCATCGGGTTTGATGATTGAGAAGGTCAGTTCCATGCTGCATTCCTTTCTTGAATTTCGACCACAGTCCGATCACCAGGCCGCTAGGTGGGCGGCAGTATTGTCAAAGCAGTTCGACCTGTCAAATCGTTTGGCTGGCTAATTCGGCTGGCGCAACGTCAGGAAAATTCCGGGTCGACGCCATATGGAGGTTCAACTTCCATCGACAAACTGAATCGGGCTGGTGAATTGAAAAAGGCCTCAAAATTGGGACGTTTCAATTTGCCGTCCACATGATCCATCAAAATCTTGAGGTCGGTTTTGAATCGGGGATTGAGCTGCCGGAGGTCCCGGACTGTTTCTTTCAAAATTCTCAGAAGAAAGCAAAAATCATAAAGGTTCTCGATGTCTGAATTTTTTTGAGGCAGCAATTCGATGCCTGAAGCATCTTCCGCGATTGTGAGAAGATAGGAGCGGGCCAACGCGTTTTCCAGCTCGATCAGGCTGGGGGTGTACCTTTGGGGTTCTGAAAATTTTTCAAGCTTGCGAATCACATGTTGGCCGTATTCGCTGTCGGGCGACAATATTTCGCTGAAGACTGGAAGGCTTTCGTTTCGCTCGGTCGTCGACCATGCAAATTGAAGGCTGACCATCATTGCTGCAAGGTCTTTTAGTGCAGACTGTTTTTGAAGCCTGTATTCTTCATCGTCGAGACTGTCGGTTTCGTAGTTCACCAAATACAGACCATCGTCACTCATCAACACCTGGCCCAGGTGGGCGTGTCCATGTGTGCGAATCAAAAGTCCCAGATGCTCTGTTTGTTTTATTCTTTCAAACAAGTCATGCGCATAATCAGCCAGGCGTTTGAAGTTTTGCGGAGAAATTCCCTGTGAAGGCTCAATATTCCGGATAAAATAGATCCGTTCGTTGAGTTTGTGGAGAAGTGTCTCCAACCATTTTTCCTTGGCCTCGCCCACGTTTGTTTCAGGACTCAGAAGTGGGTTTTTGCGGCTGTGGGTCATTGCGAGATGGAATTCCGCCAATAGTCTTCCCAATTTTCCTATCGTTTCAAGAATGGAGAACCAGGTCAATCTCGATGAGTATTCCCGCATGGTTTCGGGGTATCGGGCGTGCTGGATTTTTGCACTGAGCTCTTGCCAGAGTTTCGCATTGCTTTGGATGTATCGGGTCACAATTGCCACGGGAATTCCCTTGCCATCCGAATTGACAGGATGCAGGTCATAACGTGTCGTCAGCTCGGGGTGCTGAAGAAACATGTTTTGCGCGGTCAGGTGTTCGAGAATTTCAGCTTCAATCGAATATGGGTTTTTGGGCGAGGCAACCCGGAAGATTTTACAAAGGTGCTGCGTTTCGACGCGTGTGCAGGCGTTTTTGTTGTCCGTCCACAGGTTGATGATGTTGAAACTCGATTGGGCTTCGAATTGTCGTGAATGCAATGCGCCGCCCCTGACTGTTGGCAGTCGCCCGGTCGCTTGAGCCGCCTGTTTCCACGTCGAATAAAAATCCGCATCGGCAGTCGCCTCGCGAAGACTCCAGGGCGGCAAAAAAATCAAATCACCGTCCTGGCTGTAGCGTGAAATGCGAAAAGGAAAAGTGAGCAGTTCCTGAAATCCAGGACAACTCAGCCAGGCCATTCCCAATGCGCCGGATGCTCCATGCTGAAAGACGCAGGCATCAAACAGGGTGATGGGTCCCGAGGGCGGATTTGGAAAAGGATAAAATCTCTGTGAGTGCCACTGGTCCTGGGGCACCGCAGCCAAGAGTTGTTCGAGGATTTGTATGATGGCGTTCAAACGGATGCCCCGGGGTCGAATTCAACGTCGCCCGGCATGGGCAGCGTGAACCTATGTTGGGTCACGAACGACGACGTCGTCAAGTTCCGGGAATTCTTCGAGGATGTAATTTGCAATAGATTCGGATGTATAAGCTTGCACGCTGCAGCTGCCACAGGCACCCGAAAGACTGATGGTCAAAATACCGGACTCAAGGCCGTCGATGAGGACGTCTCCACCATGGGACTGAACCCCGGGTGCAATTTTTTCATCGATGAATTTTTGAATCGCCTGACGTTGGGTTGCAGAATTTGCGTTGCTCATGTGGACACCTTGCTCCAGCTGCAGTTTGTTCCCTGCAGAAAGTCTTTAAAAATCCGATAATATCTGAAAGACAGGGAACTGTGTTCGGCCTTGACGCAATGAGCTTGAAACTCTTGGCACTGCGTGATGGAATTGGAGCACCCGACGGGCAAACCCGAGGCGTCGATGCCAAAGTGCGGTCCGCGTCTTCATGTCCGAGGTCTTTACTCGCCTTTTGGGCGTGTGAAAAGGAGAATTCATTTGTTTAAGAGTCGCTCGGTGTTTTTTGGTGCAAAGATGATGTTCGTCGCCTGCTTGATGGCAACGAACGTCAGTGCCATGGGCAGCAACGATTCTGGAGAATCCGCTGAAAGTTATTCAACGCCGCTTTCTGTTGTTGGAAAATCGAACGAGAGTTCTTTAATAAATGATTTTCAGTATTTAAGTCGTCGACTGTTCGGCTTTGACAATCTTCCTGGAATATCCGTGTTCGATTCCATTGGCGCTGCGGATGCAGTCCGCAAGAACCAAAGAATTGCTGATTTGTGCGATAAAATCGACGCACGCTATCGCAGTTTGGGATGGGGACGCAGTCCCTGCTCAAATCTTCCCTGGACGTACGATCGCGTTTCAGAAAACGGATATCCATTGATTTATTGGGATTATTCGGGTTTGACCTGGGGCAGCGGCGAGCCCCCCCCCGACGAAAGCACGTTGGTTTTGGGAGGAGTTCATCCGGATGAACTCACCCCCATCAATCTGGCTTTCCGCTTTGCGGATGCGCTTCGCAATGACAATGGTTTGTTTGCTCAGCACCGGGTTGTTGTGGCGCCGCTCGTCAACCCCGATGGCTTTTTCATGTTTCCTGCCCGCCGAACCAATGCCAATGGCGTTGATTTGAATAGAAACTTTGCAACGCGGGATTGGTGGAATTCAGCTCAACGCTGGTGGAAACAACGACGCAATTCCGACCCCCGACATTTTCCAGGGCAATCTCCTGCCACCGAAGAGGGTACGCGGTTCCAGGTTGACCTGATGAGTCGCTACATGCCGGACAAGGTCGTTTCCATTCACGCGCCTCTCGGATTTCTCGACTACGACGGTCCGGGCGACAATAAACGCAAAAATCTCACCGAAAATGAGAAAAAAGCACGTGATTTGGCTTATGTCGTCTCGCGCAATTCCAACAACTACCGTGTATTGGACTTTGTCTTCTATCCCGGTTCCCTTGGCAATTTTGCTGGCAATGAGCGGCAAGTCCCGACCGTGACTCTCGAGTTGACGAGCACCAATCCGCGTTTTGCCGACAAATACTGGAGAGAGTTTTTTCCGGGTTTAAGAGCGGCAGTGAAGTATGAATTCAAGCGCAGTGTGCTTGCGCGCATGGACTCATTGTCGTTACAGACATCCAACCAGAACACCTGTTGTCAGGACTGACCAGGCGCATGCACGCCGGTGAGTAGTTGAATACGTATAAATCCTGCGCCACAGTTTCCGTTCTTCAAGTTGAGGAGCAGTCTTCGTGGCATTTTCTTTTCAAATTTCATCCAGTGACAAAAACACAAACGCACGCTGTGGAGTTCTGACAACTCAACACGGAACAATCAAAACACCGGTTTTCATGTCGGTTGGAACATTTGGATCCGTTCGTGCACTGGATCATGTAGATCTCGAGTCCATCGGTGTGCAGATCATACTTGGAAACACCTATCATTTGTATCTGCGACCAGGGGCGGAAACCCTGAAACTCAGGGGTGGGTACCATAAGCTTATTCACTGGGACCGTCCCATTCTCACCGACAGTGGCGGGTTTCAAATTTTCTCGCTCCCACATCAGCGCGTCATATCTGAAGAGGGTGTTGAATTTCGAAGTTATCTCGACCAGGCCATTCGATTCTTCAGCCCCGAAAGCAACATTGAATTCCAGGAAGTGATCGGTTCCGACATCATGATGGTTCTTGATGTTTGCGTGCCCTCTACAAGCTCCCGCGAAATTGCAGTACGGGCAATGGAGCGCACCCATCGGTGGGCAAAGCGTTGCAAAAATGCGCAGAAAAACCACGCCAACGCGTTGTTTGGAATTGTCCAGGGTGCGATTTATGAAGACCTTCGCACAGAAAGTGCCCAGGCACTCAGTGAACTTGATTTTCCCGGTTATGCCATTGGTGGTTTGGCTGTGGGTGAAACGGATGATGAGCGTGAGCATTTTACCCATTTTACGGCGAGCAAGTTGCCAACCCATAAACCTCGATATTTGATGGGTGTGGGCACACCGCATGATTTGGTGAGAAGTGTTCGCGCAGGCGTCGACATGTTCGATTGTATCATTCCCACAAATCATGCCCGCCAAGGTGTCGCCTACACCTTTTCAGGAAAAGTGAAGTTGCGCAGGGCGGCTTATGCCGTGTCCAATGAGGCGATTGATGCAGCGTGCGATTGCTTTGTATGTCGACGCTACTCAAGAGCGTATTTGCATCAGTTGATAAAATGCGATGAGCCCACCGGCTGGCGGCTTGTGAGTTTTCACAACACCTGGTTTTACGAAAGATTGATGGAACGTTGCCGAAGCGAAATAGCAGCTGGCACATTCGATCAATTCAGTCGCGACTTCTTGTCTTCGGTTGAAGATTAAAAAAAGCCGCGGACAGTGCCGCAGCTTTTTTCCGTGCAGAATTTCGTGGATGTATCAAACGGGCAACAGGATATGATTCAGTTCTGTTTCAACAGAGCAGCGGTCGAGATTCTTGGCTGCGGAAATTTCCGAAACAATCATCGCACGTGCACGCTCGAGCATTTTCTTTTCACCAAATGAAAGATCCTTGTCGTTGCGCAGGCTCGAGAGGTCGCGAAGAACTTCGGCGATTTCGACAAGATTGCCCGTGTTGAGCTTTTCATTGAGGGCGCGAAAGCGACGATTCCAGGTCGCTGTCGATTTTTTCGACGGTGACTTCAATATGTCATAGATCTTTTCAACTTCGCGTGGCGAGATAACCGCACGCAATCCCACGGTTTGTGCCGCACGTGTGGGAACCATCACTTTTGCACCGGTCGCGTGAATTTTAAGTACGTAAAAATCTTGTTTCGTCCCGGCGATTTCGCAGCTTTCAATATTTTCAATGGTTCCAACGCCATGGCAGGGATAAACTGCCCTTTCGCCGACACCAAACATGATTTTCTCTGAACTCATTTCTCAGCCCTCCAGGAGAAGTGGTTCACGAGCCGCCGGGATGCCACTCGTTCACCTGCGTCTCGTTCAGCAAAACCTTTGCCATGGAATCTTTCTTCTGGAGCGTGGCTCAACCAGCTAGAAAACCACGACGTTCGACTTCCCTGAACAGGAGCGAATCTGGATAACTTGCTGATATTTTTGTAAGCATTGCCCGAAAGTAAGAAGACCCCTTTCGCAAAGGTAAAGGGTTGGGTAACACGCTTTCACCGAGGGTGTCAATCAAAATTGCTGATCTGTGAGGCACGCGCGGAAAAGCCCTTGCCCGATCGCATGGTTTAAATCATCCAAAGACTGAATTTGCGTTGCCCACGCATGTTTCACCCCGGGGAGTGCCACTCACATGTCTGCAATCTCGAAGCCCACCGAATCGTTGATGTTCATCGGCAAGGTGCGAGACCCTTTGCACGACACCATCTCTTTCACCTTGATTGAAAAACGGGTGATCGATACTGCCGAGTTTCAGCGCATGCGGCGCATTCAGCAAACAGCATTCATCAAGTACGTTTTTCCGGGAGCGACACACACCCGGTTTGTTCATGCGCTGGGTGTGATGCATATGGCGGGCGTATTGCTCAATTCCTTGATTTCGAATCAAGAGCGAATTCTTGCTGCGTTGAACGAATCACTCTCACAGCTGCCGCACACGGTTCAGAAATCTCATTCACTGACAGAGCTGCATCACGGGAATTTGAGCGACACTCGACAAGCGTTGCAGTGGCTCAAACATGGAGAAGTGGCGCAGATACTTCGGCTCGCTGCGTTGTTGCATGACGTCGGTCATGCGCCTTTTTCTCACAGTCTCGAACGTTTCATGCCCTCCTGGCGAGAGCTTGAGCAGTCTTTGGCCACTCTTGGTCTGCCAAAATACCTGATGGAAGCGTTCGGAAAGAAGATTGACAAGCAGAAACAAAAGCACCCACAAGCGATTGAGTCGCGTGTTCGTCATGAAATTTATACTCTGATGATCGTCGCCCGGATTTTTTCGGGACAAGATGAGTTGCTGGAATTTGGATTGGGGCAGGATGTCTGCGCGATTCTTGATCTGGATGTACAGGCGAATCCAGGAGGCATCCTTCAACAGAGCGGCTTGCAGTCTTTGCTCCACGAAGTTGTCAGTGGCGAAATTGACGTCGACAGAATGGATTATTTGCTCCGCGATTCTCGCGAGTGTGGAGTGGTCTACGGTTTGTTCGATGCGGGTCGGATTCTCGATTCTGCCTGCTTTTACAAGGACGAATCAACCTCCAATTTTCATCTTGCCATCCGCAGAAGTGGTGTCGCGGCTTTTGAGGATTATCTGCGTGCGCGGTGGAGCATGTACCAGCAGGTCTATTTTCATAAAACTGCTACTGCCTGCGAAGCCATGCTCGAGGCAATTCACAAGACGCTCAACAGGTTTTCCTTGCCACTGGAACTTGATCAGTTTCTCGAGCTCGATGATTCGTCCTTCTATTCTTATGCGCAGAAGCATGTGTCCAATGGACGCGAGCGCGGCATTGAGTTGCTTGCTGATCTGCTTTTTGGGCGCAAACTTTGGAAGCGGGTTTACGAGGAAAGCGTGCCTGTGGATCAGCTCAAGAATCAGCCCAGCCTTTGTCCTGCAACCTTGAACTTTTTGCGCTCGCAAAGCGTACCGGCAGAAATGATTGAAAGCAGCACGAGCTTGACGCGCTTTTCACCCCGCGGGCGCGATCGCCACTCGAGAAACACCTTGAAAGTTGTGGTTAAAGATGTGCACGGCTTGCGTTTTCTGGAGCCTATCGAGTTGCACTCAAGACTGGTCAACCGGCTGGATGAAGAGATTGTCATCAGACGAATTTTCGTCGCCCGTGAAGATGAATTGCGGGTTCCGATCGATTCAAAATTGGTGCAGCAACGTGTTTCCAGTGAAGTTGTGAGTCCTCGGGCAGAGACCGAAATTTGAGGCAGGTGATTGTGCTCGATTATCTGATTTCCGGCTGGAGTTTCTTTTTTCGCTGGCCGGTGGCAAACGCAAAGACTTTCAGGCCATCGGGTGTGTTCCTGGGCCCTTTGCTGCAAACCCTGGTTTTTTTGTTTTTTTCTTATGTGGCAGTCCTGCTTTTGGGAGAAGGCCAGCGGCACTGGTCGCCAGCCCTGGGCTTTGTCGGGTTGTCGATGTTGACGGGATTCTTTCACGAGGATGGCCTTGCCGACACCGCCGATTCATTGGGCGTCTCCAAATTCAACTCGAACGAGTCACTGGAGAAGATTCATTCCACTTTCAAGGATCCTCGTCTTGGCACATTTGGTGTCAGCGCTCTTGTTTTGTTCTGGGCATTTCGGCTGGTTGTGGTCGCGCAGTCTCGACTTTCATTGGTGGCCTGGGCACTGGTCTGTCTTTTTTCAAGGGTCAATTCTCTCGGCCTGGGCCTGCTTTTCTCCTCCCGGATCGACCAAGCCCGATCGGCCCGTTCGTCGCATGTGATGCAGTCTGTGGGATTCCGATATGCGGCAATGATGTTGCTCATTTCCTGTGCTCTCGGAATCTTCATTTGTTTTTTTCTTGAGAGGGCATTCGAACTCCAAGCGTTTGAAGCGCAAGTTTTCCTTTCTTCGGAAAAAATCCTGACAGGCTTTTTGTGTTGGTTGTTCGCCTGGATTGCCGGTGGTTTGGTTTTGCATTCGCTCGTGCGTCGCAGTGAGGCGCTCAATGGCGACCTGCTCGGTGCACTCGTCTGTATTTCCGAGGTTTTTATAACAATCAGTATTCTCAGGTTTTTTTGAATTTTCTGTCAAGTTTGTCTATTTCCTCGCCGACCTCTCCCGCAGCAAGGAGGAATCGGCATATGGCTGTGCGCATTGCATCACAAAGTGACCGGAATCCACCGTCGCGAGGCGTTGACAGACAGAACGCCTTGGTTGGCCGCAGAGTAATTGTTGTCGATGACAGTGTCTCGCAGCGTCGGAGGATTTCGGAGATCTTCGAAGGCCTGGGAATGCAGGTCATTGGTGAGGCGTCAAATGGATTGGAGTGTCTTGCTCTCGCGGAGAAGACCAGACCAGACGTCATATCTCTCGACGTCATCATGCCTGTCATGCATGGGGTTGAAACGCTTGGATATCTTCGCGAATCAAAATCGTCTGCCGTCATCGTCTATGTCAGCATTCTTGGAAACCTTGAAACCATGACAGAAGTGAAGGCTCCGGGTGGGCACCTGCCGGATGCGATTTTCTCCAAGAAAGATGGACCCGAGACTTTTCTGGAAGTGTTGACTTCAATTTTTGTGGGTGAAGAAGATTCAAACCGTTTGCCGGTCACCAAGGTCACCGAGGAAGGCGCTCCGCCGCCTTCCCAGATTGGCAACGGCAAGGCCGTGTCGTAGTTCGATTTTGTGTGCTAGACGCCCCTCTCCTTTGGATTGAGAGGGGCTTTTTTAATGTCCAACGAATTTTCTTCATCAGTGGATGTGCCGAACCAGGATGTTGCCGATGCACTCCGGCAGAGTCATTCCCTTGTGCTGTGGCGAGAATGGAGTGAAGAATCTTTTGCCCTTGCAGACAAACTAAAAAGGCCAATTTTTTTGAGTCTACAGTCTTTTGGTTCGGCAGTCTCGACAAGGATGATCGATGAAAACTTTGATGACGAAGAGACGGCCGAATTTTTAAATCAAAATTTTATTTGCATTTCAGTTGATGCTCTGGAGAGGCCTGACCTCGAGGATGAGTATCGTGAATATTTGCTTCTCATCGGGGCGCGCGAAAATCCCGGCTTGATGAATGTTTTTCTGAACCACCTGGGACAGCCATTTTGTGGAGGTGGTTTTTTTCCACATGAGCCAACTCGGACCAACCCGTCTTTTTTGGATGTATGCAGAGATGCGCTGAAAATATTTGGCGAAGAGTCGGAGGAGACTTTTCGCAGAGCTGCCTCTGCGGCAGACGCAATTCGTCGGGCAACTGAGGAATTTTCATTGAGGGCACTGGAAAAAAGATTTGAAGATTCGGCGCTCGACACTGCTAAAATTTGCAAATTTATTGCAAGATTCGCGGAACAAGGGCTGAACGCCCTTGAGCAATCCGTCGATCCGGAACATGGTGGAATCGGCGGCGCACCCAGAGACCTTCACGTCGATGCATTGTCTGCGCTTTTGAACTCCGGGGACAAAAAGAAATCGGCCGCTGCAATTCTTACGCTCGACAAAATACGCTGTGGAGCAATCACCGATCAGGTGGGTGGAGGAGTCTTTTCGGCCTGCACGGATGCCAGGTGGATGAACCCGCGCCTGGAAAAGACTCTCGTGGACAACGCGCAATTGTTGCCACTTTACGCTCAGGCAGCCGAAATTCTGTGCGGTTTGAATGCGGAAAAGTCGTCAGACTTTGAAATTTCGGTTGAGGAAATTTTCAGTTTCCTGCAGCAGGAAATGTGTTGTCCGAAAAGTGGTCTGTACATTTCGTCGGTTTTTGCCGACCACGACGATGAGGAAAGCGGTCATTTTGTTTTCGATTTCGAAGCTGTGGCGGAATTGTTCGACTTTAACCCTGAATTGCGCGAGTTTGGATTGGCTTTCTGGGGTGTGACGCGGGCCGGAAATTACAAAGGCTCCAACGCGCTTTCGCGTCCTTCTTCGCTCCAGGCGTTTTGCGGTGTCCGCGGGATTGAAGTTGAAAGAGGCCGACAAATGCTGGCCGAAAGCCTTTCCCGGTTGCGGCGATACAGACAGGCTAAGTCGGCTCCTCGAAAGGATCAGCGGGTCGTTCTGAGCGACAATGCCATCGCAATCGTTGGTTTTATCCGCGCTGGCGTTGCAATGGGACAGCGCAAGTATATTGATGCTGCTCTCTTGAAAATGGATCTTCTCTGGTCAAGATTTGTGAACGATTCAGAGGTTCCGGCGCATCTGTTCGACAATGGTGTCTTGCGTGGCCAGGCATTTGCGGACGACTTGGCTGCGTTGCTCAGTGCATGCACTGAGGCATTTTTGGTGACGCATCAGCGATTGCATTTGGATCGAGCGCGCCAGGTGGTGAAGTGGCTTCATTCCAGGTGTGTCGATCCTGGCAAGGGGACTTTGTTTTACGCGCGAGCGGCCTCTCGGCTTGGTGGTTATCCCCTGAAGATTTGGGATGGGAAAAGGCCTTCTGCTGCCGAACTCGCTTTTGAGAGCTGTCGAAAGTTCCTCAATCACGCTGCATCTGAAGCGGCTGCTGGATTCGAAATGGATGATTCCGAATTGAGAATGTGGGAGGCCCTTGAATTGGTGGCCTTGGCAACTTTTGCGGCCAGAGCAACCGTGTTTCCCCATTTGTATCCGACGGGTATGTCTGTTGTGCGCAGTGAACTGGACTCAGAGGAGCGGGTTTAAAACCGGTGTTTCTGTTGCGGGCTTGGGCGAGCCGGGTGACACTGTGCCTGAGACTCTGGGGAAGGCCCCCCGTCGAAACCGGGGAGGATTTCATTTTTAGGGTGAATATGTTGAAATAATTGAAAGTATGACAGCCCTGCCAAGCATTCGGAGGGGTGTTTCATCGGGAGGTCCTGGCGATGAATGGTTTAGACTGTGTGTCACTCCCACATCTGAAGAGGTCGTTTGTGGAATTGGAATCTAACTCGACAGAAAAAGGTACCCCAACGGTGTTCACTGTGTCCGATGGTACAGGTGAGACTGCCATGAGCATTGTTCGGGCTGTGAAGGTCCAGTTCGAAAATGCCGAGATTCAAATCGAACGATTCAACAAGGTTCGTACCCGTGAGGTTTTGGAACACCTTCTGCAGCGCGCGCTGCGTGAAAACGCGACAATTGTCGCAACCATCGTTGACCCCGAGCTGAGGGTTTATTTGATTTCCCGGGGCATGCAGCTGGGAGTGCACATCGTTGATGTTTTGTTTCCTTTGCTGGAAACCTTGTCGAGTCAGCTGGGTCGTCGCCCGAGTGCAATTCCCGGGTTGTTGCGCCAATTGGATCAGGACTATTTCAAGCGCGTTTGGGCTGTTGAATACACGGTTCGGCATGACGACGGTTTGGCATTGCACGATCTTCAGGAAGCGGACATCCTTCTGGTTGGAATATCCAGAACATCAAAGACTCCACTGAGCATGTATCTGGGTCACAAGGGCTATAAAGTGGCCAATGTGCCGCTTGTTCCAGGGACAGAACTCCCCACCGAAATTTTTGAAGTCGATCAGAACAAGATTGTTGGTCTGGTGATTGACCCTGCCCGTCTGACAGAGATTCGCACCGCCCGCATTGAGGCTTTGGGAAGTTCTGGCACCGGTGATTACGCAAACGTTGCCAAGATTTTCGAAGAGCTTGAATGGTCGCGCGAAATCTTCAAGCGCAACAAGCGCTGGCCGGTTCTTGATGTGACTGGCAAAGCCCTGGAAGAGACAGCGGTTGAAATCGAGAGAATTATTCTGTCACGCTTTCCGCATCTGCAGGAATCCGGATTCTGACGCCGGGTCTCGGGAAAGAATGGCGGGCCGTAAGGGATTCGAACCCCTGACCAACGGTTTCGAAGACCGTTGCTCTATCCAGCTGAGCTAACGACCCGCAGATTGCCCTGAGTCTGCCGCGTTGAACGATGAAATTCAAGTCGGCCAACCCTTTTCAAGTAAATTAAATCTGAAGCGTCCACCGGGTGCCGCGAGGGGTGTCCTGGATGATGACTCCTTGCGAGAGCAATTCATCCCGAATCTTGTCGGCAGCGGCCCAATCTTTCGATGCACGCGCCGAGTGGCGGTCGGCAAGCTTTTGCTCGATGTCGTCGGGACTCAGTTGTCCGCCAAGCCTGTACTGGGCGAGGCTGGCAAAGAACTCGGCGGGTGTGCGTTGAACAAGACCCAGCGTGTTGGTCAGCCATGCTTTGACAAGTGGCCAGTTGTTTTGCAGCCGTTCCGAATCGATCTTGCTCAGGGAGCGGCCTGCCTTTTCGACAGATGCCAGACCCGCGTTGATGTTGCGGACGGCTTCGAAGAACACTCCCAGCGCAGCGGCGCTGTTGAGGTCATCGGCCAGGGCGTCGCGCATTTTTTGAGTCAATTGATCAAGGCTGCCAAGCACTTCAAGGGTGCTTTGTGTGGTTTCATTGAAACCTTCGGCGGAGTACCGATCCAACAGCTCAACGAAGCGATAAATTTTTGCCAGCTTCTTGAAGTTCTCATCAGCCAACTCCATGGTGAAGTCGAGCGGCTGTGAATAACTGACGGAAAGAAACGTCAGGCGTAAAACTTCTTGCGGGTATTTTCCGAGGAAGTCAGCAATTGAAACGTAGTGGTTTGTACTTTTCGACATTTTCTCGCCGTAGAGCGTGACCATGCCGGCATGCAACCAAAATGATGAAAACGGTCGACCTGTGGCTCCTTCGGACTGGGCAATCTCGGCTTCATGATGTGGAAAGATGAGGTCCCGTCCACCCATGTGAATATCGATGGTGTCGCCAAACAAGGCGTGAATCATGGCCGAACATTCAATATGCCAACCGGGTCTTCCCTCGCCCCACGGGCTGGTCCATTTGATTTCATTTGGTTTGGCAAACTTCCAAAGAGCGAAATCGAGCGCATCTTCCTTGGATTCGTCGACCTCGATGCGAACACCCTGGCGCAGATCATCAATGTTGTTTTTGCTGAGCTTGCCGTAGCCTGAAAATTTCCTGACTCTAAAGTAGACACCACTGCTCGAAGTGTATGCGAAACCACGGACGATAAGTTTTTCAATCAGGGCGATGATTTGAGGGATGTTTTCAGTGACCTTGGGTTCGTGCTGGGGACGATGCAATTTGAAATGCGCCAGCATTTCGTCCTGCTCGCTGACGTATCGATTGACGATTTCTGTGCAGGAAACACCCTCGTCATTGGCTTTTTTGATAATTTTGTCGTCGACGTCAGTGATGTTGCGCGCCCATTGTACGTCGTAGTTTTGATCCGCCAGGGTTCTGTATAAAAGATCATAAGAGAAAAAGGTTCTGCTGTGACCGATGTGGGTGTTGCTGTAGGGCGTGACGCCGCAGCAATACATTTTGACCGTATTGGAATTCGGACGGAAAGGTTCTTTGCGTCCACTCAGTGTATTGTGCAGGTGCAGTGCCATGTTCGCGCTTCCTCGTGGTCGGTCCAAAATGCATTTCAATGGGAATAGAAAAGCCAGAGCTTGAACTCTGGCTTTCGCATGCAAAATGCCGTCTGGGATTATCCAAAAATCCGTTCGAAAAAGCCACTCCCCTGGCCTTTGACGAATTCGCCATGCTTTTCTGCGAAGGCCCGCAGATGATCTTCGGCATCCTTGGAAAGTCGTGTCGGGATTTCGATTGAAATTTCAATGACAAGGTCACCTTTTCCGCGGCCATATTTTTCCAGTTTTGGAATGCCGGCACCCTGGATGATGAGCCGCTGGTTCGGTTGCACGCCCGCCGGAATGTCGATTTTACGTGGTTCGTCTTCAAAACAATCCACCGAAATCTCTGTGCCAAGAATAGCCTGGGCCACGCCGAGCTTGAGAGGATAGATGAGATCGAATTCTTCGCGCTTGAATTTTGGATCTTCGGCAACATCAATGAACACGTAAAGATCGCCCGACGGGCCGCCATTGCCGCCAGCCTCTCCTTCACCCGCAACCCGCAAACGCATTCCCGCATCGATGCCCGATGGCACCTTGACCGAAATGGTGCTTGTCCTGGTCATGAAGCCCGAGCCACGGCAATCAACGCAGGGGTTGGTGATCTTCTTTCCGGAACCCGAACAATCAGGACATGTGCTGGCGTAGGTGAAGAAGCCCTGTTGCACGTGCACTTGTCCATGACCGCGACAGGTGTTGCAGGTCACGGGCTTGGTTCCCTTGGCCGCTCCGCTGCCTTCGCAGCTGGTGCATTGCGTACGACGAGGAATTTCGATCTTTTTTTCCGCTCCAAGAACGGATTCCTTGAATGAAATTTGCAGATCATAACGCAAATCGGCACCGCGGCGGGCGCGATTTCCACCCCCGCTTCTTCTGCGACCACCGCCGGCCATGCCGCCAAATCCGAAAATATCTTCAAAAATCGAGCCAAAGTGTTCGAAAATGTCATCAACGTTGTTGAATCCGTTCGCTCCGCCGGGACCCTGGACACCAGCATGACCAAATTGGTCGTATCGCCGACGTTTGTCGGCATCGCTCAGAATCTCGTATGCTTCAGCCGCTTCCTTGAATTTTTCTTCGGCGGCTTTGTCGCCGGGGTTTTTGTCGGGATGGAACTGCAATGCGAGCTTTCGGTATGACCGCTTGATGTCGTCCGCGGCCGCTGTTTTGGCGACGCCTAGAATTTCATAGTAATCACGTTTTTGTTGTGCCATCCCGGTTTTCCTCAACTTGTGGCGACCCCGGCAGAATCCAGGGCAGACGACCACGGCAAAGCTAAGCCACACAGGCTCTGTGTCAAGCGGATTTCTTCCAAGGAAGAGCGGAGAATGTCAATCAGCCGGTGACAAGACTCAAAGAGGCGAAATCGGGGAGTTCCGCCAGGCTTGTGGGGAAGTCGAGCCATCGGTTGCGCGCCCGACCCTTGTTCGATTTGATTTCAATGGCATCCGATGGTTCGGAGAGTTTTTTGGCCAAAGCGGTGTGCAGGTCGTGGCCGGCTTTGTGGGCAATCACATGGCCAGAAAGAGGTGTTCCCAGCAGGGCCAGGTCGCCAATGCAGTCAAGAATCTTGTGACGCACGAATTCATCGGGGGTCCGCAAGCCGCCGGTGTTCAACAGGCCATCGGTGCGACTCACGACGATTGCATTGTGCAGGCTTCCACCCAGGGCGAGGCCACGCGAGCGCATAAAGTCGACTTCTTCAGCCGTGCAGAAGGTTCGGGCATGCGACAGGGTTTCGCAGAAACTCCGTCCCGTGAGGGAAATCGTCAGGCTCTGGGAGCCGATGACGTTGTTGTTTTTGAAATCAATTGAGTAGGTGATGAGCGGCTCTTTGCTTGGTTCGATGCGAATAAAACGGCTTGGGTCCCGAGGATCGACCACTTCAATGGCTTTTTTAACGATTCGAACGGTACGTTCCACGCCGAGATCTTCAATTCCTGCTTCGTCAAGGAGGATCAGCCAGGGAGCGGCAGAGCCGTCGACGATGGGCATTTCCGATGAATTGACGAGGATTCTGGCATTGTCGATGCCGAGTCCGAATAGGGCAGCCATCAGGTGTTCAACCGTCGACACGTACGCAGCTGGTGAGCCCAGACGCGTTGCCAGTGTGGTATCGAACACGGAGTTGGGATGCGCTTGAATTTCCACGTTCGGGCTGAGGTCTGTTCGAACAAAGCGAATGCCCGTGTTGGCGGCGGCGGGATGAATTTCCAGATGGACAACACTGCCTGAGTGAAGGCCGATTCCGCTGTGGCGTATACTTCGTGCCACTGTTCTCTGGTTCAATTCGTCTCTCCCTGCCACTCGGGACCGAAGATGCTCGAGTCGTCAAGCACTCCAACCCATCTGTTTGCTTATCAGCCGGACGGGTTGGCAGCAAGCAAAACCCTCTTGATGTCGGCCAGATCTCTTTGAAGTTTAGCCTGAACGGGGCCATGGGGGGAGGCCCCTGCAGACCATGTCAAGTCCCTGACATTGCAGAGCGATGATTTCCGGTCGGCCGACCGGGTTCCGTTCGGTTGGTTTTCCTCTGTTGACCGGGCAGCAGATGCGATTTAAGTGTGCATTCACAAGCGTCGGAACAATCGGAGCAGGAGATACAGGTATGCAAGGTGTGAATAAGGTCATTTTGATTGGTCGTTTGGGACAAGATCCTGAGGTTCGCATGACTCCCAATGGTCAAGCCGTGTGTAGTTTGCGCCTGGCGACGAGTGAGTCCTGGATGAAGGATGGCAACAAGGAAGAAAGAACCGAGTGGCACCGCATCGTGGTTTGGGGACGCCAGGCCGAGTTGGCTGGCAAGTACCTCAAGAAGGGTCGTTCTTGTTTCATCGAAGGCAAGCTTCAGACACGCAGCTGGGATGATCAGCAATCGGGTCAGAAACGTTATTCCACCGAAATCGTTGCAAGCAACATCCAGTTTCTGGATTCGGGCACAGGTCGTGGTGCTGAAGCGTCTTCGGGGAATGACTTCTCCGGTGATGTTGGTGCTGAGAATCCGTTTTTCGGCGGCGGCCCTTCGTACGACAACGGCGGCGGAAATCGCTCGACAGCCGCCACTGGCAATGCTTCACGCAGCGTCGATCTCGACGACGACGTTCCATTCTGAAAAAGAATCAAGACTGTCGTTCTTGTCACAGCCCCGCCTCACCCAGGCGGGGCTTTTTTGTTTAAGATGTTCGGCATCGAGATATTCGTTGAAGGTAAAGTCACTGCGAGGATGCACCTATGAATGTTGTTGTTGCAGGTGGAACCGGATTGGTGGGGCAAGAAATCCTGCGTCTTCTTGCCAAACGTCAAGACGTGCATGTGACAGCGTTGGTCCGACGCAAGCTGCCAGAGTTGTCGACGTCACCGAATATTGAATACCGGATTTTCGATTTCGACAGCGCGGCTGATTTTGAATGGCTGTCCCAACAGCCATGCGATGTTTTTTTCTGCAGCCTGGGAACAACCATCCGCACCGCGGGTTCAAAGGAAAAATTTTTGAAAGTGGATCTCGAGTATCCCTCGCGCCTTATGGCTTCGGTGAAGTCCAGGCGGCCTGTTTTTGCATTGGTTTCGTCGGTGGGTGCCGACAAACCACGCGGATTTTATCTCAACACCAAAGCCGAGTTGGAGAAGCGCGTCATCGACAGTGGTTTGTCGTGGGTGATTGTCAGGCCGTCCTTGCTGCTGGGTCGGCGGCAGGAGTTCAGATTTTTTGAAGGCCTGGCGCGCGCATGTACGGAGCCATTTCATGGCGTCATACGCGGTGTTCTTGCTGGTTCCCTTTCGAAATACGCACCCGTGCAGGCGGCGGATGTGGCCCATGCCTTGGTGGAATGTGGTCTGCAATTGACCCGTGGCGGAGCCAACCGCATTCTTGAAGGTGAGCAGATTTTAAAAAGTCAGTAGAGATGTTCGTTTTGAAATGAAATTTTGACTGTCCTGTTTCCAGACACTTTTAGTTTTCAAAATCGGCTTGTTAGAATCCCTGCACGTCCATTGCGGGGAGTTTTCATGTCGGCAGAGCGCAAGATTGTAGTCCTGTTTTTTCATCCCAATTTGAAAACTTCCAAGGTTGGAAGTGCGCTGAGTGAGACTGCAGCAAGTATTCCGGGCGTTTTGTTCAGGGACATGTATGGGATCTACCCTGATTATTTGATTGACGTCAAAAAAGAACAGCAGATCGCCGAAGCCCACGATCTGATTGTTTTTCAACATCCGGTCTATTGGTATTCGTGTCCGCCACTGATGAAATTATGGATTGACGAAGTCCTTGAGTATGGCTGGGCGTATGGCACTGGAGGAACCAAGTTAAACGGCAAAAAAATGTTGAATGTGGTCAGTGCGGGCGGCTCGAATGAGGCATACAGCAGCAGTGGAAGCAATCGATTTGAAATCGCGACTTTCTTTTCTCCATTTGATCAAACCGCGCATTTGTGTGGAATGAAATTTTTCAAACCGCACGTTGTCTATGGAGCGCGTGGTCTTTCTGAAGATCAAATTGAAAATGAATGCCATTCTTACGAGAGACTTCTGCAAAACTACCTTCGAACAGGAGAGCTTGGATGAGCGGACAGAATTTGCTTTCCACCATCGCTGCACTCCTTGCAGCCGGTGTTGTCAGTGTGCCAATCGCAAAGCGATTGGGGCTTGGAAGCGTGCTTGGATACCTTGTGGCAGGTGCTGTGATTGGTCCGTTTTGCCTCAAGCTTCTGACAAACTCCGATGACATTTTGCACGTTGCCGAGTTTGGCGTGGTCATGCTTCTTTTTCTCGTTGGTCTGGAACTTGAGCCAAAACGATTGTGGTCCATGCGCAAGAGCATTTTTGGTCTCGGCAGTCTTCAGGTTCTGTCATGCGCCGCGGTGATTGCATTGGTTACCGCGATCGTCATGGGTTGGAATTCATCTGCAGCAATTGTTGCCGGGCTGGGCTTTGCCATGAGCTCGACCGCCATTGTGTTGCAGATCCTGGCTGAACGTGGAATCGCTCAAACTGGCATTGGAAAGGATTCTTTTTCTGTTCTGCTTTTCCAGGATTTGGCTGTGATTCCAATCTTGGCAATTTTGCCGTTGCTGGGAACGGAGCAGAGCGGGTCGGGTGCGGGACAAGCTTCAATGTCGCCGCTGATGAGATCTTTGGCTGCAATTGGGATTATCGTCGGCTTGTTTGTTTTCAGCCGTGTTCTCGTTCGTCCCCTGTTTCATTGGATCGCAAAAACACGGCAGAAAGAGATCTTTACTGCGCTGTCGCTGTTTATTGTTGTCGGGATTGCGCTTGTCATGGACAGCATTGGTTTGTCGATGGCACTGGGAACTTTCCTGGCGGGTGTGGTGCTTGCCGATTGCGAGTATCGCCACGAATTGCAAAGCAATGTTGAGCCCTTCAAGGGCCTGCTTCTGGGTATCTTTTTTACAGCTGTCGGCAGCTCCATGAACTTCTCGATTCTTGCGGAAAAGCCAACCCAGATTTTGATGACCGTGGTTGTTTTGTTGGCCAGCAAAATAATCCTTCTTAAATTATGTGCGAAGCTTTTTGGGCATGAGTCGCGTGGAGCCTGGTTTTTTTCCATTCTTCTTTCTCAGGGTGGCGAATTTGCATTTGTTTTGTTCTCCACTGCACGCAATCTGGGAGCACTCACGATTGATCAGGCATCCGAGTTGACGCTTGTTGTTGCCTTGTCGATGTTTTCCACACCTTTTCTTTTGAAGGCGACCGAGAAACTTTTGGTTAAAAAGTCCCCGGAAAAAACAAAAGAAGCAGATAAAATCGAATCTGATCATGATCCCGTCATTGTCGCCGGGATGGGACGATTTGGCCAAATCATCGTCCGCTTTATTCACTCCCAAGGAATCCGCGCCACGATTGTGGACCACAGCCCCGATCTTTTGGACCGAGTTCGTCCCTTTGGTTTCAAGGTTTATTACGGTGATGCAACCGACATGAATCTGCTTGAGTCTGCGGGTATCGAACACGCAAAGGCGTTGGTTCTTGCCATTGACGACCGTGATGGATGTACTCGTATTGCTGAGCAAGTTCGAAAGCATTATCCGCACATTCGGATCCTGGCACGTGCATTCGATATGCTCCACATGTATGAGCTGATGGACCTGGGTGTTCAGGATATTGAAAGAGAGACTTTCAATGCCGCCCTTTCGCTTGGAGAGAGGGTATTGCTTTCGTTGGGCGTGCATTCCTTTCAGGCACGCAAACTGAGCAAATACTTTCATCGCTACGATCTCGGCATCGTCGAGAAGATGCACAAGATTCACAAGGACAGACCCGTTTTCGCGTCGTCAATGAAGGCGGCCAGAGAAGAGATCGAGAGTCTCTTTGCAAATGATGAAAAAAATCTTCAGGAAGGCAGCGCCGATTCGGCGTGGATTCAGAAATAAAAGAGCTTGGCAGTCGCTGTTACGGAGCAGGTGAACAAACAGAGCACAGTCATTGCGGCTGTGCTCTGTTTGTTTCAGCGCAGCGCAGCCTTGAGGGTGTCGCCAATTTCGCCAGCGCTCAACACGGTGTGGATGCCGCATTCACGCATTGCTTCGTATTTTTCTGCTGCTGTGCCCTTGCCGCCTGAAATGATGGCTCCGGCATGGCCCATGCGCTTGCCTTTGGGAGCTGTCTGGCCAGCAACAAAACCAACAACAGGTTTCTTCATATTGGCCTTGATCCATTCAGCAGCCTGGATTTCAGAAGTTCCACCAATTTCACCAATCATGATGACTGCGTCGGTGTCGGCGTCTTTGTTGAACAAATCGAGAACGTCGATAAAGCTTGTTCCGTGCAGAGGGTCGCCACCAATACCCACACAAGAGCTTTGGCCAATGCCCAGAGCCGTCAGCTGACCCACCGCTTCGTAGGTGAGTGTTCCAGACTTCGAAACAACACCAACTCGGCCAGGCTTGTGGATGTGGCCAGGCATGATGCCGATCTTGCAGGCGCCGGGAGTGATGACGCCAGGGCAGTTTGGACCAATCAAGCGGCTTTTGCCGTTGGCATGCCCCAGGGCTTTCTTCACCCTCAACATGTCGAGAACGGGAATGCCTTCGGTGATCGCAACGATGAGTTCAATGCCAGCATCGATGGCTTCGAGGATTGCGTCGGCAGCAAATGGAGGCGGAACAAAGATCATCGTTGCATTTGCGCCCGCTTCTTTGCGTGCTTCATAGACCGTGTTGAAAATGGGGCGATCGAGCACCTTGGTGCCGCCCTTGCCGGGGGTCACGCCGCCGACGAGATTGGTTCCATACTCGGCGCATTTTTCGGAGTGAAAGAGTCCGGCGCTGCCGGTGATGCCCTGACAAATGAGGCGAGTGTCTTTGCCAACCAGAATAGCCATTTGAGAAGTCCCCTTGGTTCAAGCTTTGAATTCAAAATAAAACTGCAATCAAGCCGACGATTGGTTCAGCGCACTGCGCGAACAATCTTTTCTGCTCCATCGCTCATGGAATTGGCCGCAATGATGTTGAGCCCGGAGTCGCCCAGGATCTTCTTGCCCAGTTCAACGTTCGTTCCTTCGAGGCGCACCACCAACGGAACTTTCAGGCCAAGCTCTTTGGCAGCAGCGACAATGCCATTGGCAATCACATCACACTTCATGATGCCGCCAAAGATATTGACGAAAATTCCGCGCACGGCCGCATCCTTGAGGATGATTCGGAACGCTTGGGTCACGGTTTCCTGGTTTGCTCCACCGCCCACATCGAGGAAGTTGGCAGGTTGTCCGCCTTTTTGTTTGATGATGTCCATGGTTGCCATGGCAAGTCCTGCGCCATTCACAAGACAGCCGATGTTTCCTTCCAGCGAAACGTAGCTCAAACCAAATTTTG
Organism: Silvanigrellaceae bacterium; assembly: GCA_049423385.1. Classification (GTDB taxonomy): domain Bacteria; phylum Bdellovibrionota_B; class Oligoflexia; order Silvanigrellales; family Silvanigrellaceae; genus RFOM01. The sequence continues at coordinate 14,685 of JBMSQQ010000019.1, read as the reverse complement.
AGGCTTCGAGTTCGCGTGAATCTTCTTCTTCGTAGTCACGAAGATCTTGGATTTCCGGATGACGGAACAGAGCGTTTTCGTCGAATGCCATTTTGCAATCGAGAATTTGCATCTGGCCATCTTTAGTTACTGCCAGAGGATTGATTTCAATCATTGAGCAATCGAAAGCCATGAACGCGTTGAAAAGTCCGCGCAGGGTTTTATCGAATTCTTTGGCAAGTGGGCCTGTGAATCCAAGACGTGCGCTCATCATGCGAATTGTGAACGGCATGAGGCCAACTGTGGGGTCGATGTTTGCGGTGACGATTTTTTCAGGATGCTTTTCTGCAACCTCTTCGATGTCCATTCCGCCTTCGGTGGATGCCATGACGCCAACGGAATCGGCTTCACGATTGACCACAAAGCTCAGGTAATACTCCTTGGCAATATCGGAGCCCTGGGCAACGAGGACTTTGTGCACTTTTTTGCCTTGATGACCCGTTTGCGGCGTGACCAGTTGCATGCCGATAATCTTGCTCGCCCAGTCGCGTGCTTCGTCAGGTGTGCGGGCCAGTTTCACGCCCCCACCCTTTCCGCGGCCGCCGGCATGGATTTGTGCTTTGACCACAGCAAGGGCGCCGGGGCCAAAGGAACGTGCTGCCCATTCTGCTTCGGTAGGTGTGTAGCAGAGTTTTCCCTTGGGAATGTTCAGGCCGAATTTCGCCAGAAGTTCCTTGGCCTGATACTCATGGACGTTCATTGGGATACTCCTCGAACAAAACGGTTTTGATGTTTGTCGCTCGTTGTGGCGGCAAACGAATTGTGGCTGTGTAGAGTCCAGAAAAACCTTACACAAAAAACAAAGGCCTCGCTATCGCGAGGCCAGTGTAAAAGCAACGATTCCATGTGGATTTGCGCCACATGGATGCCAAAGGCGGATATTACATCATTCCGCCGTAGCCAGCGCCGGCGCCCGGAGCAGGAGTCGCTTTGTCGTCCTTGGGACGCTCAGCGATCATGCACTCGGTTGTGAGCAACAGCGAAGCCACGGATGCTGCGTTCTGCAGAGCGGAACGGGTCACCTTGGTCGGGTCGATGATGCCAGCGACAACCATGTCTTCGTACTTCTCGTCCTTGGCGTTGAATCCGAAGGTTGTGGTTGTGTTTTCGCGTACCTTTTGCAGGACAACAGATGGCTCTTGACCAGCGTTGTTGGTGATTTGGCGGAGAGGCTCTTCAACTGCGCGGATGATGATGTCTACACCGAAACGCTCGTCGCCCGAAACCTTCTCGCGCAGTGCGGGAAGAACCTTTTGAGCACGAATCAGGGCTACACCACCGCCAGGAACGATGCCTTCTTCAACGGCTGCACGGGTCGCGTTGAGAGCGTCTTCGACGCGCGCCTTCTTTTCCTTCATTTCGGTTTCGGTTGCTGCACCAACGCGAATGACTGCAACGCCGCCAGCCAATTTCGCCAGACGCTCCTGGAGCTTCTCGCGATCGTAATCACTGGTCGTGTCTTCAACTTGCTTGCGCAGCTGCTTGATGCGGGCTTCGATATCTTTCTTCGCGCCCTGGCCGTCGATGATTGTTGTGTTGTCTTTGTCGATGCGGATGCGCTTGGCAACACCGAGCTGCTCGAGCGCGGTGTTTTCCAGCTTCATGCCCATCTCTTCCGAGATCACGACACCGCCTGTGAGGACAGCGAGGTCTTCGAGCATGGCCTTGCGGCGATCGCCAAATCCAGGAGCCTTGACAGCAACCAGTTTGAGGTTTCCGCGCAGACGGTTCAACACGAGAGCAGCGAGTGCTTCGCCTTCAACATCTTCAGCGATGAGCAGAAGTGGCTTGCCGGTGCGGACAACTTTCTCAAGAATTGGCACGAGGTCCTTGAGGCTCGAAAGCTTCTTGTCGAACATCAGAACGTAAGCGTCTTCGTAGTTGACTTCCATGCGCTCTGGTTCGTTGACGAAGTAGTTGGACAGGTAGCCGCGGTCGAATTGCATGCCTTCAACAACTTCAAGAGTGGTGTCCATGCCCTTGGCATCTTCAACCTGAATCACGCCTTCCTTGCCCACTTTTTCCATCGCGTCGGCGATGATGTTGCCGATAGCTGTGTCGGAGTTGGCAGAAATGGTGCCGACCTGCGCGATTTCGGTGCGGCTGTTGGTTGTCTTGCTGAGCTTCTTGAGTTCAGTCACGACTTCGGTCACGGCCTTGTCGATACCGCGTTTGAGGTCCATTGGGTTGTGGCCAGCAGCAACCAGCTTGACACCCTCGCGATAGATCGCTTGAGCCAGAACGGTTGCAGTTGTTGTTCCGTCGCCGGCAACGTCCGAAGTCTTGGAAGCGACTTCCTTGACCATCTGTGCGCCCATGTTTTCGAACTTGTCTTCAAGTTCAATTTCCTTGGCAACAGTCACGCCGTCTTTGGTCACGTTGGGTGAACCGAAAGACTTGTCGATCGCCACGTTACGGCCGCGTGGACCCATGGTGATTTTGACTGCATCGGCGAGAATATTCACGCCGGTGAGAATTTTCTTGCGAGCGTCTTCGCCGAAGTTGATCATTTTGGCTGTCATATAAAAACTCCATTTGACAAAAAAGTCGTGAGGAAACTTTGATTAGTTGTTGATGATTCCAAGAATGTCGTCTTCGCGGAGAATGAGGTGTTCGCCGCCGTCGACCTTGATTTCGGTTCCGCTGTATTTGCTGAACATCACGCGGTCGCCAACCTTGACTTCCATCGGGCGCACTTTGCCGTCTGCGAGGACCTTGCCTGCACCAACTGCAACGACAGTTGCTTCCATCGGCTTTTCCTTGTCGTTGTCAGGAATCAGAATTCCACCGGCGGTTTTGGTTTCTTCTTCGACGCGCTTTACCAAAATACGGTCTGCGAGGGGTCGGACTTTCATGGGGCCTCCTGTAAATGTGGTTCATCCATAGCAAAGATTGCGGAGAATGCACAATGACTGGTCAAGTTGAATTCAAAGACCAGAAGTGTCGCATTCCGCTCACTGCGCGGGGGAATCTAAGCGGGTGTCGACAGCTGTCAACAGTGCTTCGGCACGGACCAGGGGATCATGAGAGAATTCAGTTATCACAAGAGGTTGGAATTGGTTTGTCTTACAGAACAACGTGTTCCTTGTACTCGCCAAAGACCTCGCGCAGCGTGTTGCAGATTTCGCCGACGCTCCCATAGGCCCTGACTGCTTCAAGGATGAAGGGCATCAGGTTTTTGTCTGTTTGTGCGGCGGCTTTTAGAGCGGTGAGAGCGGATTGGATGCGTGCCGCGTCTCTGTTTGCTTTAATTTCTTGCAGCTTTTGGATTTGGTTTTGTTCAACGACCCGGCTGATTCTCAAGAGACCTTTGGCAGCTGGCTCATCGATTTTGAACTTGTTGACGCCAACGATGATTCTTTTGTCCGACTCAATGTCCTTTTGATAGCTGTAGGCTGAGTGCTGGATGGCGGCTTGAATAAAGCCCTGTTCAATTGCAGGAACGACTCCACCCATAGCGTCGATTTTGGCGATGAGCGACGCTGCTTCCTGCTCGATGCGGTCGGTGGTGGCTTCCACATAGTAAGAGCCCGCCAGAGGGTCGACGGTTTCTGCAACGCCCGATTCATGCGCAATGATTTGTTGAGTTCGAAGCGCAATGCGTGCGGATTCTTCACCCGGAAGTGCCAATGCCTCGTCGCGCGAGTTGGTGTGCAGGCTTTGCGTGCCACCCAGGACGGCTGCAAGAGCCTGGATCGTGACTCGCACAATATTGTTGTCAGGCTGCTGTGCTGTGAGCGTTGATCCGGCTGTTTGTGTGTGAAAGCGCAACATCCAGCTTTTTGGATTTTTGGCCTTGAAACGCTCCCGCATGATTTTGGCCCACAGCCGACGTGCTGCCCTGAACTTGCCAACTTCTTCGAGGAGGTCGGTAAAGGAGTTGAAGAAAAAGCTGAGCCGCGGCGCAAAATCGTCAACGTCGAGACCTGCGTCTATGGCAGCCTGAACGTACGCGATACCGTTGGCCAATGTGAAGCCCACTTCTTCTGACGCAGTGCTCCCGGCTTCCCGAATATGGTAACCACTGATTGAAATGGTGTTCCATTGTGGAACCTTCACTTTACAAAAGGCAAAGATGTCGGTGATGAGTCGCATCGATTGCCGTGGCGGAAAAATATATGTGCCGCGTGCAATATACTCCTTCAATATATCGTTTTGAATTGTGCCGCGCAGTTTGTCGGATGGAATTCCCTGTTTTTCGCCAACAGCAATGTACATCGCCAGAAGCACACTGGCGGACGCATTGATCGTCATTGAAGTGGAGATTTTGTCGAGAGGAATACCCTTGAGAAGAATCTCCATATCAGCCAGCGTGTCGATGGCGACACCCACTTTGCCCACCTCGCCGGTGGCGTATTCGGAGTCTGAATCGTAGCCAATTTGCGTTGGCAAATCGAATGCAACGCTTAAACCGGTCTGACCTTGTTGAAGCAAATACCTGTAGCGCGCGTTTGATTCTTCTGCAGTGGCAAAGCCGGCATACTGGCGCATCGTCCAGAATTGGCTGCGGTACATCGTGGGATGAACCCCACGGGTGTAGGGAAATTCTCCCGGTGTTCCGAGTTCGTTTGTGAAGTCTGCACCTGAGCGAATCTGAGATGGCGTATAGAGTGCATCAACTTCAACATTGGAAGCCGTTACAAATTTCTCTGCGCGCATTTTTGCTGGTTTGATTTTTTCAGCCACGTCCACTGTTCCTCTGGTTCGGTATTTTTCTACTGTTTTGTTGCTTCAGGCTTGGACCGCCGGCCCGGAAATTCTGCCCAAAATGATTCGGTGAAAATCTTGTCATATGCTGTCTTCAGATCCGGAAACTGCTTCACCCCTGCAGGGGATTCGACGAGTACCGATGAGTCGCGCCCCCAGATCAATCGCCCGCTGTTGGTGTCCACCAAGAGAAGTGCGACGCCAAACCTCACCGAATAAGTGTCCTTGTTGGTGAATTTTTCGAGCGAGGTCAGGATTGGCAAAAGCATTGAGTCCGAATTTTGCACAACAAGCGAAAACTGGTTCAGCAGTGGCACCCAGCGCTGCGACTTGAGAAGACAATGCTTGTAAAAATCCAGAAAACTTTTGCGTGAACGGCATTCACCGCTCAGCAGCAATGTCTCCCTTGCCGAGCCGCTGTTTGCCAACTGTCCCATCGAGCGCATTTCACCCTCGATGTTTGCAGACAATCCGGGCGTGGTTTTGAGTGAGGAGCGCACCGATTGGAAACCGATGCCGTTGACGCCGGGCTGGTTTTTGAAGGCACTCAAAATCTTTGATTCGATGGCGGTGATGATTTCACCCGAAGAGAGTGCGCCCGGATCGAGCGATGACTGCTCGCTCGGATGAGGGATCAAGAGCATCGGAAACGCGGCAATTCTTGCCGGGTTGAGCGCAACTGCCTCGGGTTGAACACCTTGTCTGAGAGTCGGGGTCGAAGTGCAGGCCGTGGTTGCAAACCCCGCCATGATCCCAAAAAAGCAAAACAAAATGATTTTTTGCATTTGAACCCTCCCAGCTTTCAAGCCGACTGCCATGACGACAGACCATAGCGACTCGCACCGGGTTTGTCATGTGATTGGCGGATCGTTCCCAATGATCGCCATCATGGATTCAAGCAATATTGCTAGCATCGACAGGAGGTGGCTTGGCCCGCCGAGAGCATCGTCAACAAGGGAGCGACTGGCATGTCGTGGGACAAAATCCCGAAAATTTTGTGTGTCCTCGGAGTGTCACTCTGCGCATCTTTACCCGCATATGGCCTGCAGGTCGTATCGATTGCAGATGTGGTCGAAAAGGTTTTGCCGGGAGTCGTCAATATCCGTACCCGCGACAATCTTCATTCGGCGAAGGGAGAGGATTCGGCGCGTGAAATCCAAAGCGACAAAAATTCCGGCAACACCCTTGATCCGTTCTTCAAACTCTTTGTTGCTCCCCAGGAGATCATCAAGCAGGAATTGCCCAGATCCCGGGGCTCCGGTTTCTTCTTTCAAAACACTTCATTTGTGGTCACAAATTTTCACGTGGTCAAGGATGCAGTTTCAATTGAAGTTGTGCCATCAAACCAAAAGTGGGGCCTGCGGGCAAAGCTGGTTGGTTTCAACAAGCAAGCAGACCTTGCGCTCCTCAAGCTTGACAATTCTTGGCCCAGGGCGAGGGTGCTGAAATTTGGATCGAGCAGCAAGGCGCGTATTGGCGAGGCGGTCTTTGCGATCGGCAATCCTTTTGGATTTGGTCACACGGTGACCTCGGGTTTGTTGTCTGCAAAGGGCCGAACCATCGGGGAAGGTCCATATGACAACTTTCTGCAAACCGACGCGGCGATCAATCCAGGAAATTCCGGTGGCCCCTTGTTCAATTTCAAAGGTGAGGTGATCGGCATCAACACTGCCTTGCTTTCAGATGCCCGCGGCATTTCATTCGCAATTCCGACCGACGTCGCCAAGCCCTTGCTGGACAGTTTGCGAAGGCCGGCTGGCATGATGAAGCTGAGTTGGATTGGGGTGAATCTGACAAACATGACTGCAGAAAGCGCTGGTGCTGAATCGTTTGGAATCAAGGTGCAGCACGTCATCGAGGGTTCACCGGCAGAAAAAGCTGGATTGATGGCCGGAGACATTTTGGTTGCCGCGAATGGCAAAAGGGTGCTGGATGTTTCCACTTTCCAAATCATCATGGCCTCCCTGATCCCGGGCAGCAAGCTGGATGTGCGTGTCTTCCGCAAAGAAAAGACCGAGCAGGTGGAAATCGTCCTGGGTCGGATGCCGCGCGAGTTTTTGGCAGAAAAGAACAAGTCTAGCCTTTATTGATTTGCCGCAATTGCTCCACGGTTTTGAGAATGAGCTGGTCGCTGGATGAGGCACAAAACGAGAGTGCATTTTCAAGATTTGGATCCCGGCTGGCGTAAAGAGAGTACAAAGCATTGCGCACGAGGCCCGCATACTTGGCACGGGTCATCGCACTCCCGCCAAACCATTTTTCATATTCGGTTTGACTCATTTTCGCGACGTCGAGTGTGGTCAATTGTCGCAGGAAAACGTTTTCCTTTTGGAACGCCTTGATGGTTTTGAAAGCACTGGTTTTGAAATTGTAGGGGCAAACTTCCTGGCAAACATCGCAACCATAAAAATGTTCTGCAAAGAACTGAATTTTTTCCGTTTCAACGACATCCCTGTGTTCGATGGACAAGTAGGAAAGACATTGATTGGAATCGACCTTGCGTGGTTCGATGATGGCTCCGGTCGGACATGCATCGATACAGCGAGTGCAGTCTCCACAGGAAAGACCTGCAATTGAGTCTGCGGCGATTGGTTTTTTTTCATCCGGATCGGCGCTGTCGTTGAAAGGACAATCCAGCAAGACATGGGAAATGAAAAAATAACTTCCCACGCCGGGTCTGATCAGCATTGTGTTTTTTCCGATAAAGCCCAGCCGTGCCAGGCGCGCATGAGCCCTGTCGAGAAACGGCAATGAGTCGGTGACAACGCGCCAGTTGGGCGGGCTTTTCAGGAGCCTCATTTGTTGTGCTTCCTGCGACCATTCAGAAAGGATCTTATCGAGATTTTTTTTGATGGCTTTGTGATAGTCTGGGACGCGGGCGTAGCGTGCTGTTGTGTTTGCGATGGAATTGTTTTTTGATGACGACGGCTGATCGCCGTCGTGAATTGTTTTGGCTCCCTTTTGCGGATCTGCTCTTGTTTGCGCACCGCCAGCGTAAGGAACGATGATAGACAAAACCGATTTCACATCCGCAAATATCTTCCGCGGATCACGTCTTGCTTCTCTGTTTTTTTCAAGAAAGTTCATGCCCGCATGCAATCCGCTGGAGACCCATTCGTCGAGGAACTTCAGATCGACAGCAAGTTCCGGTGCGGTTTGTTGCAGGCCCCAGTGCTGAATCCAACTTTCAGTGTTGATGACTGAGCTCCATTCGATGCCCGCCTCATGGAGTTTTGCGTTCAGCAGTGGGTGGGGTTTGGCGTAATGGATGCTCAATTTTGTGAATCCGGTTTTTCAACGGGATGCAGCATTCGGTGGATGCCCGGAGCCGTTCGGCTGCGGATCATTGCGTTGTCCGCCGGGTCGGCGTGAACGACCACATCGGCATCGAAGCGCTTTTCAATAACCTCTTCGACGTGTTCAGTGATTTCGTGAACCGAGCGAAAGTCCAGATTTGATGGGAGCGTGATGTGAAAGTCGATGAAGTAGCGGTGGCCGCTCCTGCGCCCTCGAAAATTGTGAACGTCGATGATTTGTTCGTTGCTTTCTGCAATGACCTTCAGAACCTCCTCCTTGAAGTTGTCCGGCAGGTCATGGTCGAGTAGGTCATCAACACTCGTGGCGATCAATTTTGATCCACCATGGCCAATATTGAAAGCAAAGACGGTTGCGAGCAGAGGATCAAGCCAGGGAATCTCGGACAGTGCAATGAGTGCAATTGAAATTGCGCTGGCGATGTTGGCGACAACGTCGGAGCGGTAGTGTTCCGAATCAGCCTCGAGTGCGGGGCTGTTGTACTTTTTTGATGCCCTCTTCAGGCCGCGAGTGATGAGGATGCTGACTGTGGCTGATAGCAAAAAGAAGGCTGCGGTAGGCCATGGGTGTGAGATCGGTGCTGTTTTTCCTTGAATTGCTTCCCAGATTTTTTGTCCACTTGATACGACGATCAGCAGCGCACCACCAAGGATGAGCGCGCCCTGAACGAGTGCCGCCATCGATTCGGCCTTGCCATGACCATAGGGATGTTTTTCATCAGGTTTTTGGCGAGCAAAGTGGATCACTTTTTGATTGATGGCGCTGACGCAGACATCCAGTGCGCTATCCCAGGCCGACAATGCGACGACCATCGAACCGGATAAAAAAAACAGAATCAATTTGCTGAGCGCCAACACGCCGGCTCCAAGTGCTGCCCGGATGGCAGCCTTGCGGGCTCCGGCGATTTCGAGCACGCTGCTGAGCTGCGGGTGATTTGCCGCTGAGCTCAGGGATGAAGTGTTTTCTTGCGTCACGTTCGCCAGTCCTGCCTTGATGTCAGTCGACCAACGACAGGTTTCTCACGCCTTTTTGGGTGGCAGGAAAACGCGGCGGTGGATCGGGAGATTTTTACCCTGAAAGAGTGCCTCAAAAACGGTTGTGTAGGGAAGTGGGGCGAGGCCGTTTGGCAAAACATCGGGCTGTGATTCGCTCCAACCGAGTTCGGCAGCAGCCGCCTGGACGCTGAGAAAATAATCTTCGCTGTCGGTCTTGAACCAAAAGAAACCATCATCTTTGCGTAATTTTTCCGCCAGCAACGTCAAAAAGGGCGCCTGGAGCAGTCGATTCTTGAGGTGCTTCTTTTTTGGCCAGGGATCCGGAAAGAAAACACAAACGCCACCCAAGGAATTGTCTGGAATGCTTTTGAGTGCGTCTCGTGCGTCACTGATGAGAATTTTCGCGTTGGGCAGACCCAGGGTGTGAATCTTCCGGGCAGTCTTGACGACGCGCTTGTAGGTGATGTCGATGCCAAGAATATTCCAATCCGGATTGTGTGCCGCAAACTCGAGGACGTTTTTGCCCATATAGCAGCCAATTTCGATGAGCATTGGTTTTTCGCTGGCAGCAAAGACATCGCCATTCTTGTCGGCCCATTCAGCGCCAGTGAAAAGAATGCCCTGATAGTCGAGAGCCTCATGAAGATACGGATTGAAATGCTTGTTGGGTGCAGATTCGCCATTCTTCATTCTTTCCACCAGCAAACCCGCTTGTCTCATTGCTTTTCATCTCCCAACGTTCTTTCGGGATGACCAGAATTGCCCATGGGAACGGAATTTCTGTCCACAGGAATGGTCAAAACCCTCTTCAATAATGAAAATCTTGCACTCGGGAAGTCGTCGAGGCCCGCCGAAACGCCAACACAGTGAAGCGGCGGATGCGACATCCCGGGGAGTCCATAATGATGCTTATCTCGAGACTCAAGCATGGAATTGAAGTCAGTCGACCTGCGGCGAGTCGGCGGCATTGGCCAGTTGCAGCTTTCAAGATGCTGATAATGTTGTCGTTATTGAATCCTGGCGTCAATTTCGCTTTCGCAGCAGTCCGCAATTGCCCGGTTGAGGCACTGAGCGCCCTGCCCGACAAGCCGGTTTCGGTTCAAAGGGTGGAACGCAATGATGAAGGGCGGATTCTTGTGTCCTGGTCGTTGACCAATCCAGGAATCGACGATGATGGATTCGAGGAACCCGCGCGCCTGCAGACGGGCGCAGAATTCGACCTGATCCGCTGTCTGCCGCCGGGTCGCTTGGTGGCGGTAGGAAAAGGAGAGGTTTCGGCACGCAATGGCAGCACCGTGGAAGGCTTGTTGTCAGTGGCAGGCATCGCACCCAGTGTTGATCGTGGAGTGGCCGACGAGCTGGTTTCCTCGGGCAATTTGTATCCGACCCCCATGGTCGGCGACCTGGTGGTCGTTCGGCGCAAGGAAATTTCCGAGGTCAAGAAAATCGTTCCACGGGTGACTGTTCCCGCAAGTTCACTTTTCGAAAGCCAGTCTTCAAGAAATGGTCAAATGCAGATGGAGTTGAGCCAAACCGGACGCGATTCTTTGCGTCAGTTGCTCAGCAGCAATTTTGCCCAAGCGCGTGGGCGTTTATTGATAGAAGTTCATGCCCAAAGAGCGGGTTCGCGTCAGCGCTTGCGTGACGAGACCCTGCAGCGGGCCGAAAGTATTGAGCGCTTCCTGCGCTATGAGTTTGGCATCGACAAGAGCCAGATTTTGGCTGTGGGTCATGGTGCAGACAGCTATGTTTCCGGATTTGTTCCTGCCAACGCTCCGCGAGATTTTGTTGTGTTGCGAATGCTTCCTGGCTCCTTGGGCACCCACTGAGCAGGTGTGAAATGCCAAAAAAACGGTCGCTTCTGCGGCCTTTTTTTATCCCTGGATGATTCGCCGATTTCTTCGTTTTCTTATTTGATGAATTCGATTGCTTCGTCTTCGCTCAGTTCTTTTCCGGTTGGAATTGAATCCAGTTGCTGTGAGGACACGTCGATAATACTTGCGCCTCTTTCCGCGAAGCGTTGTTGAACAACGATCGGGATTTCCTTGATAGGCCGTTTTTGGCAGCCAGTGATGTAGAAAATTTGCGAATAAAACGAGACGATTTTGTGGTTCAGTTCTTTGCACAAATTCTTGGAATTGCGGGTGCGGTCAGGCTTCTCAGGCAATTCCTCCAGTTCTGCGGCTGAAGTCACCGGCTTCTTGCGTGTATTGCCAGTGCTCAGTGGACTGAGTGTCGAATCTCCCACGATTTTGTAAAGTGCCCCCACTTCGCGATCATAGTTTCCTTCCAGTTTTGAGCCGGTTGGAATCTTGTCGACCTGATCGGGGGGAACTGTCAGCACGGGAGCGTTGCCCTTGTTGTGGGCCTGCAGCTCGACATAGCTCGAAAAAGGTCTTTTTTTGCATGCTTCAACGAAGTAATAATCGGTCCCTGTTGAAGTGATGTATCGTCCGTTCAGTTCACGGCATACCTTCGACATGGTCAGGTTCTGCGATTGTTGTGCCAGCCATGGTTCGCCAAAGGGAATCAGCCGATAAACGTGCGCAGGAATTTCTGCAACGGGTTTGCGTTGCCTGAAGACAAGTTCATTGAGCAGGTCTGGATCTTCGACGGGTCGTTGCACGCAGTTCACCACCAGTGCCGAGGAATCATAATAGGTGACGACTTTGCCTTCGAGCATGCCGCAGGCCTGCTGTTTGGTTTTGATGTTTTCATACTTTTGGACAGCCCGTAGTTCGAGCGGAATTGTATGAAGAAGCTGCTTCTTTCGTTTGGCTTGCTCCTTTGCTTCGCCATTGTCGCTGGCTTGCGGTGGAGGGGGTAGCGGCAAATCAAGCTTCTCAGACGTTTCGGCTGAATTCGGCTGCTGGGGCACAGGATTTTTGGTTGTGTTTTCGGCTGTGGTGGCTGTGTTTTCCTTGCTGGGCTGTTGAGCCTCTGCGAATGATTTTGCCCGTTCCCAACCAATTCCAACACACACGAGGGTGCTGATCACCGGAGCCAATTTGGGCTGGCGTTTTGCCAATTCCTTTAAAGCACTCACTCTCCACTCCCCGCAAAAAACGCTGTTTGACACTCTAGGGTCGGTTGCCTTGGCGCTTGCCTTGAGCCTCAGGGGACCACATGTCAAACTCGACGGAGTTCTTCTTCCTGATTCCGGTGTACCGAGGACCACGCAAAAATGACGTCAAATGCGAATCCCAGGCGAGGACTACAACCGCAATTCGTCGACAAGCAAGAGATTATTCTGGAAGTTGTTAATTTTCACAAGGCGTTCGACGGCCACGATGTTCTCAAAGGTGTCGATTTGAAGATGCGTCGCGGTGAGCATCTCTCGATTCTGGGTGCGGGCGGCAGCGGAAAAAGCACTTTGCTGAAAGGGATGCTTGGGTTGATTCCCCCAGATCGGGGGTCGGTTTGCTTGTTCGGGCAACATCTCGCGGATTTGGGCAGGCAAGAGCGCAATGAGCTGCTCAAGCGTGTGGGCATGGCATTCCAGTTGGGCGCCTTGTTCGATTTCATGACCGTCCGCGAAAACATACTTTTTGCCATGGAAAACATGACGGAACTGTCCGCGTATGAAATGGAAGAGCGTGTCCACCGCATGCTGGCAAGCGTGAACCTGCCAGCGGCGGCGCGAAAACTTCCGAGTGAACTTTCGGGCGGTATGCGCCGTCGTGTTGGAATTGTCCGGGCTCTTTCGTCGTCACCCGACCTCGCTCTGCTCGATGAACCCACAGCGGGCCTCGACCCGGTGACATCCGCGGTAGTGATCGACATGATTCACAAGCTCGCTGCCGAAATTGGCAGCAGTTTGTTGTGTGTGACGTCCAGTGTTGAGGTCGCATTCACGTTTGCACGTCAGGTCGCCATCCTCAACGAAGGCCGGTTGGTCGCAAAAGGAACGTGGGAGGAGTTGCACAATTTGAACGATCCGTGGATCACTCATTTTCTTGATGTCCGCGGGTACACACCGCCCGGATTTGAAACACGGGATGGCAATCAGCATGCACAATCTCAATGACTCGAAAACAAATGATGGCAAACCGGCAGATGCCATTCGTTGCGCCGGTGTCCGAACACACAATCTGAAAAACCTGAACATTGATCTTCCAATTGGAAAATGGATTGCCGTGACGGGAGTTTCGGGTAGCGGAAAGAGTTCGCTTGTGTTCGACACCTTGTTTGCCGAATCGCAACGAAGATTTCTTGAAACACTCGGAACCTATGAACGTCAATTTCTTCAGGGTCTTCCATCGGGTGAGTTCGACTCGGTTGAGAATATTCCAGCGGCGGTGGCTCTCAAACAGACCAACAGATCCACAGACCCTCGCTCGGTGATTGGAACAAGCGCGGATATTTTTGATCCTTTGAGAATTTCATTTCTGACCTTGATGGACGACAGTTGTGCACGCTGTGGTTCACCCGCGGAAACCCACTCCGTTCAGGAATTGATCGATCGGTTGAAATCCGACTTCAGCAAATCTGCCGGAAAAGACATCTACAAGATATTGGCCATCCCCTACCGTTTGCCCGAATCCGGCAAGGAGCGTCGTGCCCTGTTCGAGAGCTTCTCGCTGGAAGGAATGACCAAAATTGTTGGTAACGGGATCCTTGAAGAGATTGATGAGATCAGGAATGACAAGAAAAAAATAGAGAAATGTCCCGATGAAGTCATGGTCGTTCTTGATCGAATCTCCTCGGATGTTCCGGAAGATGAACTCAGGAATCGCGCGGATTCCGTGTGGAGCCAGGTCCGTTTCTCCAACAGGTTTTCCAATCTGCAATTGCTCGATTATGATCCCGAATCCGAGTCGGTTGCAGCGGAACACATTTTTCGTGTCCAACCATTTTGCCCAAGCTGCAATGACAGCACTCAATTGATTCAGAACGGTGATCTGGATTGGCAAAGTGTCCTGGGTGGCTGCAGAACCTGCAGAGGTTTGGGAAATGTCCCCGTTCTTGATGAAAACAAGATCATTCCCGATCCTCGATTGAGTTTGCTGGAAAATGCCATCAAGCCATGGTCCGGGGAGATCTTTGGCTGGATGAAGGACGAATTGATCAAGGCCTGCAGATCGCTTTCGATTCCCGTGAATCAGCCGTGGTCGAAATTGACCCCGGAACAGCGAAAAATAATTTGGTCCGGGCTTCCGGCAGATTCCAGCGATTCCGGAAAATCACGCAAGCGCAGCAGTTTTGTCTCGATAGAGGATTTTTTTGCTGCACTGGAAGCTGAACGCTACAAGCAACAGTCGCGGATCATGTTGGCCAAATACCGACGCTACGTCACCTGCAAGGAGTGCGACGGAACGAGGCTTGGACCCGCGGGACGCCAGGCGCGTTGTTTGAGTGTTCGTTACAGTGACTTGATGCATGGTGAAATTCGTTCCGTGCAATCCTGGATGAATGAAATCGTGGGCGCGACGAGGTACTCGCATCGTCTGTCGGGACTGAGGGAAATCTGGGACGAGCTCAAGCGGAAAGTCGATTTGCTCATCCGCCTGGGGTTGGGTTCAAGTTCTCTCTCGCGTCGCTGCAAAACACTGAGTGGCGGCGAATATCAGCGAGTCTTGTTGACCCGCGTGATTGGTAATGGACTGACGGATGCGCTTTATGTTCTCGA
>JBMSQQ010000018.1:0-44556 GCA_049423385.1 Silvanigrellaceae bacterium | reverse complement strand
CATGCTCCTGATTCTGGGCACAATCCATCGCCTGTCGGCTCACGTGGCAGGCGGCAACGGCATCCGCGGCATTGATTCTTTTGGCGCCTTAAGTAATGAGTTCCCATTCTTTAGAAAGGAATCCTGCATATGACAATTCGAGTAGGTATCAATGGTTTTGGTCGTATTGGCCGCTGTGTTGCTCGCGCTCTTCAAACCCAGAAGGACATCGAGCTGGTTCTTATCAACGATCTGACCAATGCAGCCACACTCGCTCACCTTTTCAAATATGATTCTGTCCATGGAACCGTGGCGGCTCAGGTTGAAGCCCGTGAGAATGCTCTTGTGATTGGCGGAAAGTCCATTCAAGTGACGGCGATCAGCAACCCAGCCGAAATTCCCTGGGGACAGAACAAGGTCGATGTCGTGCTGGAATGCACGGGTCGCTTCACGAAAGGCGAGGAAGTCGCAACCCATATTCGTGCAGGCGCTCGCAAGGTGATTCTGAGTGCGCCTGGCAAAGCCGTCGACAAAACCATTGTGATTGGCGTTAATGACGGCGAATACAATCTCAATGAGCACAATGTTCTCAGCAACGGCTCCTGTACGACCAACTGTCTTGCGCCAGTGGCGTTGACGATCAATGAAGCGTTTGGAATCCGCAAGGGATTGATGACCACCATTCATTCCTACACAAACGACCAGCGAATTCTTGATCTTCCCCACTCCGACCTGCGGAGAGCTCGTGCGGCTGCGCTCAGCATGATTCCAACAAGCACGGGTGCTGCCAAGGCAATTTCCGAGGTCATCCCTTCTCTCAAGGGCAAACTGCATGGCATTGCTGTTCGCGTTCCGACTCCCAACGTTTCTCTTGTGGATGTCACTTTCGAGCTCGAAAAGACTGCAACTGCCGAGCAGGTGAATGCAGCTCTGAAATCAGCAGCCGAAGGTCGACTCAAAGGAATTCTGGGTTACAGCACCGAACCTCTTGTCAGTTGCGATTTCAACGGCAGCGCTTTCTCCAGTGTTGTTGATGCCGAGTACACAACCGTCATTGGCGACAACATGGTCAAAATCCTGTCCTGGTATGACAACGAGATGGGCTTCAGCAATCGCATGATCGACCTGACTCGTCTGGTGGCAACCGGAAAGCGTTGAGATCTGGTTCTTGAGAATCGGAGTCAATGAAAAAAGACGTTTCTTTCGAGAAACGTCTTTTTTAATTTTTCGCTTGTTGAATTCTTTGGCGGCCGTACCAGAAGCGGCGATCATTTTGCCGTTCCAGCGCCGACTGCGCGAGACGTTGTAAAAACGTCTCGTAATTGTACCCAGCCGAATACGCCATTTTTGGCAGGACACTGTAATAATATGAAAGACCAGCCAGAGGGTTTGCCTCGAGCAGCATGGGAACTCCCTTGGCATTCATTTTCCAATCAAATCGCGTGAAGTCCTCGAGCCCGATGCGACTGCGCAAAATCTGCATTCCACTTTCGATTGTCGTTCTAACGATATGTGGCAATTCCGGAAAGGTCACTTTCTCGCCCATTTCTTCTTTGCTTTTGTTGGCAAGGCCATAGACCCCACCTGAAACTTCAATTTGTGCGATGGGCAGCATTTCCAAATCATTGTGGCCGAGAAATGCGGACGTGAGTTCCATTCCTTCGAGCAGTTCCTCAAGGATGATTCCATCCGGGAAGTCCTTGAGCATGCTTATGCAGGTCTGCCTGGTCTTCTCGGGAGAATCGGAAATGGAATGACTCACGTCGATTCCCATGCCAGACCCTTCACAATCGGGCTTGATAAACAAACGATGACGCAAAAAGGAATCGGGCAGGGTATCCAGGTCATTCTCGTTTTGAATGACGTGAAAGTGGGTGGTGGGCACACCATGATGTCTGCAAATCAATTTGAAAGTACTTTTCCTCATGGCAACACACTGTGCGTATGGGTTGCTGCCGATGTAGGGGATCCCGGACAGTTCACAAAGGGAAGGAATCCAAGCTTCGCGGGACAAGCTTCCCCAGCCTTCAACCAAGGTATGGACCAAATCGAGTTCTCGATTCAATTTGCTCCAGCGATCGAGGAAAGAATTATCCAGCGGCAAATCGATCACCCGATAACCAAGTTGATTCCAACTTTCGGAGATCCGGTTCAACGTTTCTGTTGTTTCCCATTCCGCTTCAGCAAAATCCGGGAAGGGGTGTTGTTGGCTTCTCTTGAGTTTGCGAGGCACATCATAAACGAGACCTATTGTTAATGATTTGTCTTCAATCGATTGAGGATCTTTTCTCTTCATTTTTTTCTCTGCGATCGTTTTCAAAAGTAACGTTTATTTTCTTCGCGTTGTGTTCTTGACATCGATGATCGAGATGCCTATACCAACGCGACACGAGAGCCACGAAATTGCGAAGCAAAAAAAATACGAGTTGCTTTCCATCGAACGCTACCATTTTTTTTTGACGTAGTTTATCATTCGAAATGTATTTGATTCGTTGGTGCCAGATTTCAGGGAAAGGAGAATCGTATGGCAGAGGTTAAGAAGGCTGCTCCAAAGAAAGCAGCGAAGGCAAAGAAGGTGACAAAGAAGCCTGCAGCAAAGAAGGTGACAAAGAAGCCTGCAGCAAAGAAGCCTGCGGCGAAGAAGGCAGTGAAAAAGAAGACTGCTGCTAAAAAACCAGCGGCCAAAAAGGTTGCCAAGAAGACGGTCAAGAAAACCGTGAAGAAGGCAGCTGCAAAAAAGCCTGCCAAGAAGAAAGCTGCCAAGGCAACCAAAGCTAAAAAAGCCGGCAAGGCCAAAAAGGCTGGCAAAGCCAAGAAAGCTGGAAAAGCAAAAAAGGCAGCTGCCCCCAAGAAACGCGGTCGTCCGAGCAAGCTTGAAAAGCTCCGTCAGACTCACCGTCGTGGTCGTCCACGCAAGGGCTCTGCCAAATCAGCAACTGCTTCTGAATCAATGATGGGAGAAGGCGGCCAGCTCTGATCTTGCCGTTTTAATCTACCCACTATAGAAAGTCCGGCGGAAGTTCCCCAAGAACCGAGGCCGGACTTTTATGTTTTTGGATGACGCGCATCTTCGTGAAGATCCTGTTTGGGTTGACGCATTGTTGAATTGGTATGATGTCAACAAGCGTGATTTTCCCTGGCGACGAGAAAAAACGGTATACGGTACGTGGATCTGCGAGGTCATGAGTCAACAAACCACGATGGCAGTGGTTGTTCCCCGCTTTGTCGAGTTCATCAAAGCCCTCCCATCCGTTTCTCAATTGGCAACCTGTTCGGATGAAACTCTTCGCGAGCTGTGGTCGGGCCTTGGCTATTACGCACGCGCGCGAAACTTGCGAAAGGGTGCAACGTATATCGTCACGGAACGCGACGGTGTTTTTCCGGGGTCTTATGAAGAATGGTTGAAGGTTCCTGGGGTAGGTCCATACACGGCCAGTGTTATTTCGAGCATCTGTTTTTCGACTCCAAAAGGTTGTGTGGATGGAAATGTGATTCGGGTTGTTGCTCGACTGACAGGCTGTTCTTCGCCCGAAATCTGGAGTGAAGTTGGCAAGTCGAGGATTCAGAGCTTGGTCGACAGCTGTATCAACAGTGAACGTCCGGGTGACTTCAATCAAGGGATGATGGAACTGGGGGCGACAGTATGTCAGAAGCAGTCACCCGACTGTCGCGGGTGTCCCCTCAGTCGTTTTTGTTTGGCATATCGTGAACAATCGGTTCAGGATTGTCCTGTTCCCAAGCCTCGCAAGAGCTTCGAGGCCGTTGAACTGGATGCGCTGAATGTTTGTTGCTTCAGCAATGAACAGCATTCGGACGATTCGATATTGCTCATCAGCCGGGCAGGCGGATTTTTGTCTCATACTGTCGGTTTTCCACTTTTTGCTGGCAGCGACAGGCAGCTGCTTTTGGACTGGCTTGCCCGGAGTGCTGATGTCAAATGCTCAAGAGTTCTTGATAAAAGTGTTTCCCACACCATAACCAATCATCAGATCAAGGTTGGAATCATTGATGTCAGCTTGAAAAACAAGTTGGATGCTGCTGGCCATTTCATCAGAGGGCTTACTGAGCAATTTCCGAATCTCATCTCCTCATCCCGATGGGTGTCAAAATCCATCACAGAAAGGAGCGTCGCGACTTCACTCGACCGCAAGATCTGGGAAAATATTTCCAGGTCTTGACGGAACGCGCCAATTTCATTTCAGAAGTAAACCGTTTAGCATGACCTGAGAGGCCTGTGCAGGAAATTTTTCTGAGGACACGCTCAATGGGTACGTCATCCACAATTCTTTCGCCTTACATCAATGGAAGGTTTCTTGCGCTCGAGAAACCTGAGCGGATTTTTCACACTGTGAATCCGATGAAACCGCTCGATATCCTGGCAGTGACCGGCTGGAACAAGGATCTCGTGGGTGAGATTGTTGAATCTGCAAAGCGGGCACAACTGCAGTTTGCAGCGCAGTCGCTTTCTTCACGGATGCAATTCATAAATTCGATTATTTCAAACATGAGACAATCGGCCGACGAGATGAAGAGCCAAATGATGCTCGAGTTGGGTCGCTCCCGCTGGGCCGTCGATCATGAATGGGAACTTTGCGAAGAGGTTTTTAAAAATCTGCCGCGCTACTGTTCCGAAGAGCTCTCGCCACAAAAATCGGAATTGGGTTGGAATTGGACTTATGCAGCAGTGGGTTTGGTGCTGATCAGCACGAACGTTGCACTGCCGGTGTACACGGCGCTTTACAGTATTCTCACTTCATTGGCAGCAGGAAATGCTGTCGTATTTCGCCCATCCGCGCATTGTCCACTGTCCGCGTCCCTGATTGCCAGCTGCATCCATCAGGCCAATCCTGCGGCAGGTCTTGTCCAGGTGGTTTACGGAGACCTGGAAGTCTATCGTCGGCTCGTGCTTTCACACCAATTCGACACGATCTTTTATACAGGTGGTGAGGAGTCACTGGAGCAACTGCGCAGGGACATGTCCACCGACCAGAACGTCCGCCTTGTTCTCTGCGGAGGCGGAAAAAATGCTGCAGTGGTGGCAGCGGATGCCAACCTCGATGACGCCGTTGAAAAAGTTCTTTTGGGTGCCTGTCTTGATGCGGGTCAGAGGCTTGAATCAACGAGTCTCGCATTCGTGGACCATCGCATTGTCGACGCGTTTGTCGACAAGTTCGTCAAATCGGTCAAACAGATGCCCATTGGTGTCAAGAGTGATTTGGCCGATTCAACGCATCATGTCATGGGGCCTTTGTGCAGCCAGACGTCCTGGGATCGGTTCTTGCGCTTTCAAGGTATAGCTGCCCGTGAATCCATCGAAACGCTGCGTTGGGGCAAGGCGATCGACAACCCGGGTGGAGGCTATTTTGTTTCGCCTGGCGTTCACCTCATGAAAAATGAAAAGATCAAAAGCAGCGTCTACGCATCAAACGCTTTTTTTGCTCCTGATGTTGCCATTGTTCCGGTGGAAAGCATGGATGCAGCGGTGCAGACTTTGAACGACCTTGCGAGCGCGCGGGCGGTATCCGTCTTTTCGCAAAACGAGTCGACAATTCTCAACGTCCGCCGCCACTGTGTTGTACCACTTGTTCTCAATGCCCAGCCAACGACACAGATGCATCCTTTGATGCCCACGATGGGGCGAGGCAAAGCTGGCAATTCATGCGTCATGGGCCTGCGATTTTTGAATCACACCGTTTATCCCCAGACTCTGAACATGATTCAAACTCCGGGGACCGTCACGGCCGCATCGAAAGTGGGCAGCGCGGGAAGCAAAACCGGAGGCGGTAAAAAGGGCGCCCTGCTTGCAGCACTTTTGATGGTTCTCGGGACTCTGGCTGCACTCGCTCCTCGTCCAGCACAGGCAGACTATCGAAAGTCAGTCGAGGGGAATGAGGTCGTCAAGGGCAAGTTCTATCCCAAAAAAGGTCGTTTTCAGCTCAGTGGTGGAGGTGGCCTTATTCTCAACCAGTCGTTCGTGAATACCGTTTTGTTTGGTGGTGGCGCGACCTATCATTTCGACGAATGGAACGCACTCAACGTGGAATTTCTGTTGGGCAGTTCGACGGACAAGCTCGACAGAACATGTGTGGAAAACTTTTATCTCGACACCGATTATGCCGGGCGAAATCAGCCCGTGGTTTTTCCCTGTGCACAGGTCTCAGACCCACGCGCAGCACCCAAGGATGCGGCAAATTTGCCAATCGACTATGGGGACCCGGATGCCGGGACAAAGAATCCAGACAAGGTTGCTCAGAATCCAAAGTACTATGAGAAACGCGCGCCATTTCAGAAAAATGCAGCCTACATGCCAATCCGCGAAATTGGTACGGTCGTTGCGGCCAACTATCAATGGACTCCGGTCTACGGAAAGTCGCTCTTCTTTTTGTCGCAGGTGGTTTATCTGGATTTCTACCTGAGCGCAGGAGCGGGAATTGCCATGAGCAACTTTTATCCTCTCCAGGACACTTTGGAAGTGGATGGGAAAATAGTGAACATGAAAGATGTCGGAACGACCGACGAAAACAAATATGGTCTCTCGGGGCGTCCCACTCCAATTGCCCAGACCAGTCCAATGGCAAGTTTTGCCATTGGCAGTCGTTTTTTCATGGCAAGGAAATATTTGTTCGACCTTCAGCTCAAGAACTTTTCGATTGTCGGAAGTGATGGTCGGGGTGGCACCGACTTCAGTGCACCCTTTGCGTTGACGGGTGCCTTGGGAATCCTCTTCTGATGCCTTTGCTTTTTGTTCCTCCGACGCAGGTGATTCCATATGAAGCCGAGCGATTGGTGAAGCACCAGAAGGTCATGAGCGAGTTCCGCGCTGGTCTCGTCAAGCTCTGGAATGCAAGTCCTGGCGAGGAAATCAAGGTCGGCGCTTTTCGCAATTCAAGGTTTTACGATTGGCAGGAATCTTTCGACGGATTGCTGCAAACTTATTTTGTCTTTCCCGGTGGCTCGAAGTTTGACAGTGGAGAACTCGCCAGGATTGCAGTCTTGATTCGAAAAGATTCATGTCAATTGTTGGGTAGCAATATCGTTTGGGGCAGCGAATGGTCCGCGACCTTGCCGTCTGGACTTGCGGGGCAGGATGCCAACAGGCTCAAGGAGGCTGCAGCTCGAAAGTTCGACAACCTCAGGTCACCTGTGCGTCTGTCTCTCGAGACCTTCGGATACTGGGGGCCCGCGTTGGCTTGGTTGAGCGAATCTGCGCTTGCTGAAAAATTGTCTTCCGATGGCTTGGTTGTTCATTCGGATTTGTCAGGCCTCGCCTGTTTCAAGGAGATCAAGAAGTCGGACAAGAAAGGCGAGGCTTCACCAGCAAAACAAAACGATGTGGGTGTGGTTCTGAAAAAGGGCCATCGGCAGGTCAAGGTTCGCTTGCAAGGGCTGCGTCCCAAGGAACCCCAGAAGTGGCCCATGATGTCGGGGAAAATTGGCTTTATCGCACTGCCATTCAATTCCACACTCAAAGCCAGGGAACTTTCAACAGAAAAACCGGAGCCGTTTCATCCTGAAAGAATCGCTGGAATGGTTAGCCAGGAACTCTCTTCAATGGTTCATTCGCTGACCGAGAAAAATATCAAGGTCATCAAGAGGGAAGGTCGCTTTGTGACTGTCGACAGGGGCCTCGCCTATGGATTGAAAATCGGCATGCACCTGACAGGTCCTGGTGGTTCGGAGTTGCATGTGATTCGTTTCGAGCCTTCAAAATCGAATGAAGACTCCGCCATACTTTTAATCCGCAAGGAGTCCAACTCCGATCCATTGGCTGCGGGTGCAAGTTTGCTGATCGACACCCGCGAATATCCAGTCAAAAACTGAGTTGGGTTGGGGCCCAACTCCAGCGTGTCAAAGCTGACGAGAGAGGATTTTGAATTCTGCGACTATTCGGCCTTGCCTGGTCGAAGGCGTTGCATTGAAGTTGGACTGGACTGTTGTGATGCAGCACTTGGAGATTGTTTCTTCGCAACTGTCGTCTGGATCGTGATGCCAAGCTGGTTCAAACGGGATTCGAAATCCTTGTCACGCCGAAGGTTGTCCAGGTCGCTGTCCAATCCTGCCTGGTCGCGAAAACTTTGGTTCATCACGACTGCAATCTTGAGACTCTCATAAGCTTCCGATTTTCTCCCCAGCAGACTCAGAAGACAGGCTCTGTTGTAGTGATAAGTCGCATGTTCAGGCTTTTGCTTGATTGCAGTGTCAAAATCCTGCAGCGCAACTTCGTATTTGGTTGCCATGTACGAAGCTTGTCCGCGCGCGGAATAGAGGTCGTCACGTTCGGGTGCCAAAGCAATCGCCGAGCTCAGGTGTTCAATTGTGCTCTGGTAATCCTTGGATTCCGAAGAAATCATGGCCAGAGCCAGGTGGGCATCTTCAACCAGCGGGTTGTTCAATGCCACCCGATGAAGTGCATCGCGAATCAAACTGAGCTGATTGACAGTCCTGAAAGCATCTACAATCTGCAGGATTCGCGCTTCATTGTTCATGCTCAGATCCAAAGCTTTCTCAGCATGAGAACGTGCAGACTGCTTGTCACCAGCAGCCAGATGAGCAAATGCCGCATGACTTTCCACCAAGGCTCGTGAATCCTGACTCAGATGTTTCTGGCTGTCGACAACCTTCAATAGAGCCTCAAGCCGGTGCGCTCCCGCTTTTGCCGCGTTCATCTCTTTATATTCAAGGATGCTCAACTGGAGCGGACTTTCCAGGTTGTTCCCAAGTGCCATGGCCTTTTCAAAACAGTGTTTTGCATTGCTCCAGTTTTTTTGCATGGCATGTGCCATTGCAGCTCGATGCCAAAGCCACCTGTCAGGGTAAACTTCGGCAAAGCTCTGAAGAGCTGCTCCGCTTTTGTCTTCGCCAGCAATTTTAACAATCGCGTTGCCAATCCACGGCGACAATTCCTGAATCGGATAGCCGCGCGACAACGCCAATTGTGCGGCAACAAGCGCGATTTCCGGTTTGGCTTCGGCCCAAAGGCGTGCATCGAACGCGAGTGTCTCAACGTGTTCCGGAAAATTTTGTCGTGCGCTGCTGTAGAGTCGGAATGCTTCGGTTTGTCGACCAATCGAGAGAAGGACTTCAACTCCGAGATATTCACCCACAGGACTGTTCGGCTCGAGATCCTTGGTGGATTCGGCCATAGAGGCAGCTTTTTGCAGAGCCGAAATTCCGGCTCTTCCAAGTGAATAATCCGTCAACCAAAGACGGCCGAGCTCAGCATAAGCCTGTGCACATGAGCGACACAAACGCGTTGCTTCGACCAGTTGTTGTTCGGCAACAATCCGCTCCTCGGGAATTGCGTTGGCGATCAGGATTCGCGCACTTTCAACAAGCTTTTTGGCTTTTGACTCCGCACTTTCCCGACCACCCGCATGCGCAGACGCATGTGGGACGGCCACTGATGCTGCCTGTGCCATCGCAGAAACAGCGAATAGTCCAACCGAGCAAATCTGGAACGACCTCCGCAATGCTCCCACGCGCACCTCAAAATCGTCGGGCTTCCATTTTCGACAAGCCATATGCCGAAATCACTGGAAAAACCCTCGTCATTCCATGTATCGTCAGGTGGGCAAGTTTGCTAAAGCGCCTTTCTGATTTGAGTGGTCGCAAGTGCCAAAGGTGAGATGATGAATTTGTTTCTGTCGGTCCTCTTGGAATGCATCTGGAGGTTGTGGTGCTGGACAGTTCGCATGGAAATTCATGGACTTGAATTGGTTGACCAGGATTTGGCAAGCGGTCGCGTGCCAGTTTTTGCCGTGCCACACCACACGATATTGTTGGGTGCCCTGGGCTATAGAAATCGCCCGGCGACTCTGCTCGCCAGTTTGAGTTCGGATGGTGAATTTGCTTCTCGATTTCTTGCGAAAAGAGGCTTCACCCTGGTCAGGGGGTCGTCCAGCAGGGGGGGGAAACAAGCACTCGCGGAGCTCAAGAACGCAGTTGCCCAAGGCCAACCGGTGGCCATCACATTCGATGGCCCACGGGGGCCTCGTCTCGTTCCCAAGCCAGGTGTTGCCGTCTGCGCGTGGCACGCCACAGGTTCGCTGTTTCTTTTGAAATGCGAGGTCACTCCCACTTTTCCGCGTTCAACGGGCTGGTGCATTCGCCTCAAGTCATGGGATCGTTTCATAGTGCCCTTTCCGTTCAGTCGGATCAGGGTCGATTTTGCCCCTGTTGATTTGCCGGAAAAAACACAACACCCACTCGATGAGTGGGTGTTGATGACTTTGAATTCAATAAAATTAAACGCCGAGATGTTCTACAACCCAAGAGAGGCTCAGTGACCAAAACCTGCAGCACCAAGATCCGGACGTCCACCTTGGCCTTCCGGAGTCACCCGTTCAGGATCAGGCTTTTCGCCGAAGTCGCAGTACACCGCATTTCTTCCGTTTGCTTTCGCAGCGTAGAGGCATTTGTCTGCGCGTGCGACCACGTTCTCGCGGCTGTCGTTCAGGTCGGTGAAAAGGCTGACCCCCACAGAGGTGCTCACCGGAACGCGTTTGCCTTCAAAAATAAACTCATGTTCCTCAACGGCAATACGGAATTTCTCCGCGGCCTGACAACATCCTTCGCGGGTTGCGCCAAACACGACAATCAGGATTTCCTCGCCTCCGTAGCGACCAACGATGTCTGTCTTCCGCGATACACTGTTTAGAATTTTCGCAGTTTCCACCAACACGAAGTCACCCGCCTGGTGGCCGAATGTGTCGTTGATGCTCTTGAACTTGTCGAGGTCGAACATCAAAATTCCAATTGCCGGGGGTTGATTCATCTCTTTAAGTTTCATCATTGCCGAATCAACTTGTTCTTCGAAATATCGCCGCAAGTACAATCCGGTCAGAGGATCGGTGACACTTTGAATCGATTTTTCCTTGTACTTGCCCTGGAGGTTGGTTTCTGCGGTCACGTCGCGAAGTATAATGCAGGCACCAATGAACTCACCTTTCGAATCGAAAAACGGATAGCTTCCGACAATCAGCTGGTAGCAGTTTTCGCCGTTGTTGCGGGTCGCCTGAATTTCATCAATACGCAGAGGGCCAGCGGCTTTCATGATTTCATCCACGGCGCTGCCAACTCCGCTTGGATTTGGCATGTTGATGAGGTCATCGATGGTGTTGAGTTTTTTCACGTCGATGGCTTTAACGCCAAAGGCCGCGCACAAACCCTGGTTGAATTTCAGGATTTTCCGCTGCGAGTTGATCAACACAAAGCCGTCGAGGAAGATCCGCGTGAAATCGCGAAACACCTCAAACTTCGCAAGAAGTTCTGCATCTTTGTGTTCCTGTTCGGAAATGTCCCTGATTGGTATTGCGACAGCAGACATGCAATAGGCCTCCCTGTTCTTGCGAGGGAGGGTTCGGACGAATCCGGAAAGAACTTTAGTTTGAAAATGCCGGAGGGTGAAAACTTTAACTTGGGCTGGTCAAAAACATTCAACGCATCAAAAACGCAAAGTATTCTTCTTCGAGTTCTTCGGTTTCCATGGGGGTTCCGGTATCAGGGCAGTTGGGTGCAGCCGGAATGGATTGCGGAGCGAGGTCTTTGGTTTCAATCAAAACCCGGTGGGTTTTATTTGTCGCCGTGGACACATAGTTCACGTAGAAGCTCAAAATGGAGGCCTTGCCAAGAAAGCTCGGTATCATGTTGATCTGCATGATGATGTCGGGAATACACTCGGCAAAGTAAACGGTTCTTCCAGCGGCTCCGTCCACTCCGCGCAGGAATGTCACCCAGGCTCGCACGCCCAGAGAGTTCACCGACTTTACGTTCTTGAAGTTGAAAATCACCATTTTCGAGCCTTCAAGCTCCTCGGTCACCTTTTTCAGAGGCATTTCGGCGTCTTCGTTGATAACGCCGGAAAGTGTGACCCAGTGCGCCCCATTGTGTTCCTGAACAACGTATTCCAAGTTCAATCCCTCCCAAAATCGCCATGTTGCAGCTTATCGAAATGTCGGTGTCCGCCCAACTTGACAACGCCACCGCCGCAATCGTACACCCTAGGCTGTCCCGAAGACGATTGACCAAAGTGTACCCTGATTCCAGTCAAGCACAAAAGGTCGGTGTGATTCGGCTGACAGTCCTCGTGAGCCCAGATGGCGGAATCGGTAGACGCAGTGGATTCAAAATCCACCGATCGCAAGGTCGTGAGAGTTCGAGTCTCTCTCTGGGCACCAAACATCCAAATCAAATTTTATTTTTTGCGATTTTTTAAAGATTTTCAACGTTGATTTGTGTGGTTGAGTTGAGCTTTGCCACCACCACGGTCACATTGTCGCGACCGCCATTTTGCAACGCGCGTTCAACCAAAGCATGCACCGTGTCCCGGGGAGGCCTCTGGAAGAGACGCGTCATCATCTCGTGTATGACCTCATTGTCGACTTCACGGGTCAATCCGTCGGAACAAAGCATCCATACGTCCGAATCACGACTGTCGATGGAGATGATGTCGGGCTCGCAGATTCGTGAGGCGAGTATGCATCGCGAAAGGTACGCTGAACCTGGACTTTTGAAGGCCTGGTCGCGGGTCGCGCCACGCCGCCGCAGCTCGGACTCTATTGTTTGATCGAAAGTGATTTGGAAGAGGCGGTTTTCCCGCAGCAAATAAATACGACTGTCCCCAAGGCTGGCCAGGATCACTCGTCCATGGGAACGAATCCACAACAGCAAAGTTGTCCCGAGGTCCGATTGATCCGGGTGAGTCTTCACCCATTCCTTGAGTCCGTCTGT
The DNA here is from genome assembly GCA_049423385.1 of Silvanigrellaceae bacterium. Lineage (GTDB taxonomy): Bacteria > Bdellovibrionota_B > Oligoflexia > Silvanigrellales > Silvanigrellaceae > RFOM01. Next base: position 31,848 of record JBMSQQ010000018.1, on the reverse strand, counting down.
CGCTGCTTTAACACACTGGTCGACGAGTTCTTCTGCTGAAGGCAGGTCATCCCAATCCACCTCATTCAGCACACCAATCACGGCATCAACCGTAATCTGGCTGGCGATTTCTCCACCTGAATGCCCGCCCATTCCATCGGCCACAATCAAGAATCGACCGCGGGGGTCTCCATAATAATTGTCCTGGTTCTGTGAGCGGACTTTGCCTTGGTCTGTGGCACCTGACCAGGAAACATTCCAGTTGGCTGGCATCCGGCCATGACTCCTTTTTCGAGAAAGTTTTGAACTCGCTTTGCAGAATGGTACACAGAGTCCGTGCAAAACCAAAACTTGCTCTGGGGGAAACCGTGGCTCGACGTGACGCTTTTGAAAAACCATTTGAACCTGGCCAGATTGAAGCAGGTTTGAGGAATTACTGGGAAAGTCACAAGTTTTTCAGGGCCAAGCGCGATTCGTCAAAGCAGGCGTACACGATTGTCATGCCCCCGCCGAATGTCACCGGCGATCTGACGATGGGGCATGTGCTCAACAACACACTGCAGGACATCCTCATCCGCTGGAACCGTGCCAACGGCAAGGAAGCGTGCTGGATACCGGGCACCGACCACGCGAGCATCGCGACCGAAGCCAAGGTGACCAAGATGTTGACCGAACAGGGAATCAACAAGCGGGACATAGGTCGGGAAGAGTTTCTCAAGCATGCCTGGCAATGGAAGGAAAAATACGGAGGCCGTATTGTTTCACTGCTCAAAACGCTCGGCGTGAGCTGCGATTGGGACAGGGAAGTTTTCACCATGTCGCCCGATTATTCCCGTGCCGTAATCAAGGCGATTGTGAAACTCTACAAGGATGGCTTGATCTACCGTGGTCATCGTTTGGTGAACTGGTGTCCTGTCAGCCAATCGGTCATTTCCGATGAAGAGGTGAATCCCGAAGAGCGGAATGGAAATCTTTGGCACATCCGGTATCCTGTTGAAGGCAAGACGGGCGAGTTTCTTGTTGTGGCGACAACGCGTCCCGAAACTCTTTTTGGCGACCTTGCCGTCGCGGTTCATCCCGACGATGAGCGCTATTCAAAGTTGATTGGCAACAAAGTTATTGTTCCGGTTTGCAACCGAAGCATTCCTGTCATCGCCGATACATATGTGGAAAAGGAATTCGGTACCGGTGTGGTGAAAATCACTCCTGCCCACGACATGAATGACTTTGCGGTTGGAGAGCGTCACAAATTGGGCCTGCTCAACGTGATGAATCCCGATGCAACCTTGAACGACAAGGTTCCGCAGGCATATCAGGGGCTCGATCGCTTTGTTGCGCGCAAGAAACTGGTCGCCGAACTTGAATCCCTTGGGCTTCTGGAAAAAACAGCACCCCACAAGATGGTTGTTGGCATTTCTGAGCGTGGTGGTGTGCCCATTGAGTATTACTTGAGCGAACAGTGGTACATCAAAATGGACAAGTTGGCAGAGATTGCCCTCAATGCGACCCGCAGTGGCCAGCTCAAGCTGCATCCTCCGCACATGGAAAAGATTTGGGAATACTGGCTGACAAACATCAAGGATTGGTGCATCTCGCGCCAGCTTTGGTGGGGTCATCAAATGCCCATGTACACATGTCAATCGTGTGGGCATGTGACGTGCGCAGAGCAGCAACCCACCGGGTGCGAAAAGTGCGGGCACGCCGATCTGAAGCAGGATTCTGATTGCCTCGATACTTGGGCCAGCAGTTGGTTGTGGCCGTTTGGTGTGCACAACTGGGCAAACCCGAGCGAAGAGCAAAAGAAGGATCTCGAGTATTTTTATCCGACAGACATTATTGTCACCGGTCCGGATATCATCTTTTTCTGGATCGCCCGGATGATCATGGCGGGTGGATATTTTACAGACAAGACATCGTTCAAGGACGTTTATTTTACGCCCATCATTCGCGATTCCAAGGGGCGCAAAATGAGCAAGTCCCTCGGCAACAGTCCTGATGTGAATCAGCTGATTGCCAAATATGGAACCGATGCCCTTCGCTTCAGCGTGATCAATCAGGTCGTATTGGGGCAAGACATCCTTTGGGCGGACGACGCATGCGAACTGGGCCGCACATTTGCCAACAAGATTTGGAACGCGACGCGGTTTCTGTTGATGAATGCCGAAAAGCATGGAATCGATTCGGCAGGTGTAAGTTTCGATCAGCTGACTGCGAAACCATCAGACACCCTGCTGGGTTGGGTGACATCTGAATTTTTTGCTGTCGTGCAAAAAGCTCACGACAGTATCCAGAGGCTCGAATTTTCAAACTACACATCGTCTTTGTATGAATTTGTCTGGATGGTTTACTGCGATTGGTTTGTAGAATTGTGCAAGCCCCGGTTTGCTGATCCGGAAGGCATGACTGCCGAGCAAAGGCAGCTGGCGAATGAGTCCATCCGCACCGCACTCCAGCTTCTGGATGGGATTTTGCGCCTGCTGCACCCAGTGATGCCTTTTGTCACCGAGCAAATTTGGCAGAATTTGGGTGACCATCAAGGAAATACCCTGGGTCATGCAGTCTTGCCGCGTCCACAGCCTGGATTCATTGATACAAATGCCATCGCAGCCATGCGCGAGGTGCAATCGGTTGTTGGAGCCGTTCGCGCCGTGCGTGGACAATTTGCGATCCATCCGGGGGCCGATCTCAAGGTCACAATCAATTCATCCCGGCAACGTTTCGGACTCATGGTTCCGCAAATGGAATTTCTCGCCCGCGCGGCATTCACCTTTTCTGATCAGCGTCCTGCTCTGTGTGGCACTGCACTTGCGGGTGGAATGGAGGTGTTTGTCGATCTCACGGGATTTGTTGATCCGGCAGCCGAACGCGACCGCTTGACCAAGAAAATCCAGAAAGTTGAGCAGACGCTCGAAGGCATCCGCAAGCGTTTGTCCAATGAGGAATTCGTCAAATCTGCACCGGCGCATATTGTTGCAGGTGCTCGTGAGCAGCTTGCAAGCAACGAGAAAGAACTTTCTGTCTTGCAGGCCAGTTTGCAGTCATTGGCTTGAAGGCCTGGGAGAAGTTGGATGAAGAACCTGTTTTGGCTCGATATGGAAATGACCGGACTTGAGCCACAAAATCATCGCATCCTTGAAGCCGCAGTGCTTGTGACAAACTGGAAGCTCGATAATCTGAAAACATTTTCCAGTGCAGTTTTTCAACCAGAGAACGAACTGGCAAAGATGGATGACTGGTGTGTGAAAACCCACACCGGGAGCGGTTTGTTGGCGCGGGTCCCGGCAGGTCTCAAGGAAAGCGAACTTGACGAAGCGTTGTGTGCTTTGGCAAACGAATACTTCAAGCCAGACGAAAAAATCGTTTTGTGCGGCAATTCGATTGGTCAGGACCGAAAATTTGTCGATTTGTATTTACCGAAGTTCGCTGCAAAACTGCACTACCGCATGCTCGATGTTTCTTCGTTCAAAATCGTGTTTGAGAATGCCTTTGGCCTCAAGTTCAAAAAGCAAAATCGCCACGAGGCATTGGGAGATATCGAGGAGTCGATTTCGGAATTCAAGTATTACTTGTCCTTCCTTGATTACTCAAAGTTGGGAGTCGCACCATGAGTGCAGAACTCTTTGCCATGTGGGAAGCAGAGGCAAGTCAGGATCCCGCGATTCAAACAGCCAAATTGATCCGCAAGCTTGTGCGTGCCTCCTCGAACGAGGAAGCTTTGGCAAAGCTTGCACAGTTGGATCTTTTCGATTTGTCGGTGGACCCGTGGATGAAGCGCCAATGGGCGTTGGATTTGTCGGTGCTTTCGAAAATGCCAACCGTGACGGGCGTCAAACTCAACGGCAGCCGCGTCGTAAGTCTTGATCCCCTCAAGGGTCTGACTTCCTTGAAAGCGCTTCATGTTGATGAACTCGACCTGGAGTCTTTGGATTGGCTCGCGGGATTTTCTGAACTCGAAGTTCTCTCGGCACGTCGGAACAAGCTTCGCAACGTCGATTTTGCAGCTTCGTTGTCGAAATTGCGTGAGATTAACTTTGCTGAAAACAGCCTGACCACCTTGAAGCCTTTTGCCGGGCTCGAGAAACTCAGATTGTTGGACCTGTCGCAAAACATGGTTGCAGATGCAGGGCCAATTGCAAAACGCAAGAGCTTGCGGGTGCTGCGCCTGCGTCGCAACGCGCTCACCTCCCTGGAAGGTCTTGAGGATTTGCGTGACCTTGACGAGCTGGATGTGCGTGAGAATCGCATCATGTCACTCAAGCCAATCAAGGAGCTTTCCATGCTGTCGAGCTTGGGAATAGCAGGGAATCCTTTGACGGATGATGATGTCGACAGCATCAGGCGATCGATTCGACTCCTCTGAGTCGACTTCTCAGTGAATCCGCTTTCGGGGTTGAAGCTTGAGCAGATTTTGCTCGCCTCGCTTCAGTTCACACAAAAAGAGTGTTTCTTTGCAACTGGCAAAGACCTTGATGCATTCATTCGCGGATTCATTGAATGCAATGTTTGCAACCGCGGGGGGTGTTGTCGATAAGGATTCAATTGAGCCCTTTTCCCATGTGAATTCACTTTCTGGAAGACTGATTGGGTTCCCAGAGATGAGTTTTGCTTCCAGTGAGTCCTGCAAACGCGCACGTGGCAGCGTTGGTGCCACGCTCCAGGCAGGCAAGCTTCTTTCCAGCAGCAAAGACTCCGACGGAGCCGCTATCCTGCCGCTTTCGTCAAGTTCAAGTTTCAACGCGTCCCTGACATGCCAAGGTTCGACCAACTCTCGTCTTAGTTTTGTGCAGGTCCCAACACTCCCCAGAGTTCGGGCGATGTCGCGCGCCAATGAGCGGACGTAGGTCCCTTTTGAACAAACAACCCGCAAAGTCAGATGCTCTGTGCCAGCCTCGACCATTTCAAGCGAATGGACGGTGACACTGCGGCGTTTGCTTTCGATGTCCATTGGCAATTTTCCGGTTGCCCGCATGTATTCGTAGAGCGGCATTCCGTTGTGCTTCAGGGCTGAATATGCTGGCGGAACCTGCTCGATGAGGCCTGTGAACTTCTGCAGTAGCTCCGCGATGCGTGAGATGGATTCCTGATCCGGCAGGTTTTCTTCGGCAACAACTCGACCGGTGTGATCCAGCGTATCTGTCTCCCGACCAAAGCTGATGGTGAAAAGGTATCCTTTTTTTCCGTCCATGGCTTCGTCCGACAAGCGTGCAGTGTTGCCGATCATCACCGGAAGAAGTCCGGAGGCGAAAGGGTCAAGCGTGCCAAGATGGCCGACCTTTTCAGCTTTGAGTGCTCTTTTGATGGTGGCCACCACGGCATGACTTGTGGGGCCTTCAGGCTTGTCGATCAATATCAGGGACATTTTCGCATCCAGTGTCGGGCAATGGGTTGCTTGGCAGAATGTGAGACTCCGGGCCAGTGCCAGGAAGCGCACGCTGACGTTGATCACTCTTTGTCGGAATTGCCCGGCGATCCTGGATTCAAGTTGTCTGCTTGTGCGTCTTCTTGTTTGATCGTTTCGATCAGTTCAGAAATACGGGCTGCGCGGGCGATGGATTCGTCGTAATAAAAATGAACCACCGGCGTGTAACGCATTCCAAGCGTTTCACCGAGTGAGCGGCGCACAAATCCGCTGGCCTGCTTGAGTCCTTTGTCGACTGCTGCCCGTTCCGTCTCATTGCCCATGACGCTGTAGTAGATTTTTGCAAGCTGCAAATCTGGAGACACGCGCACGGCATTGATCGTGATGTTTTTCAAACGGGGATCCGAAAGTTCACCGCGGATGAGCATCATGGCGATGTGTTCGCGAATCTGTTCACCAACTTGAAGAATACGCTTAGAGGACACAAAAATTCTCCGGCTCAGAACAAAACACCGGGCTCTGGGCCCGGTGTTTATCAACCACTCAGTGGAGGGTGGCAGCGGTCTCTTCGATCACGAAGGACTCGAGCACATCCCCGACCTTGAGGTCGTTGTAGTTTTCAACACCAATACCACATTCGAATCCCTGAAGGACTTCCTTGGCATCATCCTTGAAGCGCTTCAGCGAACCGATGCGGCCCGTGTAGACCACGATACCGTCGCGCACAACACGAATGTGCGAGTTGCGGGTAACTTTGCCATCGGTGATGGCTGTACCGGCAATGACTCCGATTTTCGGAACCGAGAACAGGTTGCGCACTTCTGCATGGCCAAGCACTTTTTCCGTCTTGACCGGGGCCAGCTTGCCAGCCATCAGTTTTTCAACGGTTTCGATGAGTTGATAGATGATGCTGAAGCACTGGATCTCGACGCCGCGTTCTTCGGCAGCTGCGTTTGACAACTTGTCCGGGCGAACGTTGAAGCCAAGAATCGTTGCTCCGGAAGCTTCTGCCAAAGTGACGTCCGTTTCCGTAATTCCACCAACCGCAGAGTGAATAATCCTGTTTTTGACTTTCTCTGTGTCGAGCTTCTGCAAGCTTGCGCGGATCGCTTCAACCGATCCATGCGTGTCTGCCTTGAGGATGATTGGCATTTCCTTGGGCTTGCTTGAGTCCTCGCCCAGTTTTGCCAGGAAATCTTCAAGGGTTGCCTTGGGCTTGCCTGCAAGTTCTTTTTGGCGGTGTTTCTCAACCCGGTAAGCAACAGCTTCTTTTGCAATGCTTTCGTTGACAACGCAGTTGAACTGGTCGCCCGCAGCAGGCACTTCCGACAAGCCGATGATTTCCACCGGTGTTGCTGGCAGAGCCATACTCAAGCGATTGCCCTTGTCATCAAACATGGCGCGTACACGTCCGTATGCCAGTCCGGCAACGATGCAATCACCCTGATTGAGAGTACCGCTTGTAACAATGACCGTGGCAACTGGGCCGCGAGACTTGTCGAGCTTTGCTTCGATCACAACACCAGCAGCGAGTCCTTCTTTTGGCGCCTTCAAGTCCAAGACTTCAGATTGGAGGAGCAGGGCTTCCAGAAGATCTGCAATACCTTGCTTTGTCTTTGCAGACACAGGAACGAACATCGCGTCGCCGCCCCATTCTTCGGGAGTGACGTTGTGCTGTGCGAGTTCGCGTTGGATTTTCTCCATGCTGGCACCGGGTTTGTCCATCTTGTTGACGGCAACAATGATGGGGACTCCTGCAGCCTTGGCATGAGAAATCGCTTCAACTGTTTGTGGCATGACTCCATCGTCGCCGGCCACAACCAGAATCACGATGTCTGTCACCTGGGCACCGCGCGCACGCATGCTGGTGAAGGCTTCGTGGCCCGGCGTGTCGAGGAACGTGATGTGACGACCATTGTGTTCAATTTGATATGCACCGATGTGCTGTGTGATGCCGCCGGCCTCGCCTGCTGCAACTTCCGCAGAGCGAATGGCATCAAGCAAAGAGGTTTTTCCGTGGTCGACGTGGCCCATGATCGTAACGATGGGCGCGCGCAAGACGACAGCCGCCTGCGCCGAGTCGGTCTTTGCCGTCTTTTTGGTGTTCAAGATGTCGGTCAGACTGACTGAAGTGTTCTGAACTTCGAAATCGAATTCATTGGCAACCAAGGTTGCTGTTTCAACGTCCAACTGCTGATTGACGCCCGCCATCATGCCAAGTTTCATCAGTACCTTGATGATGGCAGAGCTCTTGATGCTCATCTCGCCAGCAAGGTCGGCAACCGAGATCGATTCGTCGACGCGCACAATTCGCTTCGACGCTTTCATTGGATTTGCCTGCTCCGCGCGCTTGTCTTCGCGCTTTCGCGATGGAGCTGAGCCGCGGCGGCGATTCGGAAGAATCACCGTCCGGACTTGGCTTACGGATTCTTCCGAGCCAGAGGATTCACCTTCAGCGCCGAAATAGATTTCTTCATCAAAAAACTCATCACCTTCAGCTCCACGAGCATTCTTTGCTCGCGCCTTGCGGCTTTCTTCTTCGTCTTGCATGCGACGCCGACGAATTTCGTGTTCTTTGTCCTTGTCACGTCCACGTGTTGTTTCCTTGCCGATTGGCGAGACGTCTGACGACGCGCCAAAGCCGGCTCCTCCTGGAGCGCCAGGTCCACGAGGCCCGCCGAATCCACCGCCCGCACCTGCAGGACGAGGTCCACCGAATCCACCGCCAGCTCCGGCAGGGCGTGGTCCACCAAAGCCACCGCCTGCTCCCGCAGGACGTGGTCCGCCAAATCCGCCTGCACCCGCAGGACGGGGTCCACCGAATCCTCCGCGGCCCTCTGAATCTTGTGAGCGAGGACCCGAGTATCCCCCTGGACCAGCACCTTCTGGACGATGATATCCACCTTGTTCGCCACGTTGATACGAATTGCGATCTGAGCGTGGTTGTGGCCCGCCATATTGACCATCACGAGGTGATGGTCTCTGACCTGCCGGCACGGGTCCGCCTGGTGAATATTGTCTTGGGCCTCCGGCTGAGCTGCTCGCCGGGGTTGGGTCTGCGCGTCGGATGATTGTGGCGCTGATGGGCGGGGTTGCTGGTCTGACCACTGTTGCACCCGTGGAAGGAGCTGCAGTAGCCTGATTCACCGCCGAATGGGATGGCGTCACAGTTGCGCTGGCAGAAGGAGTTTCGGCGGCTTCAATAGTCTTTGCAGAAGCAACCGCAGTCTTCTCCGTTTCGCTTTGTTTGGTCGTTTGAATTTGTACAACTTCGGTTTCAACCGAAGCCGATGACGTGGAACTTACAGCGACAGTTTCTCTCGTCGGCAACGACGGTTCAACCGAGGCAGCAGGAGTTGATTGCAGCTTCTCGGCCTCTGGAGTTGCAAGGGCAACCGCATGTGCAGCTTCGGCTGGTGCTTCTGCTTGTTCAGAAACAGGTGCTTCCTGTGCAGATTCTGTCCTGCGTCGAATGACCACCTTTGCCGACGGCTTCGCAGCAGAATCCTTCTCCGGGTTTTTTCCCGAGCGCAGATATGAACGCAGCTTGTCGGCTTCGATATCAGAAATCGCGTTGAAATGATTTTTGACCTGGATTCCCAAGTCCTGCAGCTTCGCAATGACTGTTTTAGTGTCGAGCTTAAGCTCTTTTGCGATGTCCAATACCCTCAAACGGCTCATCCAATCTCCGCTCCCAATAGACCCCGCGTGCACTGCAGGGTTCCGATTCTCTCGATGACCACTGGACCCTTAACAGCTTTCTCAAGATTCAGCTAGGGATTCGAGAGCCTTCGAAACGAAATCTTTGTGTGTGACCAAGACCGCCTTGACCTGTGCATCTTTGCCAAAGAATTTTTGCCCCAGATTTTGGCTGAGGATGTTCAAACGAATGCCGACAAGGCGATCGGCGTGCTCGGTGAGCAATGCTTCGCAATGTCGATAAAACCGTTCGGAGCCATCCGAACTCATCAGGAGTATCCGGCTGATCCTGCCCGAGTCCTGAGCGAGCTTTCGGCTTTTGAGGGCGTCGAGCCCCTGTTGTTCCCGCCGCAAACATGCTTCGATGTTTTCCAGGCCTCCGCGCAGCTGACCTGCCCGTCGCGAAAGGGACAAAGCCTTTTCCAATCCCAAATTGAGTTCGAGGGTCGGAACTTCGATCCGACCCTCGCTCCACAAGCGTTTCAGGTTTTTGCCGAGACGCGCGCGAATCTGGTTCGCGCGCTCATCAGCCTCCAACGATTTTGGCAGTTTCAGCATGAATTTTCCCTGAGAATTTGTATGGCAATCCGGTACGCACTGCGATGTCTTCCGGAGTTGCCTGAGCAAGTGCCGAGTAGTCGCTGAATCCGGCGGTATGAAGCACTGCGGCAGTGTATTCACCAACACCGCGGAGTTTCATCCAGTAATGAAGGACTTCGCTTGGAACCAGACGAGGATCGACTTTCTCCGGGTCAAGCTGGGCGGCAGGGCGTGATTTGGCGACAAGGTCATCCAATGCCGATGCTTCTGCCGCTGCATCAAAGTTGGAACCGCTCAGAGCTCCGGTCAATTCGAGAGCATCAAATTCGGAATCAACATCGATTTCAGTTTTCTTGTTTGCCGCCAATTTATCGGAAAGTTCCTTGGCACCGGCGACGACGACCTCAGCTTCTTCAGGAGACAAGCGAAGCAACTTGCTCAGCATCTTGGCTTCCATCCGGGCCACGTCGGTTGGATCCTTGTAGCCTTCGTTTACAAGAATCTCTGCCCGCATTTCTCCCAGCGAGGGAATCTGCGCAAGGACAGCTTTGTATTCCTGAACGAGTTCACGCATCTTGCTTTCCGAGCGGATGTCCACCTTCCAGCCTGTCAATTGGGCTGCCAGGCGAACATTTTGGCCACGGCGGCCAATCGCAAGGGAGAGGTGATCGTCTGGTACCACGACTTCCATTGTATGAACGCGTTCGTTGACAATCACTTTTGAAACTTCAGCAGGTGCAAGGGCATTGCAAACAAAACGAGCCGGATCGCGATCGAATGGAATGATGTCGATCTTCTCGCCGCGCAGTTCCTGAACCACCATCTGCACGCGTGAACCCTTGACACCCACGCAGGCACCCACGGGGTCTACAGACTGTTCGGTGCTGTACACGGCGATTTTGGAGCGGCTTCCCGGATCGCGGGCTGCACTTTGAATAATGACTATACCCTCGGCAATTTCGGTGACTTCTTGTTCAAACAAGCGCACCAGCATCTCTGGGTGTGCTCGGCTGAGAATCACCTGTGGACCACGAGTCGATTTTTTAACATCCAGGACATAGCAAGTGATCTTGTCGCGCAGCTTGAACTTTTCAAGCGGAATTTGTTCGCGCATTGGCAAGACGCCTTCGCACGATCCCAAGTCGATGATGAGGTCCTGTTTGTCGTAGCGCTTCACTTGACCCGTCACGAGTTGTGCCTTGCGGTCGCGGAAGTCACGCACAATCTTCTCTTTTTCAGCTTCCTGCATCTTTTGAACGATCACCTGCTTGGCGGCTTGTGCAGCAATTCGTCCGAGCTGGTCGGTTGGCAGAGCCTCGCCAATTTCATCGCCCAATTGAAGCGATTCATCCATGCTCTGTGCATCGCTGAATTTGATTTCACGGAATTCATTTGTGTATTGATCGTCTGGCACCACAACACGGAAACGGAGCAATTCCACTTCCTCTGTTTCTTCGTTGAACTTGGCTTCGAAAACGCAGTCACCGAAAAACTTCTTTGCAGCCGTGATGATGGCATCCTTGAGTGCACCAATCAGCAGTTCGCGATCGATGTTCTTTTCTTTGCCAACAGTTTCAATGACTCGCTTCAGATCAATTTGCATGTTGCTCACCCTCGACAATCGGGATTTTCCAGTGTCTTCGCAGGGCGCTATATCCCTGCCTCCCCTGGTTGTCACCCATTTTTGGGAAAATCAGCCTAACCAAATGTAATATAACGATAAAAAAGGCTAACGCCAGCTACCCGCGCTTCGATTTTCTCGGCGCGTTTGCTTTGGCTGCCTTTGGTTTTTCAAGGAGTGCCTGGGCAAACTTGACGGCTGAAAGTGGGATTTCGGTCAGTTCCGAGCCCTCTCGCAGCAGAAGCGTGGGATTGGCGACGTCTGCTTTCACATCGTCCAGAATCATTTTGAACCTATCCCGTCCCTGTCGCTTTGTCCATGTTTTCAATGTCACAAAATGGCCCTTTGCGGACTCAAAGTGAGCAATTGTCCGCAACGGTGGTTCCATGCCAAGGGAGCCGACTCTGATGCTGATTGCATCCGCAAAGTTGTCCAGAGCTCCAGATTCCAGGAGGTATTGGTGGAGCGGGTAGCACTCATCGAGGCTGATGGCCTGGTCGGGTTCGGGAAACGGTCCAGGCCCTGAATGGCCTGGATGGGGTTCAACGAATAAATCCAAGCACGACTGACCATCCTCAATCACAAACCAGAAGTCCCTGAGATGCAGTTGCCTCTGGGGCGAACACGTCTCGTTGAATCGCTGGCAAGCGCTTTGTAGTTCCTGGAGCGTCGTAAAAAAGACGTCGTCGTTCAGCTGACTGGGGTGTGAGATTTGGGGGTTTGTCATGTTTGCTTTTGACCTGTGCATTCAGAGTTATCAACAATGCTTTTCTTATTTGCAAAAAATAAAAAAAGCACCAAAAAAACGCGTAATATTAACATGATTGAATTGGGGTTTTGCACTCTTAAAAAGCACTTATCCACAGACTGTCAACAGGCTGTAGCTCACCCAAATAAAGTGGGTTTTCCATGGTCGGACGCCGTGGATAACACTGCCGATCGACCGGGTCAACTGGGCCAGAAAAAAATCTGTAACCGACCGGAAATTTGTAGACAAATGATGCATCGATTGCCCCGCAATGATCTTTTTTGAAGCATGCGCGCTCTGACATAACTGTTCGAAAGAGGAGTGTGAAATTGAGCACAAGGTCGGGGAGGAAAGGCGAGCAAAGAGTTGAGTCCTGGTTGAGCAGCATGGGTTGGACTTGTCCCGAAAAAAACATACGGATTCCGGGAGGAGAAATAGATCGTTTGTTTCTCAGGAGATTCGAGGACAAGTTTGATCGAATAGACATCTGCATCGCCGAGATTAAAACCAAGAGCCTGCGTTCGGCGAGGCAGTTTTGTCATCTTTTCGACGAAGCCCAATTGAGAACGCTGATTCGTCCACACCAGATTCGAAATTTGTGGCGGACGGCTCAATTTCACGAACAGCGTCTGCGCAGGCAGCATGGCACTGCTCATGTTTGCACCTACGTCCGATACTTTTTGGTTGTCTTGGCATCTGAAGGGATTCTGAGCTCGGTTCGCAGACAATTGAAGGCTGGGCGAAGCAGTTTACCGGTGCGAATTTGTCACCTGGATGATGACGCACTGATACTCTCCTGGGCACCGGACGTCCCTTCACAAAATTTCTGAACCGCAATGACGCCGATATTGACGAAACCATGCTTGCGGGCGGCAGGACGGGGTGTAGTGTTACCTTTTGGGAGGAATTCGACATGATGAAAAATGTTTTTCTAGTGCTGATGATTATGTTTTCAGCAGATGTCTTTGCCGGTGAAGCGTTTGCAACTCCAACAGCTTCAGCACCGTGTTCAGCGGTTCAAAACCCGGACCTCCATGCGTTCTGTGCGGCCAAGCGTTCCAACAAGACATCAGAGTGCTCACTCATCGAAGACAAGAATTGGCGTGATCTCTGTGTCAGCAGTTCCAAAAAAGACCCATATGAATGTGAAAATATCGCGGATGAGCATCTGGTTTTATACTGCCACGCGCTGCAACAAAAGACGTCTTTGGCATGTTTTGAAATTGAGAATCCAAATTTGGAATTCTTGTGCTACTCGCATGTTCAGAACAACACGCGGTTTTGTGCGGACGTCAAGGACGAGGGGCTCAATCAGCTCTGTCATGGACTCCATGATCCATCTCTCAAGGCTCCGCGTCCGCCCCTCTGACTTTGAAATTCAGAACGGGGCGGAGCCAGGCCCCGAAGGCAGGGCTCATGCCCCAGCGTGTCCCTCAATGAAACGTTCCGCTTCGAGGGCTGCCTGGCAGCCGCGCCCTGCAGATGTGATGGCTTGGCGGAACTTGTTGTCCTCGACGTCGCCGGCAGCGAAAATCCCCGGAACATTTGTCGCAGTGCTGCCTGGTTTGCAAAGAACGTAACCTTGTGGATCGAGTTCGACCAATCCACGCAGGAATTCTGTGTTGGGGTTGTGACCAATGGCCATGAACAATCCGTCAACTTTCAATTGGGTCGTCTCGCCATTGGCATTTTTCATGACAATACCTGTCAAACCACTTGAGTCCGAAGTGGTGTCGACAACTTCGGTGTTCCAGATGATTTTGATTTTCGGATTGCTGAAAACTTTGTCCTGCATGGCTTTGCTGGCGCGAAACTTGTCGCGACGATGGACAAGCGTCACGCTCGCTGCGAGTTTGGCAAGGTAATGAGCCTCTTCCATCGCACTGTCACCTCCGCCAACCACAGCCACGGTTTTATTGCGGTAGAAGAATCCATCGCAAACCGCACAGGTCGACAAACCGTAACCCATCAGTTTTTCCTTGTTGGGCAGCGGAAGTGTGATTGCACTTGCGCCTGTGGCCACGATGATGGTTTTGCAGTCGATTGGGTTTGAGTCCGTGTGGATTCGGAAGCCGCCCGCAATTTTTTCGAGCTTCATGACCGTTCCATGGGTGATGCGGGTTCCATATTTTTCTGCTTGAGCGCGCATATCCTGCATGAGCTTGTTGCCGTCCACACCTTCCGGTGTTCCAGGCCAATTCTCGACGATGCTCGTTGTCGTCAATTGTCCTCCGGGTTGGAGTCCGGCGATGAGCACAGGATTCAATGCTGCCCGGGATGTGTAGATTCCTGCTGTGAGACCCGCAGGTCCAGAGCCGATAATAACAACGTTTTCCATCTCAAATTCCTCGATTTATTTTTTTGGTCCAAGCAATGTGTTGAGCTTTTCTTCACTCGACGCAGCAACGTCGGCATGAAGGCTGTTACCGTGAGCATCAATCGTGACGAGCGCCGGAAAATCGACAACCTCGAGCTCCCAAACAGCTTCAGGAGAACCGAATTCCTCCAGCATTGAGACTCCACGAACCCGTTTCACGCTTTCGGCAAGCACTTGCGCTGCACCACCAACGGCGTGCAGATAGACGCATCCAAATTGTTTGCAGGCATTGAGCGTTTTGTTTCCCATGCCGCCTTTGCCGATCACTGCGCGGATTCCATATTTTTCGATAACGGTGGCTTGATAGGGTTCTTCACGGGTGCTTGTTGTCGGACCAGCCGCGCGCACGCTCCATTCTCCGGAGGCGGTTTTCACCACTACAGGTCCGCAATGGTAAATGGCCGATCCGCTGATATCCACGGGAATCGATTTTCCCTCATAGAGATGCTTGTGGACAGCGTCGCGGCCGGTGTAAAGCACGCCGCTCAAAAGGACCATGTCGCCCACTTTGAGTTCGCGGACTTGTTGTTCTGTTACTGGCAATGTCAGTTTTACTTCTCTCATGTGTAAATCCATTCTTTGATGGTGCCGTCGGATTTTGCTTTCAGACCTTGCCTTCTGAACGCCCAGCACATGTACGAAACGGTGACGTAGAAGCTTGCTGGCAATCTGTTCAAAGCTGCCATCTTGACCGCCAAAAGAGTGGTGTTGCCACCGAATCCCATGGGTCCAATGCCAAGAGAATTGGCCTCTTTCAGAATTCGACTTTCCAGTTCTGCAAGTCGGTCATCTGGATTCACATCGTCGATGGGGCGGAGGAACAACTTTTTTGAATATGAGTAACCTGTGCTTCGATCACCGCCGATGATCACACCCAGGATTCCCGGACCACAGCCTTTGCCTTGTGCCTGATAGACCGCATCGAGAACCACTTTTCGCACACCCTCAAGGTCCCGACCCGCTCCAAGGCGATTGTCGGGGAGGCTGTATTGGGCTCCCACGTTTTCGCATCCACCGCCCTTGAGCGCCAGACGGATGTCGAGCTCATCCGATCTGTGTTGTTCAAAATAAATCGTGGGCGTTCCAGGGCCGAGGTTGTTTCCCGAGTTTTGCCCGGTGATGCTGTCGACGGAGTTTTGTCGAAGGTAACCAAGCTCCGTGGCCTTGGCGACTGCTGCCTCTGCCACTTCGGAGAAAGTGATTTGGTCATAGCCGACGGGGGTCTTGACGAAGAAAAGAATACTGCCGGTGTCCTGACACAAGGGTTGGCTCACGCCACATGCGATGTCGATGTTGCGTTGAATAACCTTCATTGCATATTCGCCAGCGCTCCCTGCTTTTTCCTTTTGCAGACCGTCGACAACCGAATTGCGCACATCCGGCGGTAAATTCGTGCTCGTCATGCGTATGAGCTCGAGCAAAGTCTCAAACAAGGTTTGATGGGTTGCCGGAACCGCCGGGGGAGTTTTCATGGGTCCCTTGGGATTTGTCGCCATCTTCGGTACCTTCAATGCTGAATTAAATTTGAAATCGATAGAGGTGAATCTCATGCTCTCACCCTGGCTCAGATTAGTCAGAAATTGTTCTTTGTCCACGTTGCTTCTGGTGGTCGTCGCGGGGCCAGAAGGATTTGCTCAAACAGGTAAAGATTTTTCTGGCTTGCGATCCCTGAGCGCAAGCGGAGCTCTTGCAACAGGCTTTGCTGTAAATTTGCGCACAGGTGAGATTTTGGGCGAATGGAATCCGGATACACGGATGACTCCCGCCTCAGTGTCGAAGGTGGTATTGGCCGCTGCTGCGCTGGAACGTTTTGGCAGCGAATATTCAATTGAGACTCGTTTTTACAGCACGGGTCCTGTCAAGAACGGGGTTCTCAAAGGGGATCTTGTCTTTGAGGGAGCTGGTGATCCTTCGTTGACCAACGAGAAGCTTTGGTTTCTCACGACCGACGTCGCCCGGGCAGGTATTCGCAAAGTCGAGGGCCAGTTGGTCGTGAATACTTCGCGCTTTGGCTACATCGAGCCCGATATAGACCGCAAACTCGCAGCCAGGCGGAGTCGCCATGCCTACGACAGCCCTCTGTCGGCGGCTGCAGTCAATTTCAGTGTGATGGGCGTTGTGGTGAGCCCGGGTGAATCTCCCGGAGCCAAAGCTCACTTGGCTTTGGAGCCCTACGATCTCGATACAACCCGTGTGCAGGGGTCGGTGAAAACTCAAGGAGGCGACCTGTCCAGGGTTGCTGTCACTCGTACCCGTGCAGGTTTGCAGGATGTTTTCACCGCAAGTGGACACGTGGGTCAGTTGTCCTGGCCGACGCGGATTTATCGTTCCGTCTCGGATGCCGACCAATACGCAGGCGCAGTGCTGAAGGCGTTTCTGGAAAAAGAGGGGATCCAAATACCCCGAGGTTTTCGCATCGAGCGCCAGCCGCGCAAGGACATGGGCCGGCCGCTGGCAAGTGTGGAAGGCTTTCCCATGGCCTGGCAGTTGATGGGCCTTTTCAAGGTCAGCAACAACTTCATTGCCGACATGATGACGATTCTATTGGATCTGGATGACAAGAAGCAATTCGGCGCCACCCTGGATGGCGGTTCGAACCAATTGGAAAATTACATGTCGTTCGTACTCCAGAAAGCAAAAAATCCATTTCAGTCGAATCCGGACGGCATTGTCATGCATTCGGGGAGTGGTCTGACCCACGAAAACAAGCTTTCAGCACGCGATGTCGTGGCGGTGCTTCAAAGAATGTATTTGAACAGCCGCGAATTTCCGGCGTTTTTGAATGCCTTGCCGGTTCCCGGTGCAGAGGGAACGGTTAAAAAACGCTTTCAGTCTGAGCAGACCAAACACCTGCGTGACAGGTTGAGGGCGAAAACGGGAACTTTGAGTGAACCACATGACGCGGTTGGCTTGGCAGGGTACAGTCGGTTGAAGGATGGTGATTGGGTTGCCTTTTGTGCCATGGTGAATGGTACCTCCAAGAGGCCCAACGTCGGGATCGAGTTTGCCCGCGACACCATTGATGATGATTTGGGGCGATTGCTGCCACCGGAGTTGTGATGGAAAAAAAATCAAAAGGTACCTACACGCTCAGACGGCTTTTTCCTGCTTTGAATGAAGACGAACTCGCCCGGATCCAGGACAGTTCATCGGTCATCAGGCTCAGGAAGGGGCAAAACCTTTTTATTGCGGGCGACAGTCCGCGCTCCATTTACGGTGTTGCAAACGGGTGTCTCAAGATTGTTCGCGAAAGCACTGAGGGTGAGAGTGTCATCACTCGCGTCGTGCGGCCAGGCAATATCGTCGGCATACGAGAGGTGTTCGGTGAGTTCAAGTACTCGAGAACGAGTGTTGCGCTCAAGGACAGTGAAGTGATTTCCATCGATGCCCAGGCGGTGATGGAAATGATCTCAAGGAGTCCGGCTGTTTCGCTGCAATTCATGAAAATCTTCTGCAACGAACTCGCGCGGCTCGAGAAGCGAATAGAGAACGATCTCTATAAACCCGCAAAAAGCCGTGTTGCGTCTGTTATTCATGAACTTTTCACGGTTTTCGCAGATGAAGGACAAACGACCTTCGAACCACCGCTCAATCGGCGCGATATCGCCGAGCTTGCCGACGTCACTCCTGAAACCGTCAGCCGTGCCATCGCTGACCTGAAACAAGCAGGGATTCTGGAAACCCAAGGTTCCGTGTTCCACATTCTCGACGCCAACGAACTCCAGGATGAGGCAGAAGACAGGTGACAATTCTGAAATGCGAAGACCTCGAACTTAAAGTTGGATACAAAACTTTAATTCGCGGATTTTCGCTTGAATTGAATGCAGGCGAGTCAATGGCGGTTGTTGGTCCCAATGGCCTCGGCAAAACGACTCTGCTGAGATCATTGTGCGGGGTTGGAAAACCATATCGCGGACAAGTGTTTTTGGGAGAAAAGAAGCTTTGGCCTCAGACGGATGACAACAACCCTACCGTGCGACTTTGTTACCTTGCCAGTCAGCCTGCACTTTTTCTTGATCATTCTGTGGCTGCAAATCTCGAATTCTACGTGCGTGCCCATGCAATGAATTGGGATGTGCAACAAGGCCGTGATGCTTTGGAATCTGTTGGTTTGTCGGGTCGATTTCAGCAGACCGCGAGGACATTGTCGACCGGGCAAAAGCGCAGACTGACGCTGGCATTCATGATGATTGTGAAACCCGAATTGTTGTTGCTGGATGAACCGACGAATGGTCTGGACACCGAAGGGGTGGGGCTTTGTCTCCGACTCATGTCGGAACTTCGCAGCAATTCCAGGTCGGCAGTCATGATCGCGACACACGACCAGCAATTGATTGATTGGTGTGGAAACTCAGTCGACTTGAAAAGGTGGGCACCTTGAACAGTGGTATTGCCTGGTCCAAGAGTTGTTGGTTGATTTTTGAATACTCAGTGCGTTCAGTTTTTGTGCGCAAAGCCTCCTGGGCCGGAACACTCGCTTTTGCGGCTTGTTTGGCAATTCTTTTTCCTTTTTCATTTGGAACGGAATTGATTCAAAAGGCCGAGATTCGTCATGGCGCGTTTTGGGCCATCAATGAATTCGTGGTGGCATTGACAGTTGCCCGTCTCTTCACTCTTGAGGCGGAATCGGGAATTCTCGAGATGCTCTTGTCCACAGGAGTTTCACGTTCTTCCCTGTTGGCGGGCAAAATCCTCTTCGTGGTCTTGTACCTGATGTCTTTGCAGATCCCTCTGCTGCTCGTCTGGATTGTTTTTTACAATGTGCCCAATGCGGCCATTGTCTCTTTGGCATCAATCATTTTGCCCATGCTGATGCTCTTCAATCTCGGAACCGGGACTATTGGAGCACTACTGGCATGTGTGACTGCGCGCAGCACGGGGCGTGATCTATTGATGCCTCTGCTGTTTTATCCACTTCAACTGAGTGTACTTCTGGGTGCTGTGAGTCTGGCAACGTATTCTGATCCGGGCGTCGTCATGCTTGCAGGGACACAAGGAACTTCGTGGTGGACAATTTTGTTGGGTGTGCCGGCATTGTTTTTGGCGATCGGCGTGCTTTTGAGTCATGCATTGTTTCAGGAATAACGATTTGGAGTGAATTCGATGGCTGGAGAATTGGCAACAACATACAAGCGGTGGAACAAATGGTTGGCACCTGCAATCGCCATTCAGTTGGTGGGTTGGTGGCTTGGGCTTTATTGGATTGGGGCTGACAAGGACCAGGGCGAGGTTTTTCGAATCATGTTTGTCCACGTGCCGGTCGCATGGTGTGCATTCATGTGGATTATCATTGCGGCCGCTTTTGCCATTTACGGGTTTGTAAAAAAATCATCCTTTGAGGCCATGGATCGCAGCGCTCATGCCGCGATAGATTTGGGTACTTTGTTCGCGGCGTTGGCCTTGGCCACGGGCAGTATCTGGGGACGTCCGACTTGGGGTGTGTGGTGGGATTGGGATCCTCGCCTGACTTCAACTCTGGTGATGTTTCTTGTCTGTTGCGCCTATCACGTGCTTCGCAGTTTCACTCCCGATATTCAGGCACGGCGAAATGCGGGACAGATCACTGCCATTCTCGCAGCTGCAAATGTTCCAGTGGTCTATTTCAGCGTCAATATCTGGCGTTCACTTCATCAGCCTCAGACTTTTGTGCGCAAGGGTGGCAGCGCGTCTCCTGATGTTGGAATGGTTTTGATGGCGAATTTGCTGGCCATGATTCTGTTGACGGTCGTGATGTATAAAATTCGCAGGGTCGCAATTTCGGCAGAAGAATCACTTGAAGCTGCAAGAGAAGGGCGTTGAAATCATGGGGACTTCAGAATTTGGCAATATTTCCTGGGTGTTCTATGTTGTTGGAGCGTACGCATCTGTAGCTGTCTCGCTTTTCCTGTTTGGCGTGACAAGCCGGCAGAAATACTGCAAGGCTCAGGAAGCACTCAAAGAAGAGGGCCTTTCCGCCGATAAATCATTTTGATTGTTTGCCTGACAGGAGTCAGAACCGATGAATTTTACAAGACCTCAATTATTGGCTTCGGTTGTTATTGTGGGTGCGCTGGGTTCAATCGTCTTCATGGCGGTGCAGCCTGAAAGCTCTGTGACTTTCTTCACTCCGGCTGAAGTCTACGCTTCGCCACAAAAATTTGTCGATAGAACGTTTCGGGTTTCAGGCCTGGTACTGAATGGGACCAAAGACTGGGACGGAATGAACAAAATATTGAAATTCAGGATGAGTGACCTCAACGGCCATGAATTTGCCGTAACATACAAAGGCGTGCCTCCCGACCTTTTCAAGGAAGGACAGGGAGTGGTTGTTGAAGGTCGCCTGTCGCAACCGGATCTGAAGAAGGACAACAGTCTGCAGGCCAATCTGCTCATGGTCAAACACAGTGAAGTCTACGATACGAAAGTCGACCACTCCAAAATGCGCGAAGCTCGACTTGTTGACGACTTGTTGAAGCACGAAAAAAAGAAGTGACCCGTTGTGGTCGAAGAATGCAAGGTGAACAACAGTGGTACAATCGAAGAAGAAATCTGGACTCTATTTGGCACTGGCAGCGCTGCTGGTATTCACAGGTCTCATGGTATACGCGCTGAACCGGGATGCAAATTACGTTCCCAGTCAGCTTGTTGGGCAGAATGCACCTGGATTCGTTGAAAACACGGCTCAGGGAAGCAGCTTCAATCTTGGAAATGTTGTCGGCAAGGGAAAATGGGTTGTCATCAATTTCTGGAGCACGACCTGCACGGTCTGTCGTGTCGAAGCACCTGAGCTTGAGCGCTTTTGGCGTGAGGATGCGTCCAAGGCCGACGCATCAGTGCTGTTTGTGAGCGTCAACATTCAGGACGAAATCAAGGATATTTTGAATTATCAAAAGGATTTTTCCCTCACCTATCCCGTTGTCGCCGACAGGGCGGGCAAGATTTCACTGGATTATGGAGTCTATGGAACACCTGAGACGTTTTTTGTAAGTCCTGAAGGCGTTGTTCGACACAGGGTTGCGGGCGAGGTGGATAGAAACACCATTTTGGCCTTTGTCGGTTGGTTGGAAAGCAATCCGGGCATTACACCGCAGCAGGCCATCGATGGCTTCGGACGGGTGCGTGCCGGCGCTGCCCGGGGTGGCTGAGCCTGCATGAGTCAGGATTCGCCAAAATTTACAAAAATCAATGAGAAGTTTGATTGTGTGAACTGTGGACATTCTGTGCCGCTGGCACAGTCCACCTGCCGTGATCATTGTCCCCGTTGCCTCTGGAGCTTGCACGTCGACGTCAATCCAGGTGATCGCTCCGCAAATTGTGGTGGACTTCTCAAGCCGGAGTCGTACAGCTCAAATCCCAAGAAGGGTTGGATGATCCATTACGTCTGTCGCAAGTGTGGTATGCAACGAGTGAATCGCTTCCTTGAACACGATGAGAACGAGGCGGATTCCTTTGAAAGCTTGCTGCGTCTGAGTGGCGCAGCTCCGCATTGATGTGAAGGTTTGAAATGGCAAAAAAGCGAAAGCTGCTGAAGAAACTCTTGAACCGAAGATTTTGGTGGGTTGTTTTTGTTGCAATTTTCCTCACGGTTTTCTGGCAAGGTTGGAACGCAATCGCTCATACCGTGATCACTCATGAACTCATGGGGCGCATGAACGACGAGCAGGAAGTGCGTCTCTTGTTTGTGGGTGATACTGGAACAGGCAGCGCAGCACAGGAGAAGATGGCGGAGCAACTGGAAGAATTGTGTTTGGCAGCGGATCCGGCTGGAATTGTTCTGCTGGGCGACAACTTTTATAATGTTGGAGTTGAATCGACGTCGGATACATTGTGGGAAACTCGGTTTGAACAGATGTATAGTGGAGAATGTCTCA
The DNA here is from genome assembly GCA_049423385.1 of Silvanigrellaceae bacterium. Lineage (GTDB taxonomy): Bacteria > Bdellovibrionota_B > Oligoflexia > Silvanigrellales > Silvanigrellaceae > RFOM01. The sequence goes on along the minus strand of JBMSQQ010000018.1, from coordinate 9,675 downwards.
AGAAAATCAGTTTCTACGCATTGCTTGGCAATCATGATTATCGGGGGAATCCGGATGCCCAGATCGCCTACACCCGCACGCGGGGTGGACGATGGACCATGCCGGCAAGATTCTACTCATTGAAGTTTGGCAGTATTCTTGAGGTGGGTGTTTCAGACACCACAATTTCAGACCGCTGCGGAATAAGTTCGCTGTGCAGCGTCGACTGGCTCATCGAAAAATTGAAGGAATCAGCTTCACGCTGGAAAATACTGGTCGGTCACCATCCCATTATTTCGGGTGGGAAGTATCGCTCGCTCAGGGGAATTTCTCATTTCACATTGCCTGATTTGTACTGCAAGAGCGGTGCAAGTGTTTACATCAGCGGGCACGACCATGGTCTTCAGCATCTCCATGGCAAATATTCAACCGCAAACTGTGAAATTGAACAGTTCGTTTCGGGCGGGGGTGGGGCCGACCTTTACCCTATAGAATCAATCCCGGGGCAGAGTCTATACGCGGAAAGTGCGCATGGCTCCTTGTTGGGACGCTTTACACCCAATGAGCAACGCTACGAGTTTTTCAAGTTGGGCGAAAAAGAGCCGGCCTACATTTGGACGCAAACGAGAGGACAATGAAAAATGCCAAGCAAAGTTCTTGAACTTGGCGAATGCGATAATCTGGTTGTCGTCTCCGACGTACACATGCGAACGCCGGACGATGACAGGACTCGTAAATTCTGCGGTTTTTTGGACAAGATCGGCAAAGAGATAAAATGCGACGTGTTGGTGCTGTTGGGTGATATTTTTGATTTCATCAACGCACGTCAGAGATTTTATTACCGCATGTGGCGGGAAGTGATGAAACGTTTTGAACTTCTCGACAGCCGGGGAGTGAAAGTTGTCTTTGTTGAAGGCAATCATGACTATGGATTCGAGCACTCGCCTTGTCCGGAAATTAAAAATTGTTTCTTTGAATGTGGTGATTTCGTCATCAAGACTGATCATTCCAACTTGGGGCAAGTTGTTTTGTTGCACTCTGATGACGTTGTTTGTCCCGAGGGTTACAGGGCATTTCGTTCTGTTGTCAAATCCAATGGATTTCAAGCGATGTTGAGTCCCGTGCCAGGAATGTTGACCTCTGCGTTTTTCTCGACGTACGCCAGGTTGTCCAGATCTCGTGATGATTATCGTGAACTCGATTCTAGATTTTTGACTACCTGCGTTGATCGGTTTGTCGAGGATTTGTCGCAGCAGCCCAGCATTTGCGTTTTGGGACACATTCACGTTCATCTCGACGACTATTTGCGCGACATCAGGTTTTTGAGCGGCCCGGCGTGGTTCGATGCTCCAAGTTGGCTCTCCCTTTCGGAAGTGGGGCAGATTGAGCGGCACTGGCTGGATGGTGATGTTCCGAATGTGAAAAAAATCCGGTTTTCTGGTCCCGGAATTGAGAAGCCTGAAGATATTTGAAGATGAAAATTGTCGTTGTCGGTAAAGGGATACTTGGACTCAGCATCGCCGAATTTTTCTCCCGCTCGGGGCAAGTTCAGGTGCGTGTTTTGAGCAATGCCCAACGAATAACGGCGTCGTCTGCGGCTGCTGCGAATCTTGCCACAAAAGCGCAGGTCTTTGCCCGCGATCCTCATTTTGAACTCAAGATTCGTGGAAAAAAGCGTTACCATGACTGGCTTGTAAGGCTCCGGCAGGAAATCGGTCTGGCCAATCCCGAAGAGTTGTCTCTGGTTTATCATTCTGCAAAGGGACGGGATGTTTTCGATGACGAGGAATCCTGTTCTACACAGTGGCGACGCGTGGTCCAGCCACCCTTGGAAATCATCCAACGCGAACTTGAGTCCCAGTCTCTTTTTCGTGTTGGTGAAACCGCCATTGAATATGGCGACGAGGCATGGATCGATGCCCGCCATATTTTGGGTTTGCTTGAAAAGGTGTGTCGTCAGCGGCGGGTCGCTTTCGATGAATGCGATGCCACCGACCTTGGCGGATTGAAGTCCAACATCGGATCTTGTGATCACCTGATTCTTTGCGCCGGAGCATGGACGCCCGGGATATTGTCCGCGTGGGGCTTGGCTTCAGAAGATCGTTTCTTCGGAAAGCGGCGTTGGTCATGGGGCGGAACACTTGAGATTGAAACCTCCGGACGGAAAATTCCGGAAGGAGTTTCGCTTTTCGAGGTGGTTTCGAGTTCAGGCGAGCCAGGAAAAATAACTTTCAGTGGTTCAAATCAGGTACTTTTTTGTTCTTCAATTTCCGTGAAATTGCGAGACCTGGGCTTGGCCAGTATTCCAAACCAGAAAGAGACCCTTGAACACGTGGAAAACCAGAAAATCCGAATGATTGAGGTCGCAGAACAGTTTCTTGGCAAGAAAATTGGCGATTTTCGCCACCACTTTCATTGGGGAATGCGGCTTGGCTTTGGGCACGGGGAGCTGCTTGTTGAGAACTTGTCTCTCCCCGCGATGCATTCCATCGTCGGAAAATCCCTTTGGGTGGCCGCTGGCGCTCACAAAAGCGGATTCCTGTTTGCCCCATGTATAGGCGAACTTGTGATGCAAAAAATGCAGGCCCACAAAGCTGGACTCTGAGCTAAAATGATGAAAACGGGCATCGGGGGCACCCATGTTGAAATCATTTGGCCATACGATTTTGGTTGTGACAACGCTTTTGATGTCAACAGCGCGGGCACAGGACATGCAGTCAGGCTCGACAAATGACGGTGGCGACCGAAATGCGCAAGCCACCGACAGCACCGAGTCCTTGAATTCAGGCCGTGGTGGGTTCCTTGGATTTGGCGGACAAAAACCACTTCAGCGAGTCACCTCAATGCCATTGCCCAATCGGCAAGGAAGAATGTCGGCTGCAGGACTGCCTGGTCAACCGGTTGCCTCGCGCGAAGCAATGTCGTCATTCCCCGTCCGCAGGGCAAAACCCATTGTGGGTGAATTGACCACCGATTTTCCTGCTCGAATGATTTATCTGAATGGAAAAAACATCAGCTCGGTTCGTGAACAGCAGCTCGATGGCGTCAACGTGCGCATCGACTCAAATGGCAACGTGCACATTCTGGCTCCGCAGTACGAAGTGCAAGAGTCGAGCCACTATCGCCCGCTCCTGAACAGCGAAGTTCCGAAGGTTGGCAAGCCAAAAGTTGAAAACGATGCGCCGTTGTTCCCCGGTAAGTACACCAAGAGTGCTTCAGAAGAGCGGAATCCAAAGAGTTCCCAGGGTGCTTCCGTTCCGCCTATTCAAAATGATGAAGTCGCAGACCCGGACGCAGGAGAGAGTGGAGGCGAGTCCTCAGCTTCGAAGTCGGGCGTGAAGACCGGGGCAGCTGCTCCCGATACCACAAAAGCATCATCCCAAGCCCAGTAATCCTTTGAGCGTCCGGTAAACTTTGCTACCTAGCCTCTGAAGGCCAGCGCGCCTTGCCGGGGAGGTGGGAATTGAAACCTGAATGTCGTTTGGGATTGTCGGAAAATCAAAGGAATATTCTTCGGAAGCGTCGTGAGGCGCTGATGCAGTCGATTGGCAACGGCATTGCCTTGGTCGTTTCTGCAAAGTCGAATTCGGGTCCCGCAGGTTACCGGGCTGCATTCCGCCAGGACAGCGATTTCATGTATCTCACAGGTTGTCCGGAAACCGATTCCTTGGCGGTATTCATTCCACAGCACCCGCAACACAAGTCGATTCTTTTTATTCGTGAATCAGATCCCCTCACCGAACTTTGGAATGGTCCGATGTTGGGTGTTGCCGGAGCCCAGGAGCAATTGGGTTTCGACCTCGTGCTGCCTTTGTCGGAGATCGAAAAAAAGATTCCCGAGTGGTTGACGCACGCCGACAGCATTTATTGGGATGCAGCCCCGGAACTTGAATTTTACGATGTGCTGCGTCCGATTTTGCAAGGCAGCAGATTGCGACGAAACGGTGCCGAGATTCTCAACGTGCGCGACGTGATTCATGAGCTGCGATTGTTCAAGGATGAACTCGAAATAGAATCGCTCCAACGCGCAAATGACATCGCTTCTCGGGCGCATGAACTTGCAATGCGGGCCACACGTCCTGGCATGTCCGAATTCCAAATCCAGGCGCTGCTTGAAATGAGCATGCGTTTTGCGGGATCAACCCAATTGGGCTACCCGAGTATTGTTGCTGCTGGGGCCAATGCGTGTTGCCTGCATTACAACATCAACAACAGTCAGCTTGCGGATGGTGAGTTGCTTTTGATTGACGCGGGATGTGAATCCAATTTTTATACCGCCGACATCACCCGCACCTGGCCAGTGAACGGAAAGTTTTCAGGAGAGCAAAAGGCAATCTATGAACTTGTGCTCGAGAGCCAATTGAAATCGATTGAAGCTATCCGTCCGGGTGTCAAGTTGACCGAATTGAATGACCTTGCCGGCAAGGTTCTTGCCGAAGGATTGATTCATCTGGGAATCATAACAACATCGCTGGAAGAAACTCTGGAAAAGAAAACGCACAAGGAGTTTTTTCCACATGGTTTGGGACACTGGTTGGGGCTGGATGTGCATGACGTGGGCAGATATCGCATCAAGAATATCGAACGACTGCTTGAACCTGGCATGTGCATGACCGTTGAACCGGGAATCTACATTCAACCGGGAATGGCAAATGTGGACGCCCGCTGGCACGGGATTGGAATCAGAATTGAAGACAATATTCTGGTCACAGCCCACGGCTCACGCAACTTTACCAGTTGTGCAAAAAAGATTAATGATATCGAGATTTTGGTTGGAAGCTTGTCAGTTGAGACTTTGACTCAAGCCAGCGGAACGCAACGGTTTTGAAAATTTGCTTGAGTACAAACCGCTGGTTTTATCCAACGTAGGCCTTGCAGACTTCCATACAGCTTTTGCAGGCTTCAAAGCATTCCTTGCATTGCTCGTGATGATTGACGTGCGGTTCGCATGATTTCATGCACTTTTCACAAGCTTCAATACAAGCCTTTGCCTGAGCAGCCGCCAAAGGTGATCGCAAACCCGCCAATTGGCTCAAAGCCGCGCTCATTGCCTGAACTTCCAGCGTCGATTGCAGGCAGTCGATCATGTTCTTTTGCCCGTCATTCACAAGCTTTATGCAATGGCCAGCACACATCTGGGCAACATGGTTGCAATGGGCTGCTGCATGGTTCAATTCACCGAACGAGACCTTGCCATCGCTTCTCGCCTCGGATTTCTTGTCGGAGGTTTTTTCTGCTTTTTTTCCACCATGCCCGTGATGCTTTTCATGCTTCTCGTCTTTTTTTTCTTTTGCCAATGCGAGAGAATTCCGGGTGGCAAGAAGAGCGCCGGTTGTTGCTGCGAGCATTTTGAGAGTGTCTCTGCGTTCCATGGGACCTCCAAATGGGTTTGTGTGAAAGTTTCAAGTTGAGGTTCAAATCATGCCAGAAAAACTTCCTGCAAGAAAACATGTCGCAATCCTGGGTGCCGGTTACGTCGGGAAGTCTCTGTGTGAAGTTTTGGCGGCCACTTTTGATGTGCGCCTCGCAACCCGCAGTGGAAGCTCATCTGGCGATGGATCTGTTTCTGCCCCGCTGTGTTTTGAACTTCAGCGGCGAGAAACTTGGTCCTCGGTAGGTCCTGCAGACGCCGTTGTGTGGACCTTTCCTGCTGCTTTGAATGGTTCCGATATCGCCATGGCCGTGGAATTTTGTTCAACCCTGAGGGACAAGAATATTCCGGTTCTTGTGCTTGCAAGCACATCTTGTTTCGTTGTTGCAAACCCACAGGCCTTGGTTGATGAAAGCTTCGAGTTGGATCTGACGCAGGTGCGCGTGCGCGCTGAAGAGGAGCTGCGGCGCAGGGGCTGCTGCATACTCGCCTTGGCGGGAATTTATGGCCCGGGCCGGGATCCCTGCAACTGGCTCCGCCGTGGGTTGATCAAGTCAGGCGCAAATTTCATCAACCTGATACATCGCGACGACGTCACCAAAATTGTTTTCAATTGGATCAAAAACCCCGTGAGTGGCCTTCGCATCAATGCCAGCGATGGACGGCATCGGCTTTGGAGTGAATTGTTGGAGCAGCTTAAGAAACACGGGATGATAGAACCTGAACTCAATCCGTTTTCAAATCTGGATACAAATTCAAGTTCAAAGCGTATCGACAATACATTGTTGACAAGAGAATTATTTGGTGGACCATTCCACCGCTATCCTGAGGAGGGTCTATAAGGAATGACGCGGCTGGCCCAGAATTTCCTGTTCTCCAGAATAAGGAATCATTTGAAGATTGAATCGAAAAGGCCTTGGTTCTGCCAGAATGTGAATATTTTCCCACCGGGAAGATAATCGATGTGAGGCTTTTCTGAGTCCACGAGACCCGAAATCCACTCTGTTACAAAAGTTCTGATGACTTCTGAATTTTCACGTGGTGAGGAACCACAAAACACGTAGCAAAGCGGGTCGGAAGATTTACCTTCGAAATCGCAATGGCTTGCCGTTTTGAGGCGAAAGCCCTGAGTTTCGAATTGTCCAGATTCAAACAATGGGAATGCATTTCCATCCGAATTGCAGCGGCTGGGTTTGGCAAGAATTGTAAAATAGGGAATCGGCAAACGTGGGCCCAGTTGCTGCTCGGGCAAAAGTCCAATCACAGGATCCATCAAAACCACGCCGCGAATGTCACGTTGCTTGTTTTGCAGGAGACCGGCCACGTGGGACAAAAATCTAGCACCGGCTGAGAAGCCTGCCATCAGGATTTTGTTTGGCAATGAGCGACCTGCAGGATCGACTTGCTTCTTGTCGAATGCGTTGGCGAACAATTCCGGAAAAAGTGGATCCATTGCCTGCGTGTCGGTGATTCCGGGAAGCACGACCTCGATATTCCGTTCGACGAGTGATTGAGCCAACGCCATCATTTTTTCTGCGTTGCGCATCATGCCATGTTGAAGAATCACAAGAGCCCTTGGATGAGTCGCAGTCGATTCCGGGTGCAGCCATGTGAGTGGAATGTTCAGATTGGAATCCAGCGCCAAATATTCCCTGAATTTGTTGCCACCAGCAGATGCACTTGAGCTGGCAAGGAGCGCGGAGACAGCGAGCACGCCAGCAAGCGAGTTTTTCCGCAACGCCATGACAAGAAGTCTCCGTGGAGTGAATCTGGGGATGGCCCCGGAAATTTATTTAATGGTCAAACGACTCAAAAGTCAAAATGATCGGACGCTTTTCGCATTAAAAATGGGCGAGTATGATTTTTGTTTGTGGCCTCCACTTTTTCTCACCTGTTCCAGAGTGACTTGAGCCGCTCCTTGAGGCGGACTTCAAGTCCTTCGTCAGACGGCAAATAGGCAGGTCCCGAGGTTTGGCGATATTTTTCGATTTCGTCAGGAAGATACTGCTCACGAACGAAACTTTGCGGATAATTGTGAGGGTATCGGTATTTCTCGTGACCCTTCAAAATAAGGTGGGATGGCGGCGCAACGAACCGGGGTGTGCTTGATGCCTTGTTCCACCATTCGGAAACCGTATTCAGGGCGCGGAGAAGTCTATTGCTTTTGGCAGTGGATGACAGGTAGCACACAGTCTGTGCAATTGCGTAACGTCCCTCAGGCATGCCGACTTTTTCGAACGCTTCGGCGCACGCAATCGCAATTCGAAGTGCCTGTGGGTCTGCGTTTCCGATATCTTCGCTGGCAAAGATAATGCACCTTCGGAGGAGAAAAGCAGGATTTTCGCCCGATTCAAGAGCTGCATTGGCATAGAACAATGCAGCATCGGGGTCGGACCCACGCATGCTTTTAATCATTGCGCTCGCGTAGTCATGGTGCGTTTTGCTGGTCCATGCCTTGAGTTGCCCAGTCAGCAAATCACTTTCGGCAATTTCATCTTCGCACTGCAATAACCCATCCAAAATGTTCAGTGCGAGGCGCGCGTCTCCATCCGCTCTTTTTGCGACAAGTGGTAACCACTTTTCAGCCATACGTAGTCTTTTGTCGTCCGACAAATTCTTCTGCTGATTCAGGTCGAGCTGCTCAAGCGACTGGATAAGCAGATTGTGAAGTTCGGCTTCGCCAAGAGGATGCACTCGAAGGGTGCGGATTCGGCTCAACAGTGCTGGACTCAAAACCGCGGCGGGGTTTTCAGTCGTCGCGGCAACAAGCCAACAATCTCCCGATTCGAGAGTCGGTAAAAGAATATCTTGCTGAGGCCGGGTCAGGCGGTGAATTTCATCGATAAAAAGAATTCCTCCACCGGCTATGGAGTCGATGGCTTTCTTGATTTCCGAAGCACCATCACGAACTGCGGACAATTTCCGAAGGGGGAGACCCTGCTGAGATTCACAGAGGAGAAGTGCGAGGGTTGTCTTGCCGCAACCGGGGGGACCCCAAAAGACAAGGTGTGCACGGTGCCCATCACGCCAACGATTGAGGTCGCGTTCCCAGATTCGTTTCGCAGGCCCCTGGAGCTGTTCAATTGTGTTCACTGTCGGTCGAAGTGAATCGGCCCAGGGTTTTACTGTAATCATGAGTTAGTTGTTCCTTATTTCTCCTGGAAAACTATTGCATTCACATCTTCGGCAGCAGCGCGCCTCGAATTTCCGAATGCCACATCGTAAAGCACACTACAAGTTGGATGACCGGTCATTTCTTACCGAAAGAAAAGGATTGAAGGTTCGAACTCAACTTTCCCAAATTTCGGGTTTAGGCTTCCTGTCATTGTCAAAGGGAGTATCAGATGGGGCGAAGGGAGAGAATTTTCACTCTCAAATTGAAAGAAGAAAATGTTCTGCAATCGGTCCATACGAATGGTCACAGACCAACCAATGGAGAGCTTTGGCAGGGGGACGGACGCGTACCTGTGGCGGGTGTGACCACCTATCGTGGTCGAGTTGATGCCGTGATTACTTTCTTCGTCGATCAATTTTTGTCGGACGATATTTTTATGCCGGGGGATTTGTTGGAATTGGCATCCGAACAGGGTGAGTCGCTGGTTCTGGTCACTCGACATGGTAATTCGGCAGACGATCTGGCAGGCCATTGAGCAGAGCGCGATTTACGTTGCTTTCAACGGGACTTCAGTGAATGACCCGCAAGATCGAGCAGTCTCTGTGCTTCCATAATCAGAGCCTCCGGTGAATTGTCCTCTGCTCTCTTTGTTTTCTGGAGCGTCAGCAAGTCTGACGGAGACATTCTCAAGGCCTTGGCAATCTCCTCAAGGACATCCAGAGACAGATTTTGTGGTTCCGTCTCAAGACGTGATAGGTAGCGGATGGAAATTCCTGCCCGGCGAGCCAGCTCTGCTTGAGTCAGACCCATCTGAAGGCGGACAGTTTTTATTTGCTTAGCAACAATATGTTTGAGTGCCATTGGGTCAATGCTCCAGGTTGTCTCTGCAATATAGGCCGAGGGTACGCCAAAAAAAAAATCCCGGATAGAGAACTATCGTGACTCAATTGCAGGATAGTGCTGAGAAATCTGAAAGAGACTCGCCATTGGTGAAAAACTTTACTTTCAAAAAATATTGAATAGGGATGCAATTTCGATATCTTGTGGGTTTACAGGAAGTTTGTTCCAGAATGATTGTCTTGGAACTTTCTTAACACCCTCAAGCATTATTTTGATATTTGCCTTGCGCCGTCGTGTTCACCGAACAGGCAAGGTGAAAAGCCATTCATCTCTTTAGAGGTGTAGAATTGAAATTGGAGCGGGAAACGGG
>JBMSQQ010000017.1:0-45399 GCA_049423385.1 Silvanigrellaceae bacterium | reverse complement strand
AACGCGTGGCGTGGAACTTGGGCGCAGGAATCAGAGCGACAAGGCGTTCCAAGAACACAATCATACATGGCTGGAATGTTGGCGACGCCTATTACAACCACTCGACCCAATACAATTTTCTCGCAACCGACCTCTGCCTCGAAGTCCCGCTGTTTGCATCCGGGACTTTGTCTCCGGGCACTATTCTGAAAGGATCCGTAAGTGGCCAAAGAATCAAATTCGCGCTGGCAATTCCGTTGGTCTGTTTTTTTGCCTTTCCGCTCTGACGAAAACAAAGAAGAAAGACTCCCGGAACAAGCACGTCAGCGCGGTTGGGAAAAGCTTTCTTCCAGAAAATTCTTCATTGCCTGCCAACTGCGCTGATCAACTGCTGCGTTATAGGCAGCTCCCTTGCTGTTGTCAGTACCTGCAGTCGGATCTGTAAAAGAATGAACAGCGCCGCCATATTTCACCAACTGCCAGTCGATTTTGTTTGCGCGCATTTCATCTTCGAATCCAGTCAAATTTGCAGCAGAGACAAATGGATCATCTGCACCATGCAGCGCAAGGACACGTGCCTTGATGTTTTTTCCGTCGGCGGGAGCGGGACTGTCGAGACCACCATGAAAACTGACCACCGCGCGAAGATCTGCACCACTTCGCGCAAGCTCAACAACACTCGTGCCGCCAAAACAATATCCAATGGCTCCAATGTTTTTGCTCGGTGCTATCTTCACCAGCTGAGCCAAGCCGGCTTTCAATCGTTCGCGCAACATGCTCCGATCTTTATAGTACTGGCCAGAATTGGCTCGCGCTTCTTCGGGCGTTTTGGGTCGCACACTCTTCCCGAAAACATCCACGGCAAACACGGTGTAACCCAAAACAGCTACAGCATCGGCTTTTGCACGGGTTTTGTCGGTGATTCCCATCCAGTCGTGCACGACCAACACACTTCCTTTTTTGCCGCCTTCAACAAGGTATCCTTCGAATTCCATCTTATCGATAGAATAAGTCAACGCTCGGCCTTTCACATTGGCAGCAGCTCCCGATGTTACGGCAGTGGCACCGAGTGCGACAACAGATTTCATCCAATACATGTTCGAGTTCTCCAAAAATCGACTCAAAAGTTGAAGATATTGCGAATACAAGACACTCATCATCATACCGGAGTCTTTGCCAGAAGGAATGGAATAACATTTTCATTTTGATTGCTCTTGTTTTCATCGCAGTGTCCATCCCTGCCGGGTTGACCAATCGTTAAAGGTGAGGAGAAGCTGTGCAAAGGGGATTTTTGAAGGGTCGGTTTTCGCGCACCCTGAGGAGTCGTTTAAAGACTCATCTATCCGAACTCTGTCCAGTCGTAGGGAATTTCGACAGATTCTTTGCCCACCAAAATGTCGTAAAGGTCGGCTTTCAAGAGCTGGTTCAGGTAGGGAAGAATCGTCTCGGGACCCTTTCTGAAACAGTGCTGCGTCCACTCATCGCGTCTGCCCTTCCGTTTTAAGTAATTTTCTACAGTGAAACTCCTGGAATCTCTGCAGGCAATATGAACGACCACGGAGCCCTGCAGTCTGGAAACACTGATATCCATTCTGGTTTGACTCTCAGGGTTGAGAAATTTGAAAATGCGGAACGTGCTTCCCAGCTCATCTGTAAGGTCTGAAGCTCCAATGAATTCCATGCCTGCAGAAGTGAAGCCATCGGATAGGGGAAACAAGAGATTTTCAAAGGCAGCAATTTTATCCATAGTTTTTTTTCACCTTGAAAAACAGCGAATTTATTTCCATGTCGAAGAAGGCACTGGGGTTGATCAGATTATTCGGATTGCCAACATCCAAAAAGGTATAATCCTCCTCTTTAAATTGCTATATCCAGCTTTCATTTGCTGCCCAGAATGGAGTGAAAATTTTTACATTAATCCCTTGCTCGCGCGGGAGCTTTGCAATGTCATTGACACCTACGATTTTGGCCTCGGGATTTCCCGTGCTGCGACCAATGACAGCAATTTTTTCTGGCTCCTTCCCAAATCGAATCCGTTTCACGTCGAGGTGCTGCGGCAATGCCTCCAGCTTTTCAAGTACGTTTTCGAACGCTTTCAGTTCTGAAGGCGATTTTACACCGTATCTTTTCGATCGGGCGAGCCAAAGCTGCGCCGCCCAAACCGCCCAGCGCCAAACCCACTCCGGAGAGCACCAAACCCGCGCCTGCTAACGAGTGCTCCGTGACTGAAATGGAACGCTCGACGATCTGGCCGGAGGCCTGGTCCCACTCCAGAGTCCTTCACTTGCCTGCCTGTTCAACCGTTAATTCAACTCAAGAACTGCAGGCTATTCCATCCGGATGAAGATATTTCGATTCGTCAAAGCCAAGCAGTTCCCGAAAATCAACGCAAGTCTTTCCATTTGGAACCAAGTGGAAGCTGAAAAGAACTCACAGCCTTCCAACATTGGCCCCCATTTTCGCTCTCGAGTATCTGACCGCGTTTGGTGAGCCCAGCGCAGCGTGATTGCGATGACTGACAATCCATGACGTCAATTTGGTTGGCGTCGGTGCCATCCAGCGGTTTATCAATCACATTTAAGGTGCTCCATGTTTGTGAATCATTGCTCCAGAGAAAAACAGGGGCTGGATTCCCTTGTTTATAAAGATAATTGCTTCGGATTCCAGACACAAAACAATGAGCATCATCGGGGTATCGAAGATTTTTCCAACTTGCAGAACCAATGTCACCTGTCGGGAACTGTTTGAAGGGAGTGACTATTAACAACGACGTTCCATTCTGAATTTGCGCGAAGGTCACACGATTCGACTCTCGTTCCGGACCGCGCAAGATTTTGTGAGCCGCACGAAAGATCTTCGAGATTTTCGCTGAAGCTGGGATGAGAAAAAAGATCCCAAGAGGTTCCTTTGTCGCGAGATACATCAACTCGACTACCTGGCAATGGATTCGCACTACTCAAAGCCAGACAAAAGTCAGGAGAGGGACAGTCGACAGCACGCACGGAATGAAAGTGCAAGCAAGTGGAAATAGTCTGGAAGCTCCCGACAATATCTGTACTTTTGGAGACTGCATCGTAATTACCGACAGCGATGCACACTCCGTCTTGCAAGCATTCAATGTCATTCACCACGAGCTCATTGCCCGACACACCATAAACAGAAAAGGCTTCCACCTCAGTGATCTGAAATCGAGTGTTGCAATTTTCAGTGGACTGGGACTCGCGTTTGGAACAAGCAACGAGGCAAATGACCGCCACAACTTGCCATGGTTTCACTCTCATTAATCACCATCCTTATTCCACAGAGGAGCAGCAGCGATGGCATTTGAACAAGATTGTGTATTTTTTTGCTTTGTGAACAAATTGACTCAACAGATTGAAGCCGGCGTGGCTGCGTCTTGGGTAACAACGCCCGTTCAATTGAATTTGGCGAATATCCAGCATCCTGCATTCGGGCTGAAAGCCGAAATAGGATTGGCGTGCTGTACACAAGGGGCAGGTGGCGTAATTGGCAAACAGTCACCGTTTTGGTCAGCTTGGACAACGCAACCACGCGGGTGTGTTTTGAGATTTTTTCGGATGAGGAGAAGCAGTGCCCAGGGATTCGCTCGGTATAAACAGAAGTGGAGGAATGGTGTTTTTATAGAGAATTTCCAAAACTTTCAGCGCCAATCAGGGGGGATATCCGATTTCTTGACGAGTTTTCTTTTCATACTGAGTAGAACTTTAGATCCGAAACAACGACTCGCAGGCGGATTTGAAACTCAAACGGCACTGATTCAGTTGCCGGAAAAGTTCGCAGCAATAAAGTTCCCAATTAGAGAAAAGTACATGTAGAGCGTTTCTTTCGACTTGTCCTTTGCGACCGGATCTTTGAAGGTGACCAGCCATTCCTTGCCCTTCTTTCCATCAACCTGAACGATTTTTTCATACGGAATTTCTTTCCACGACCCTTCGATTTTACCCTTTTTTATAAGAGTTTCTTTTCGCTTTGTCGCACAGTCGAGCACCGTTTTTTCTTCGGCAGTCTTCTTGCCGTGAAAATGGCAGGCTGCATCAGCACCCGCGTGGGCATGTTGTGAAAAAAAGTCAGCGTGTCCTGACACCAGCTACAAAAGAGCAGCACCATCAAGAGTGGTGCAGAACTTAGAGATTCTCACGACCTGACTCCTTATCTAGTTGTTCCAATTCCATATCTTCGTGGATGTGTTTATGGTTTTCGGAGGGAAATGCAAAATCATTTGGGTGTGAATCGTGCCAGTAGCCGTGTGCCTGCATAAAAAACAGAAAAATACCCACCGCGATAATTCCCTGATTGGCCAAGGTGCTGAATTTGTCAAAAGAGGCCTTTTTTCGCCAAAGTTCAAGCACCGCCACCATCAAAGCCAAAGCGGAAATTTGGCCAATTTCAACGCCAATATTGAAGCATAGAATACGAGTCAGCATTCCAGTGTTGTCATCACCGAGAGGCAATTGCTGAAGGCGAGTGGACAATCCGAAGCCGTGAACAAGTCCGAAAACAAACACCATCCAAATCAGACTCGGAGATTTGATACCGATGTGTTTTTGGAATCCGCCATTGTTGTCGAATCCCTTGTAGATAACGCTGATGGCGATCACGGCGTCGATCAAATAGTAGTTCATCGTGATTTTATAGAAAGTCGCAAAAATAAGCGTGATGCAGTGACCCAGAGTAAAGACACTCACGAATTTTGCGATATCTCTAAAAGTTCTGAGAAAAAAGACCACGCCGAAAAGGAAAAGGAGATGGTCGTAGCCGGTGAGCATGTGCGATGCTCCAAGAACCACGTATCTGAAATTTCCACCTGACAGCATTCTTTCCTTGTCAGCTTCAGAAATACCATGGCCAAATGCCTCGATCCCAAGGAACATGACAATCAAAATCAGTAAAAAGGATTTATTCCTGTTCAACCAAGTCAACATAAAAAAACGACCTTTTTTAAAGAGATTTCATCATATGACCAGAAATACGCTCATTTTAAATGCAACCAGGAACGTCTCCATTTGGACCCATGGGCTGATGTCGAACTCCAAAACACCATTTGAACAATTTCTTTACACGCCCGTATTGTCAAGCAGGACCGGGTCTGCAAGTCTCTGGAAAAGCCCAAGAACGCTTGACACTGATAATGGACATGAAAAAGTTGAGCCTCAACAAGGCAAGATGCTTTAACTTAAAATGATTTTGTCATGGCGCACATTACAAAAGACGACAGAACCAAAGCAGAATACAAGATGAACGATATGAGCGCTTATCTTCTTCAGGCTGGTTGGTTTGTTGCATTGATTGCGACTGCCGGAAGCTTGTTCTTCAGTGAGGTCATGAAGCTGCCTCCGTGTCTTCTTTGTTGGTATCAACGCATAGCCATGTATCCGCTGATTATTATTCTTGGTGTCGGGATTGTGCTCAAAGATTCGAGAGCCAGAATATACGCGCTGCCGCTGAGTCTGGTCGGATTGGCTATTTCCGCCTACCACAATCTGCTCTACTACAAAATCATTCCAGAGAGCATCAAGCCCTGCACATCGGGAGTGTCGTGCACGTCCAGGCAGATTGAGTGGCTCGGTTTTATCACCATTCCGTTAATGTCTTTGGTGGCTTTCTCTCTCATTGCCGGTTTACTTCTTTTGTGCAGGAACGACAAACAAACAGGAGTTTCAAACAATGAAAAATGAGTTCAAACTTCTTCTGCTGGGCTTGGTTGTTGTGGCTCTGGCCTTCTTCGGCTTTGCGAAGATCTATCAAACTCAGCAGGTCGCCGCAGAAAAAACTACTCACGCTGGCCAACCTGCGGAACCGGCAAACCACGAAAATGCAGAGCGCCTTGTTCGGGCCGACAGCCCGAGCCTTGGGCCCGAAAAGGCAGCTGTGACCTTGGTTGAATTTCTTGATCCCGAATGTGAGTCATGTCGTGCGTTCTTTCCGACAGTCAAAAAGATACTGAAAGATTTTGAAGGCAAGATTAGATTCGTGGTGAGGTACATGCCATTTCATTCCAATTCACTTGTAGCGGCATCTGCAACCGAAGCTGCAGGTCAACAAGGAAAGTATTGGGAGATGCAGGAACTCCTGTTTTCAAAGCAACCAGAGTGGAGTCATCAGCAAGAGCCACAAAAAGTTCTCATGTTCAAATATGCAAATGAAATTGGGTTGAACATGGAAAAATTTTCAGCTGATTTTTCGAACATACTTGTAATTCAAAAGATCGAACGGGACAAACAGGATGGCATTGCACTGGGTGTTTCCGGAACTCCCACATTTTTTGTCAATGGAAAGCGGCTTGAAGATTTGAGCTATGAAGCTTTGAAAAGTCGAATCGAGGACGCGATTAAAGGCGCGATGTGAAGCCTTGGGTGCATTGCTCAAGTCCCTTGCAGATGCGTGCCTCAGTCTCTGGAACTCTTCGACAAAATACAGATTGAAGAAGTTCAGCTCAGGATCATGCGACTACCACGCAACTGGGGTGGTGACGGATTCGTCAGCGGATGGAGGCCAGTCATCAGTGAGACAGAATCATGAAGATGCACAATGTGGCCTGCTTTTTCCAATTGGGGGCAGCACTTGAAAAAGTGCACGGCGATGTGCGTAAAAAACTTCATTGAATCATGTTTAAATTCACGAACGGTTACTTCACTCAAGTACTTTTCAAGGACAGAGACAAGGATGAATTTGCTCCCTCATTTAGCCTGAAGGCAGCGTAATCTCTGCCATGCGTGCAGTGATTTTTGCTGAGATGTGTCCTTTGCAAGAGGCAGAGCATCTATTTCTCGCCTGTTCCGCCGACGGTTCGTCGCCAACGGCAAACTTGACCCGACCTGGACCTGTCCGAGCTGGAATTACAAAATCTCCAAGAGAGCACTTCAGCTGCGCCGACGCCGAAGGTTCTCGATGAAAACAAAAAAATTCGGAACGACAAAAAGAGTCAGCAATGTTGAGCTCACCACACCGCCAATGGTGGCGATGCCAAGCGGCATTCGCGCTGCACCACCCGCGCCCCAACCTGTTGCCACAGGCAACATGCCAACAATCATGGCCACCGAGGTCATCAAGATGGGCCGCAAACGCAGCGGAGCAGTTTGCAGCACCGCATGTTGCGGATCGCCACCACCGCGAATCCTCTGCATCGCAAAATCAATGAGGAGAATACTGTTCTTCGCACAAATTCCTGCCAACAGAACCACACCAATTCCGCCATAGAGGTCGAGTGGAAAGCCGAAGAGCAGCAAAGCCAGAACGGCTCCGGTTGCAGCCAAAGGTATGGCCATCATCACCGCAAACGGCTGCATGAAAGATTCGAACAACGACGCCAATACCATGTAGACGAACAGCAATCCGAGTGCGAGTGCGAACACAAGATTTCTGAACAATTCGTCCATCTGCTGGTTTTGTCCCTTTACCGCAAGCGATTGGTTCGCAGCCAACGGAATTTCCTTGAGGCGGGTATTCAATTCAGCAATCACCGTACCCAGAGCTGCGCCCGGTTGAAGATTTCCGCCCACACGAATGACGCGTTGACGATTCTCGCGAACAATCACCGCAGGACCTGCTCCCGACTCAATCTTGATCATGTTTCCAATCGGTACCACCGCACTTGCGGAACCTGTTTTGACAACAATCCCATTGTTCGCAAGCCGCTGCGGTGTTGAGTATCTTGCATCCTTGAGACGGACGCGGATAGGAATCTTTTCATCTCCCCGGGAAAGATAATTCGTCGCGTCGCCTTGCACCCAGACAGCCAACTGTGAAAGCAGAACATCGTTGCTTAGGCCGTATTGCGCCGTGAGTTGAGGATTCGGAATAAAGCGAACCTCGGGATTGCCATCTTCCTGCAACGGCTGGGCATCTGAGATACCCGGTGTTTGCTGCAACACCCTGCGGACCTTTTTTGCAAGGTCCATGAGTTCAGCTTGATTATCACCCGCAACCACAACAGCCACAGGCTGATACCGCGCACCACCACTGGAAAGAGGGTCGGCAGGTTCATTCACTCGAACGTTAAAGCCCGGAATTCCGCTCAATGCCTTGCGCACGTCTTGCCGGACTTTTGCCAACATCTTCTGCGAGCGCGAGAATTTCCCGGCAACATGAACATTGATCGAGATGTTTGCTGTGCCGGCGCTGTTGACCCCGGCACCAATGGTCCAGAAATCAATCGATTCCAAATTTTTGAGCCGCTCGTGAACTTCATCACCAACCGGAACAACCACCTCGGGCCGGACGGAAGGAGGGCCATCCAATTGTGCAGTGAATGTCGTACCAAGTTGGGTTGGTAGAAAACTCTTTTCGACGAAATAAAATCCTCCAGCGGCAATCAACAGCGACACCAAGGCAATCGCCGCTGAAATCAAAGGCCTGCGCATCAATCTCTCAAGAATTTTTGCATATCTTTGCGCAAGGCGCTCGAACGCGTGTTCGAACCGCTCCAGAGAATCGTTCACACGCACGCCCAACGCACCAAACTTTCGCCATTCGTCGACAGGCCGCGGAATGTTTGCGAAGTAGGCCGACAACATGGGGCCCATTGAAACCGCATCCCACAACGAAACAAGCATTGCAAATACAACGGTCAGTGCGAACGGCTTGAAAAATTGCCCCGTCACTCCGCTCATGAAGCCAACTGGCAAAAACACCGCAACAACAACCAACGTGGTCGCAACCACAGCGAGCACCACCTCATTGGTTCCTTCGAGCGCATTTTTGCGCGGATCTCCTCCACGCTCCTGCAAATGCCGAGAAATATTTTCACGCACCACGATGGCGTCATCGACGAGCAAGCCTATCGACAATGACAACGCCAAAAGTGTCATGACGTTCATCGAAAATCCCGCCCAGGCCATCATCGCAAAAGTGGTGACCACGCTGCTTGGCAAGGCCAAGCCGGTGGTGATGGTGCTGCGCGGACTGCGCATAAAAAGAAGTACAACTATAACGGTAAGGATACAGGCAATAATCAAGCTTTCCTGAACATCGGCAACATTGGAACGGATCAAACCCGAATTGTCGCGCACCACCTGCAGCGTCACATCGGTTGGCAAGGAATCAGCCAAGTCTTTCAAAACAGCATTGACCTTGTCGACAACCGCAACAGTGTTCTCACCCGACTGTTTGACGATCTCAACCACGACCGACGGCTGGAATGATTCCCGGGTTCCAAGCCGACTCACCGTGTCGCGTTCGGCATAACCGGCTGTGACCTGCGCGACATCGCGCAATTGCAACGGCAGTCCACTCGCGGCCCGGCCAATGGGGGTGTTCAACAACTCCTCAACTGTTCTGGCCGCTCCGGATGAACGGAGAATCCAGGTGCGTTCCTTCCCTTCCAGTTTTCCTACAGGTTCATTGCGGTTGGCCCGAGCAATCCCCTGCACAACATCCGTTGCATTCAAACGCCAGACGGAAAGAGCGACAGGATCCAATTCGACCTGAACTTCTTCCTTGTGTGCTCCCCGGATATTGACCTCGCCCACTCCTTCAATCTGGCGAATGCGGCGCGCAACAATCTCATCTGCAAAGGTCGAAAGTTCGGAGGATGGGCGCTTTCCGGTGAGAGCAATTTCAAGAATTGGAGTCTCGTCGGGGTCCTGCCTGTTGACGATGGGTTCACTTGCAGCCTCGGGCAAACGCTTGCGGATATTGCCCACCTTGGCACGCACCTGCATTTCCTGAAACTTGATGTCTGTTCCCTGATTGAACTCAAGGATGACGTACGACATGCCCTCGCGACTCACCGAGCGTATTGACGATACGTCTGTCACGGTGCTCAACGCGTCCTCAATCGGCCGCGACACGAGCTGTTCCATTTCTTCCGGTGCTGCGCCTTTAAGATCGGTACGCACCGCAAGCACGGGATAAGTGAGGCTTGGATACAGGTCGAGCGGGAGCTTGCCAAAACCCATCAAGCCCAGCACCAATAGAAACACCGTCACCATGGTGATGAAAATGGGCCGGTCGATCGCCAGGCGCGGAATATTCATTGTCCGCGTTCTCCCTTCGCACGCCGTTCACGAGAACGCCCTTCAGCCGGCGCCTCTCCCTTGCCTTGCCCTTCTGAGGTACCTCTTGCCTGCGCCGTGTCTGCCTCACTCACTTCCGCACCATCGTACAATTGGTGTGCACCAACACTGACAACCACGTCGTTTTCGTTCAAACCCGAAGTCACCTCAACGAGATCATTGTTGTAAAGTGCGTAGCCGACTTTAATCCGTTTGGCCTTGCCTTCCTCAATCTTGAAAACCGCGGCTCCCTGATCCGAAATACGCAATGCGGAACTGGGCAACAGCATTCTGTCGCGGGTGTCGAGCTCAAGTTTGGCAAGAGCCACAACTCCCGACTTGAAGGCATGGTCCTCGTTGTTGAGTTCGACCGTCAGGCCTCCGCGGCCACTCCCGGCTTCAGCAGCGCGTGCAATCGTCAGAACGCGCGCAGGTCGACTCAAATCGTTCACATGCACACTGACTTTGGAATTGAGCTTGACCTGCATCCATTCCTGCACAGGCAAATAGATGTTGGCGATGAGTTTTTGATCATCCACCACCAGCAACACTGGCTCCTGGGTCGAGACCTGCGTGCCTTCAGTGACGTTCCAGCGCCCCACCCAACCCGAAATCGGGCTCGTGACCGGAACCGACAAATAGGACTCTCCGGGTTCACTGCGATCCACCCGGAACAAGGTTTGCCCTGCCTTGACAGGCTGACCTTCTGCCACAGCAATGCCCGTCACACGCCCTGCCACCTTCGAAAAAACTCCGGTTTGCTTTCGACCCACAAGCGCAACTGCAGTTTCTGCAATTTGCGCCGCAGAACGCTTTTGCACCTTGATTGTTTGCACAACAGCCGGCCCGCGATCACGCTTTTTTCCAGCTTTTTCCTGAGCCGCGGCGAGTGGCATGATGGGTACCAATGCTCCCGACATCCAACGCAGCATTCTCAATCGTTTGTCAAAAAAGCTCTTCAAGATCTTTTCCTCCCAATGCCTCCGCAGCATCGCTTGCAGCCAGATAAAGGTTCGACTGCATGCGGGTGAGTTCAAGCCTGTTGGACAAGAGTTCATCTTCGGTGCTGGTCAGCTCCAGCAGAGATGCACGGCCCGAAAAATATCGAGTCCGCACGAGTTTCTGATATTCGAGTAGAATGTCGATCTGGGCTTTCTGGAGATCCATTTGCCCCAGAAGTCCTTCAAGCTTGATTCGACTTTGAATCAATTTCTCGCCGCGCACCCTGAGCTCGTCGTCCCGGGCAAGCTCGTTTTCGCGCAGACGAGCCAATACCGACTGGCGTCTTTGTTCGCGTATCGAACTGAAGGGGAGATTGTATTGAAAATTCAACTGAGCCTGCGCATCCGGCTTGACGGGAGTGAGACTGCCAAGCGCCTGGACGCCTGCACTTGCAGAAATCACAGGATACGATTCGGCATCCAGGGACTGCAATTCCGCCTCAAGAAGAGCTTTGCCTGCCCGGATTCTTTCAAGAGTGGAAGATTCCACCCGGGCCGCTGAAGCCCGCAGCATGGAGTCCATCCACCAGCCTCGCTCCCGAAGCTTGAGCGGCTTGAGAACCACTTTTCGCTGCAATGATAAAACCTGACCGGTTGGCGACATCAGCAACAACAACTGTTCGCGCAACCAATCGAATTCATCCTGCGCTTTTTTCAAGACCAAGGTTGCCTTGCCAACCTCTGCCGTCAGCCGCACGACATCTGTTTGCGGTCGCTCACCGCGCAGATAACCTGCACGGACAGTCTTGAGTTTGCTCTCTGCATTGCGTTGTTGCTCCTGAATATCGGCAAGGATCGCCTGCGCTGAACAAGCCGCTATGTAAAAACGGGCCAGCTTGAAGCGCAAGGATTCTTCCGCTTCGTTCCATTGGGAATGAGCGTTCATCAATTGAGCAGCCGTTTTCAATTCCTGTGCCGATTGTCTGCCAAAATCCCAAACTGTCATGCCAACGGAAAGCGAGTGCAGCTGCCTGGAGGGTTGAACATATTGCGCCGTCAGGTTGCTGGAGAGCTGCAGAGATGGTGCAGCTTGTGATTGAACCGCAGCATGATTGTATTCTGCCGACTTTTTTGATTCGGAGAGACGGCCGAGGAGCAATGAATTCTTTCGAACTTCCCGCAACACCTTGGCATAATCCAAAACCTCGGACACGGAATTTTCACCATCAAAGCTCTTTTTTTCTGCCGCGAGCGAACAAACCGGAATGCTTGCAAAAACAACGGCAACGATAAAAAATATTTTAGAAAGCAAAGACTCGAACGTTGATTTGCCCAAACGCACATCCATCTGAGGCGGACCTCGGCATGCATAAAGTGAATAATCCAAGAAACTTACTCGGGACTTGTCGCTCAGTCAAAAAATGATAGTTTTCTTTGCCCCGTTGACCAACCCAAACCTGGATTCATACGAATGTCGACTCCGCCTGCCATCCCAAGATTTTTCCAGGACCTCGCCCCACAGTGGGCTCGACTGGGGCTCTGGCAAAAGAAGTTGACTGTTGTCTTTGAGCGTTTGCGCAATTCGACGGTTCAAAAGATATCGGCTTCCGACGAAGGGTTTGTCATCCTGAATCTTTACAGGCCGGGAGCCCCACGCGAACCCGCACTCATCAGCATCCAACGCACGGGTTCAGGCATTTCCTTCAGCAATGCAAAGCCGACCTCTCAAAACAAGCCAAATTCAATCGTCCAGGTCGCAAGAAAGTATTTGCAGGGCCGACGCATTGAACAGGTTTTGCTGTGTCTGGATCCGGTTGCGGTGATTATTGAATTCGCGGCTCCAGGCGGAAAGCTTTTGGAGGAGCAGGAATGGACGCCCGATTCTCCAAATTGCATCATCATCGACCTCGATTCCCGCCCGGCGCGGGTCTGTGTTGCAACCAAACACTCGAGCGTACCCAACAGATACGCTGACCAGTGCTCCGGTTTTGAATCCGGAGGTGATTTTTTTGAAAGCCACTGCGAGTGGTCGTTGGAAAACACCAAAACAAAGCGAAGGGCCACCTTCACCCACCCTTTGGTGACGTCGTGCATCGTTGGCGGTGAAGCTTCGATGGCAGCAAATTCCGTGTCCGATACTGCATCCGCAGCATCGATTGGGCAGGAGACAGAAAAAGAGGACTTTTTTCAAACAGAAATTTCCAAATTTCCTCAACCAGTCACTGCTGGAGCTGAATCGCAGAACTTTGAGCTCATCAAACCATCTGTCACCCAGCAGCCAGAGATGAACCTCCAATTTGCGCTCAACCTTCTTCCGACCCATGTGCGTCGCGCCGCACGCACGCGCCTGCAATTTTTTGAACGCAGGCTGCAAAGGCAAAAAACAGACCTTCCGGTTGCAAGCGTGATGGACAATCTCAAACGGAGGGCGGAAGGATTGCGCGCCCACATTTACATGTGGCCCAAAGACTTCCCGCAATGGCATGTACCGCCCGAAATCATCGAATCCGCCGGACTGCCGGCAATCCTCACTCTCAAGCACGGCCAGTCGCCGGGTGACCTTGTAACCGCTGCTTTCGACGAACTCGACAAGCTCGCGCGGCGACGCAATGAATTGGAGAAACGTATCGAGGAAAGCCGCCTGGCGCTGGAACGCTTTGCAGATCAAATCATTCAAGCCGGAGCCGACATCTTTGCTTTGCCCGAAGAAGTGCGTTCATCGCGGCTGGCTCTCGCCCGCGATGTTCAACACTTGGTTACGGTGCAACGCATTCTGACTCAACTTGAAGTCAGCTGGAGCCCTGTTGGCGAAAAGCAAAGCGCAATGGAAGCCGAACGCGAGCGCAGACTTCCGTACCGTTCGTTTCGCGCAACTTCTGGGGAATTTATCCGCGTCTCGAAATCTGCTGCTGATGCAGACGCCATGCTCAAACTCATGCCGGCGCACCACACCTGGGTGCACGTCATGACAGGTGAAGGAAGCCATGTGTGGCTTGAAAAACCCAAAGGAGCAAAGCCATCAGACACCGCCCTGCGCGAAGCCGCGATTTTGGCCATTCATCATTCAAAACAGACACGCGCGCAGGAAGCTGACGTTTACGTTGCATTGCGCGCCGATCTCGACAAACGCAAAGACCTTCCGCCAGGGAAGGTCCTCGTTCGCCGCAGCGAACACCGTTTTGTGCGCTACTCACAAATGGAACTGCAGGCGTTTATGGAGAAACAGGGAAGCTAGGCCGCTTTTCGGAAGCCTCCTCCAAACAGCCAATCCTCTCAAAGTGAATTGATATAATTCAGTAGTGCCTGTCGCTCGTCAGGGGTCAAAGTCATGCCCCTGGGCATACCGCCAGATGTTTTTTCAACTTCAGATTTGATGTCGGACTTGTTGTTGGACCAGTCCTGTACTGTTTCAAGTCTGGGTGACCTTCCGCCTTGTCCCTGATAATGGCAATGCACACACAACCCCTTGGCTGCATTGAAGTCGAAAACCGGCGCTGTACCGGCGAGTGTGTCCAGATACGAAAGCAGTTTTGTCTTGTTTTCAGCACTCAAGCTCCCCACGGGTTTGGGCATCAGATTGTTTCTCACCACAATCCTCGCAGTCGACGCGTACAGCTTCCAATCGTTTTCGGTACCATCGGCCTTGTTCCAGGCCAATCCGGCAACCCCGGTTGCAGTTGCACCATGGCAACCGGCGCAGAGTCCTTTTGCCGTTGCAAACGTGTAGGGACCATTTGCAGCAGCGCCAAGCAGTGAATCCAGATAGGCGATAAATTTGGATTTATCTGCGTCGCTCATGCCACCTTTAGGCATTCTTCCGGCTTCCACAGACGCTTTGGCTGTTGCCGCATATGTTTTCCAATCGTTTTCGGTGCCATCTGCCTTGTTCCATGCTGCGGCCGCTGTGCCACTTGCGGTTGAACTGTGACAACCCACGCAAAACAATTTTGCCTCGGCAAGGGTGAACGCGGCTGTTGTTGAGCCACCACCCGTCGAAGCGGCACCACCAGGCGCGACTCCAAGCAACGAATCCAGGTAACCAATGAATTTTGCCTTGGCATCCGCAGTCATACCTCCGGATGGCATTCTGTCTGCTTGAACCGAATTTTTCGCGGTGGCCGCAAATGCTTTCCAATCTGCTTCAGTGCCATCGGCTTTTGCCCAGACGCCGGCACCACTTGCTCCGGCGACATGACAACCCACGCAATAAGGTTTTGCTTCCGCGAGATTGAAAACAACGGACGATCCAGCCGTGGTGGCCGGCGAGGAATTGGATGCCGATGGGTTCGCCGCACCCGCGTCCCCGGAACCGCCGGCAGACTTGGCCATCCCAGGAATTGGCAGCACTGCATCGCCCTTGTTTGCAGCTGAACATCCACCCACAACAACTGCGAAGAGGACACTCGTCACCAAAAACATCAGTTTCATGGGTGTTCTCCCGAGAGGTCAATCATTTTAGCGTTCATCTTTAGAATCGGAATTCGAAATCGTAATTTGAGTGAAACCCCGGAATTACAAATAAACACCCGTGATTCAGGGTGACTCCATAACCTTGCAGGACAGATTCCCTGGCGCTGGTCGAATTCAATTTTTTGGAGATGCTTTCAAAGTGGTCTTCATTGCACTGCATCCCAACGTTCAATTCCATTCACCACGAAACTTGCGAAACTTGAGAAATCATAGGATTATTCGCCATCGCACTGGGATTTTCGGAGAAGATTTGATGAGTTCGGTCGCCCAACTGGAAGAGCGCACACGTGGAATGAAAGTTGCAGTCATCCACGATTGGATCTTTGTTCGCCGTGGAGGCGAGCGCGTGCTCGAACAGATTCTCAATTTGCTTCCCAATGCCGATCTCTATTGCCTGATGGGCCGTCCGCAAAAAGTACTCAAAACGACCAACACTCATCGCATTTTCAAATCATTCATAGATTCTCTGCCTTGGGTCGAACGCTACTACAAAGCATTGCTTCCATGGATGCCTGTCGCAGCCGAAAGTTTCGATTTAAGCCACTATGACCTCGTCGTCAGCAGCAGCAGCTGTGTCGCAAAAGGAATTGTCCCACCGCCGAAAGCGCTGCATGCCTGCTACATCCACAGCCCGATGCGCTATGCCTGGGATCAGGAACACGTCTATTTCCCGAAACGGCCCTCGTTCTTTCGGCCCATTGAAATCCTGCGCCGCATCATGCTCAAGAATTTGAGAATGTGGGACGTGTGTTCAAGTGCAAGAGTCGACATGTTTATTGCCAACAGCCACTTTGTGGCTCGACGCTGTGAACTCTTTTACCGCCGGCCCGCGGTGGTTGTGCATCCTGGTGTCGAACTTGACAGATTCTTGAGCCGGCCCACCCGGGCAGAAAGGGAAAAACGTGTGCTAATTTTTGGCGCATGGGTACCCTACAAACGGATGCTCCATGCCCTTGAGCTTTGCTTGAGCCAAGGATTCGCGGTCACCGCGGCTGGTCAAGGCACAGAACTCGAAATGGTAGCTTCAAAATATAGCAAAAACCCTCTCGTCCGCATTGAAATGAATCCTACGGATGCCCAGGTTGCCAGTCTATATGCAGATCACAAAGTGCTCCTCTTCCCCGCGCTGGAAGATTTTGGCATTGTCCCGCTCGAAGCCATGGCATCGGGAAGTTGGGTTGTGGCACCCCGGCAAGGCGGTACTGGAGAAACTGTCATCGACGGAAAGACCGGTACGCTTTTCGACTGGGGTGATGACACATCGATGCTGCGTGCGGTTGAATCCGCGTTGACGCAAAACGTCAATGAAAATGATCTCAAGACGCACGCGCAGTCGTTTTCGCAGAATCACTTTTCCGAAAACATGGCAGACCAACTGCTGACCCTGATCGAGAAAAGGTGAACATGCGCATCCATCGTCACGCACAGCTGCTGAACACCTTCCGCGGTGCCGTGGATCTTCTGGCTGTAATCATGTGCTGGATGCTGGCCTATTTTATACGATTCAAGATGTCAGTGATTGAAATCACCAAGGGAACGGACACCTTTTCCAACTACGCCAAGCTTATTCCGGCTCTGCTTTTTTCCTATGCCTTTGTTTTTGTGGCACTTGGTGTTTATCGACGAAGTCTCGACAGACGACGCGTTTGGGAAGAACTCTTCGATTTGAGTCGCGCACACCTGCTTTCATTTTTCGTTTTTGTCACTTCTGTTTACTTTATCTTCGAACATCGCTTCAGTCGCGTCACGCTTGCGATTTTCTTCTTGCTTGTCCCTGCCGCACTTGCCTTCGGACGCAGTTTTGTGCGCAAGACAAATCGCTGGTATCTGCGCCATTCACAGACGCGTGGACGAGCCATTGTCGTGGGTTCTGGAATCGTCGCCAATCGAGTGGCAAGAATGGTGAACGAACGCCAGGATTGGGCGCTGTCTCTCGATTCGCATCTGTCCATAGACGATCTTCCGCAGGTGCAAAACCGTCTTGCGACCGGCGACATCGATGTGGTCTTCCTGGCCCCTGCAGCAGGAGAAACCGAGAAACTCCACGTCATCTATCAGTCGCTCGGCAACACTCTGGCTGACGTCTTCGTCATCCCCGATTTCGAAGCACCGGAATTTCTGGCGCCACGCATCATGCAATTGGATTCTCTCCCTGCCATTGTGCTCAACAGTTCAAGCCTCGACAGCTCTGGGAGAATCCTCAAGCGGTCATTTGACATTGCTTTTGCTTCGTTGGCATTGGCGCTTTTGAGCCCTGTTTATTTGTTGTGCGCAGTCGCAGTGCGGGCTTCGAGTCCTGGACCCATTTTTTATCGTCAGGAGCGCATGGGCCTGGATGGCAAAACATTCTGGTGCTTGAAGTTCCGCGGAATGCGCATCGACGCCGAAACACAAACGGGTCCTGTCTGGGCAAGCAAAAATGACGACAGGGTCACCCGGGTCGGAGCGTTTTTGCGAAAAAGCAGTCTCGATGAAATTCCACAGTTTTGGAATGTTCTCAAAGGCGAGATGAGTGTCGTGGGTCCACGCCCGGAGCGCCCGTTCTTTGTGGATCAATTTCGTCACAATCTTCCGGGATACATGTTGCGCCACAAGGTCAAGGCAGGCATCACCGGATGGGCACAAATCAACGGCTGGCGCGGCAACACTTCGCTTGAAAAACGCATCGAGTGCGACCTCTGGTACATTCAAAACTGGAGCCTTTGGCTCGACCTCAAGATTTGTGCACTGACACCTCTCAAAGGTTTGATTCACCCCAACGCCTACTGAGATGCTTGCCCTCTTGTACAAAACTTGCTGTATGTCGATTTGGTAATCAAACCGAATCGAGTTATGATCAAACTTGAAGCAGCAAGATGAACGCCACGAACTTCCAAAACAGGATTTGAAAAAAACATTTCCGCAAGCGAGGAACACTTGCAAAGAGAAGCCTTTAAGGACAGCCCATCAATTGCAACAGGTTCAACTCCAGCGTTTGAGCTGGAGCTGCATGACACCGCAACCGATGGACGTGGCGTGGGACGACTGGCGAATGGAAAAGTTGTCTTTGTGGAAGGCGGACTGGGTGGTGAAGTCATCACTGCAACACTGGTGCATGAAAACAGCACCATGGCCGAAGCGCAATTGGTCTCGGTTTCCAAGAAATCGGACATGAGGCAAAAGCCACCCTGCCGACACGCCAGTCAATGTGGTGGCTGCCAACTCCAGCACGTGACACCCGCAGCCCAACTGGCACTCAAGAAACAATGGCTGGTTCAAACTCTCCGCCGGATTGGTCAATGGCCACCCGAACAAATCAACAACGCGGGTCGCATGCTGCGCTGCGAACAGGCAGCCTCGGCCAGATATCGTCAACGTGTGCGTTGGCACTTCAATGGCCATGAACTTGGCTTTTTTGCGCGCAAGAGCCACAACGTGGTCAATGCAGACGGATGCTTGATTGTTGCTCCACAGCTCGACCGAGCCCGTGCCGAACTTCAAGCGCGCCTGACCTCTCCCGAATTTCAGCAAATGTTTTCAAAGGCAGGCCTGGTCGACTTGCAAATTGAAGCCACGCTTTTGAAGAACGAAGCCGTGACGCTGTGGCTCAAGGACAGCCGATGCACCGGGGGCAATGCAGCGGAAGCAAAGATGCGCGAAAGCATGCATGCGTTCGTGAAGCAATGGAATGGACTGCAAATCGATCCCAAGGGATTCATCCAGATCGCTCATCCCGACATGGACTCCTTTGTGATTTCTCCGCAAGGATTTCTGCAGCCTCATCGCAACGCCATGGAACTTTATCGCTCCGAGATCACCCGCCAACTCAAGCAGCTCATCAAAGAGCCTGGGCTCGAGGATCTGCACGGAAAGCGCAACTGGACGGCTTGGGACCTTTACTGTGGTGCAGGAGCATTTTCTGATCTTCCTGCAAAGGCCGCGGGCACAAGCCGACATGTGACGACCTGGTGCGTGGAAGGTGTCTCTGCAGCCATCAACGCATTGAAATGGAACCACTCGGCATTGGCAAACCAAGCCACCGTTGAAGACGTCCGCGAATTTATTGCGGCCAGGGTCAAAGCAAATGAATTGCCCGACATTCTGATGTGCGACCCGCCCCGGGACGGCATCGGAGCCCCGACCGCGAGGGCTTTGGCAACCGCACTGACCAAAAAGAAGTCACCGAGCGTTGTGGTCTGGATTGCATGCGACATGGCAAGTTTCGCCCGCGACACGAAGCCATTCCTGGATGCTTCATTCAATCTTCATTCCCTTGCCCTGTTCGATTGCTTTGCCCACACGATGCATGCTGAAGTCATCTCGATTTTCTGGTATCCCGGTGCCAAGCAATAAAGCCCGGGGACTGCTT
Organism: Silvanigrellaceae bacterium; assembly: GCA_049423385.1. Taxonomy (GTDB): domain Bacteria; phylum Bdellovibrionota_B; class Oligoflexia; order Silvanigrellales; family Silvanigrellaceae; genus RFOM01. The sequence continues at coordinate 25,648 of JBMSQQ010000017.1, read as the reverse complement.
CGATGAAATCTTCCAAAAAGACGATCTACGTTTGTGGGCAATGCGGCTCGCAGCAACCCAAATGGATGGGACGCTGTCCGGATTGCAGCGCATGGAACTCATTTTCAGAGGAAGTGAGCAGCGAAAAAAGCAGCTCCGTGCGCCCCGAAACACAGGCCGGACGTCCAACGGAAAAACCAACTCCAATCACCGAGGTTCAGCGCGAAACGGTCCCGCGGATTTATTGTGGACTGCCAGAACTGGATCGGGTTTTGGGCGGAGGTCTGGTGCCTGGAAGCCTTGTGCTCATCAGCGGCGACCCAGGCGTTGGAAAATCGACCCTGCTCCTGCAAGCCCTCTATGGTCTGGCGTCACGTGGATACAACGTTTTGTATGCCAGCGGCGAGGAAAGCCGCGAACAGATCAAACTGCGTGCCGACAGACTTAAAACCGTTCATCCAAACATTCTTCTGTTCAATGAGACCGATCTTTCGACCATTGTCGCACAGGCTCTTCATCTCAAACCTCACGTTCTTGTTGTGGACTCCATCCAGACCGTGGCACATCCTGATTATCCGAGCAGCCCTGGCAGTGTCACGCAGGTGCGTGAATGCACCGCCCGCCTGATGGATGTCGCCAAAATGCATGGCATCACAACCTGGGTGGTGGGACACGTCACCAAGGAAGGTGCCATCGCCGGTCCCAGGGTTCTCGAGCATCTCGTCGATACGGTCATGCACCTGGAAGGCGACGCAGCAACCGGGTTTCGATTGTTGCGCAGCCTCAAAAATCGCTTCGGGTCGACGGGCGAGGTGGGTGTTTTTTCCATGCAGGCCAATGGCCTTTCCGATGTAGCAAACCCAAGTGCGCTTTTTCTCGAAAGCCTCAAGTCTGGAATTGAGGGTTCTGCAGTGGCTGTCAGCATGGAAGGCACGCGACCATTGCTGGTGGAAATTCAATCGCTGGTGGGCAAGTCGACTCTCGCCACACCACGGAGGACTGTGACTGGACTCGACCCGAACCGCTTTGCAATTCTCCTTGCGGTGCTCGAGCGTCGTGCCGGAATTTCCCTTGGCTTGCTCGACATCTATGCCAACGTGGCGGGTGGTTTGCGGCTGACGGAACCGGCGAGTGATCTGGCGGTTGCAGCAAGCGTGCTTTCAAGTGTGATTGAAACACCGTGGCAGGGACGTGTCGCTTTTTTTGGTGAAGTTGGATTGAGCGGCGAAATTCGAGCCACAACCAACCCTGTGGGCCGGGTTCAGGAAGCAATGAAATTGGGGTTCGAAAGAGTCTATCTCCCGCGACGAAGTTTCCAGATGGAAAAACAAGCCCTCCTCGAAATGCAAAAGAGTGAGGGAAACACACAGGACCTGCAGCTCTATCCGATCGAGAACATCAAGGAACTCAGGTACGGAAACTGAAGAATCCGGTTGCGGAACCAGAACATTCAGCCGCACAGATTTTCCGGCGCAAAAAAAAACGGTGGGCCAACCCACCGTTTCGTTCAGGAAACACCAATGCAGGATCACTTGAACTTGGCAGCAACAGGGTCGTTCGCAAGTTCCTCAAGATCGTTGCCCTTGCCCAGCGGCAGCAATCCACGCTTGATGAGGGAGATACGGATCACGTTCGGGTAAAAGTCGGTCGTCTTGGCCGTGAATTTTCCGAACTTCTCACGCAGGGAGTAGTCCATTCCATCGTCGATTGCAGCCATGATCTCGTTTGTGCAGTTGAGCTTTATGGTGTGATACATGGAGTTCATTCCACGCTCTTCACTTTTGGCAACATATTTCTCGAGCGCAGTCCGAATCTCATCCGCATTCATGTTCAATTTCCATTGTTCAACCCGGTGGTTCTGCTTTCGGATCATGTGATCGTATTTTTCTTCGAGCGTGGTCAGGCGATACACCGCACCAAACTGGTCATCCATTCCCTTGAAAATGTCGTACTGGTAACCGGGTTGGCCCAAAGCCTCGACACTCATCACGAGGTCGGTGACACGAACGACAGTGGTGGGATCAGCCTTGGATTGGGAAACCAAGGTCACCGGCAATTTCTCATCGAATTGCAACCGCAATTGGGTGTGACCAGCGGGAACAACAGCTGGGAAATATTCGAGGTGGAAAATGGCGGCCTTCAGGCCAGCCAAGGGAATATGGCCAACGTAATATTTGCCTTTGTGCGAGATATTGGCAACCGCCAAGACATCTTTTGCGGCACCCCCGTACTTTTGCGCTTGTTCTTCCGTCAGTCGCACAAGTGAGCGAGCCTTGCGGGTGTCATAACATTGTCCCGCATTGTCGCCTTTGGGCAAACGGCTGTGCGGTTCAAACGGATCCTGGGAATCGAAAATACAATCGGGTCCACCGAGGGAGGCCAAACCAGAGCCATTCTTGACAACCGGCATCTTGCAAGCAGCCATAAGCACAAGAGCAGCCAAGGTCAGTGAGCGTTTCATATTGACTCCTTCGAATGAACGGCGTTTCAAGTCCCCGTGGTCCCGTCACAATCGCGAACCAGCAATCGCCATGCCAACCTCTCGCATGGTCAAAGCACAAGAACCACAGAGGATATTTTCACAGCAAGCAAAACAAGCATGACAAAGGATTTGACGACTGCGCCCCTGACGACGATCAGGGCGCACCCACCGCGGTTGGATCAACCTCGAGATTGGGCCATCGGACATCAAACCTGTCGGGAACGTGGGTTGTCTTGTCGAGCGGTCTGTTCGGCGGATAGGCCGCCGGATTGTCCACATATTGGATAAGCCCACGAGCATCCAGAGCACTCTTGACCAAAACCGGATACATCTCGTCGAATGGATTGAGATTGATGGGCAGCACACTCAACGCGCCGTAACGGAGGGTAGAATCCATCACCCGGAACAGTTCATTCGTGCAGTTCTTTGAAAGGGTGTGATAAAGTTTGTTCATTCCTTCCTTGTTTGCCAATGCAAGATACGCCGGAAGAATTTTTTGTTTGTCTTCTGCAGAAAGCTTCAATGGCCACTGAATCACCTGGTGCTTTTGTTTGACAATCATCCAGTCGAATTTGTCGCTCAAGGAGGTGATGCGGTAGTTGATCAAATATTCGCCCTTCATTCCCTTCATCAAATCAAACGACCAGCCTTTCTGTCCCAACGCCTCGGCACTCAAGACAAAATCACGGAGTGTGACTTGTTTCTCCGGATTCAACTGGTTTTTCAAAATAACCTGAGAGTTTTCCTTGAAACGCAATCGAATCTGGGTGTGAGCTGCCGGTACGATTGCAGGAAAACGCTCCATTTGAAAAAGAACTTCCTCCACCCCGTCCCGAGGAAAATCCGCAATCCAGAAACTTCCCGCATGGGAAACATTTGCAACCAGAAGGCGATCTGAGTTTTTTGGAAAATCGTCGAGAATTCGAATCACCGATCTCGCGGTGGTCGTGTCGGCACACTCCCCTTTGTGGCTGCCTTTTGGAAGGACAACCTTGGACTCATAGGCATCGCCCAAAAAACGGCATGCCTCGGATGTCGACGCAACTGTTGAATCCGTGGACAGTGGAGAATCATTTCTGGAAATTCCGCAGCCAACCAATGTCGCCAACGAAGCAGCAATCAAAGACCGTAAAAACAGGTCTTTCATGATGAAATTCTCTCCAAAAAAGGAGTTGTGCAAATGTCGCGTCGCGAGACACGCTTTGCAATTGCCATGCCAGGATCGCAGACAAACGCGCCTCGTTGATTCAAAAAGCAAACTGTTGCCTTGGATTTCAATTTGGTAGACAAGCACACCAAAATAACGATTTAAAATCAGGCACTTTCATCAAATCACAATAATTTGGCTAAGCGGGACTGTATATTTTTCCCGAAACTCCGATGAGCAGAGAGGAAGGTTGAACACATGATGGAACGCAAGCCCAAGACAAAAAGTCTCAAGGAAATCGTCGACGAGATCGACGTCTTCGCGTTTCTATCCGTGCAAGACCTGCTTTCACATGCCTACGAGGAACTCAAAAAGCAACTTCCGCGGTATTCGTATCGCGCGTTTTCCCGTGACCTGGGTTTTGGTGAAACGAACTATTTGCACCTGATTTGTACACACAAACGCCAGTTGTCACTCCGAAGTGCACAACAGGTGGCATCTCATCTTGGCCTGCACAACGAACGACGCACCTGGTTCCTTTCCCTCGTTGAACACACAGCCGGACGCCACAATGCACAACGTGCCGAGGGAATCAAAAAAGCCTTTGAAGTCAGACAAAAAACATTGGGAAATGATCTGACACGGGATGAGATGGAATTTTTCGGGCGATGGTTTCATCCAGTGGTCCGCGAACTCATCGCGCGTTCCGATTTCTCGCCGGATCCAAAGTGGATTTGTCAGCGCGTTCGGCCGAGAATCACACCGGATCAGGCCAAACAGAGTCTCGAACTCCAGATTCGCCTCGGCTACGTTGAGGTCGTGCAGGACAACCAGCATCGACTGACCCATTCGCACATTCGCGTGCCCGAAGGTGTAAACAATCTGGCCATACACAAATACCACCAGGAGATGCTGCAGCTCAGCGAACGCAGTCTCAGTGAAGTTGATGCCGCGGAACGCGACCTCAGTGCCCTGACAGTCAAATTGAGCGCAGAGCAGATTCCGGAAATCAAGAATATTCTCCGCGAGGCGCGCAGAAAAATTGTTGCACTGAGCGACACCAACACAGCCGACGCAGACATTTTTCAATTGAACATGCAGCTCTTTCCAGTGACGGGGAACGGCAAATGAAAAAAAAGACCTGGTTCCTTTCATCACCTTCACTTGCTGTCTTCCAAATCATCTGTGCAATTGGCGCACTGAACGGCTGCGGATTTGAAGTTGAAAATCCCGGAAATCCTGACCCCGAACCAGGCACTCCGGATTCAAAGAGGTCTTCGGCTGGCGAGAGCAGCAATGCACCGGCGGATAATACGACCTCACTCCCGGTGATTTTGAATTGCAATCTGACCGTGAGCAAAGGAAGCCTCAACAGCTCGGGCAAGAGTGGTGCCATCATTGAGGTTTATGATGCCGATCCTGCCACGAGCGAATCCCTCGTTTGGAAAAATCCGTCGACGGGTGTCGAAGTTCCCGCACAAGATTTGTCGTTCACCGCAACCTCAATGCCCGCCGGGCAATACAGCTTCAAATTCACCAATGCTGCCGGCAAGAGCTGCAACGCAGCAGTCACCATCACAGGCCAGGACATCAGCGACAAGGTGAAGTTGACACTTTTGGTGAGCGTCCCGAACTGACGCAGCAAAGACTATTGGATATTTTCTTTTTATTTCGGCGAGTTGCAGCCGTAGGCACTTTTATTCTCAGGTCGATTTCGAAGTGTTCCGAACCAAAGAAGGTAATTCGGGGGCCTGATGATGACTACGCGCAGATTGTCCAGGGTTCGTTTTTTCAAGATGACACGGTCGATTGCGCCCGTTGCGCTGATGTTGCCATTGTTTTCCTGTTCGGGCATCGGAACTTTTCAGGGAATCCTCGGAAAAAATCCTGCTCCGAACTCAAGTGCGCCTTCTGGCCAAACAGGAACACCACAGCCTCAAGAAAACAAAAAGTTTGTGGATGAACGAGAGATTCCTACGATCGAGGTCGCAGGCTCGAACTTGACCACCACCTGCATCGATCTCGATTCTCCTGGCCGAGCTTCCGAGACCAGGGGAATCCACTGCGAAATCGAGTCGGACTCTTCGACTGAGTCGGAGTTCAAATCAAACAAGATCGCGATCAAGAGCGCCACAAGTGACAGAGACGTCGAAGTGGCAGCCATTTCAGCTTTCAAGGGCACGGATCCCCAGAGATGGAGAATCTCGAAAGGCAACCCTGTTGGATTGCACTTTGAGGTGCCAACCGCCGAAATCTCCGACATGAGAAAATATCCCGTTCGGGTGTCAATCGCCAATCTGCAAATGAACGGCACATCGATTGCCGAATCAACCGTTTTTCAACCCCGTTTGAACGCATATGCAGTTCAAAATCAGCTCTGCGAGTCTTCAGCGGTTGTCACTCGCGAAGACGTCACACTGAAATTCTTCAAAAACCAGCAGGACGCAAGAAAAGCCATATTTTGGAGTCGCCCCGAAACAGGAAATATCGACCCGACAAGTGTTTTTTGCGGACTTGAGTTTTTGGATGACCTCCGATTCGACTGGCCCTCACCTTCAAACGTTCTCACGCGTCGATATGCTGCCACGTTGGCACGCGAGCATGGAGTCTTTACGAACATCAAGCCAACGGAGCTGACCTTTGGTTTGTCCCCGTTGGCAATGATCTGGCGCTTTATGTTCAGAAACTTGTCGGAAAGCATGAGCAGTGCCGATCAGTCGAATATTGGCGAAAGTCAGGTTTGGTGTCCGTTTGGAAAGACGGATTGCATTTCGGTTGGCAACAGCCTCTACCATGACACCATATTCCTGAGCAGAATCGACTCCAGGTTGATCAACCTGAATGCAAAGTTCCTTTTTGAACCCGCCATAAGTACACCCGAGCTCTCGACTCCAGGATTCCGCATCGTGATCCACAATTACCCCGATGACACCAGTTCAACTCCGGTTTTTCCAACTCCGAACAATTCAGGCATCGTGCGGGTGAGGGTAAAGTACATTCCTCCGGCGACTCCCTGACTCACCCGCAAGAGTTAATCGCAGTCGGATGCCCAGCGCGCGCTGCCGGTCTGCTCAAGTTCGGCCCCCATTCGGAACGTCTTCAGTGCGCCCTGCGAGACCGTGACAATCTCACCTGCAAGCTTGAAGATTCTCTGAATGTCAGGTGTCGGCTCGGAGTTTGACCACCAGACTGCATGAGGTTGAATGCGATTCCTGCAACTCTCCGACATGAGGTCCGTGTGGGTCACGCGCCTTTCATCACCCAAGGTATCGGGAGAGACCGTGTAGAAAACCGCACCAGAAAAAAGCGGCCTGCCGAGTGCCAATTGCTGCGCGGCAGAAGGTGTCGACTGGCATGCGTATCCATCCTGGCATTTGTTCAGTTCAGTCACGGGAAAGGCAATCACCTGCTCAACTTGATCCATGTAGAACGCCTTGTGATCGTTTGTCGCTGCCGACGAGGTTCCGCGCAATCCCAGAATCCGCACATCCTTGCGCGACATTTTCATCGGATCACGGGTGTCGAACAGGGACACCTGCAATCCCTGGTAGAAGGCAAAATCACCTTGATCCGTGGCATCGAAACCCAATCCAATCAGGCGTTCCGCCGACAAGGGATGCATGTAGGTCGAAAAACCGGGGATCTTCAATTCACCCAATATTCTCGGTTCGGAAGGACGCGAAACATCAATCGCATAAAGCGGGTCGGTCTTTTTGAAGGTCACAACATACGCCATCTTTCCAACAAAGCGCACAGAACGAATGTCTTCCTTGGCACCATAGTCTTCTGTCTCGCCAATTTTATCGAGGCGCAGATCACGCTCTGCAAAAACTTCAAAATGGTTTCGTGCCGAATCGTCTCCGATGGACCCGGTGCTGGTGGCGACGGCAAGCTCGCCACCCTCCAACTCCGACAATGCCCAAACATCCTTGATGCGGCCTTTGGTTCGCCCACGAATCGCATTGCCCATGCGACCCGAGGAGTCGAGTGAAATCTTGCGAATCGATGCCCCTTCGCCCCAACCGTTCCATGAGAAATGATTGGCGCCGTAGAGATAAATGCTCTGGTGCGTCATATAGAGTGAAAAATGCCCCGGATGACTCGTTTCGACGGAATCCGTCAAGTCGCGAACAGACATGCTGTTCAATCGGGTCACCGACCTGCTTTCAAGGTCGGTCTTGCTCACAGGGCGCAATACGGAACGACAATTGATCTCCTTGCGGCCCCAGCGGCGGTCCGCCGACCAATCCTGTTGATTCACGCTTGCAACCACAAGACGCTCGCCCACAAGGCGCGCCTCGGAAATGGAGCCATCCAAAACCTTCGACTGCAGAAAAACCGGCATTTGCCCGGCAGCGGTCTTGTAGGTGCGCAAACTGTTTCCGCTCAGGACAATCAAGCGATCGGCCGTGACAAACATCAAGGGCTTTTGCGAATTGTACAGATAGCTGTTGCCGGACAGGAGAGAATTCGAAACGGCCGAAGAAGTCTTGAGGCTTTCCAGCGACAAAGTTCCAATGACCTTTTTGTTTGAGCGCTCAATGACCTGGATTGCGCTGGCCGAGGACGCAACAAAAATCTGATCGGCCGAAACCTTCACGACGTCTGCTTCATCCACCCCTGCTTCGCGCAGGTTTGTGAGGAGTTCCCCTTTCGAGGCTCCGGAGGAAGTTGCAGAATCCGCAGAGGCCGACGCTTTTGCAACTGAGCCTTGCACTCCATTTTTCGCTTTGGAACGCGCAGACCAAATCTTGTTCCATTCATCCTGCACACACGAGTTGAATGCCTGAACATCCTTCAGGTCGGATTCGATTTCACCACACGAATTGTAGGTGAGTGAGAGAGGTTCAGAACGTTCCTTCAGCAGCGGTGCGCAAAGATTGTTGGGATAATTGGGATCCGAGGGGGTAGGCGTTTTGGCTGTGGGACTATAATCGGAGACGGTTTTTCCAAAGCCGCAGCCACCGAGTCCCAGTGAAACGATCATCAGAGATGGCAAAAACAAACTGTTCTTCATTGTTTCCCCCGTTGTTATGCGATTCTTTTCGGATTATTTTTATATAACTTTAGAACTTTAAATTGTTTCTAATCAGTAACTTAGGTAGTCATAAAATTAAATTTGTTTGTATATTTGTATACGCAATTTCAAACAAAACCTGTGCATTTTGGTCACTTCAATTCATTCCGAATGGTTTTGGATCTGCTGGAACAAGGGCAAAAAAAAGGCCCGGACTCATCCGGGCAAAATCTTTGGTTCAGCTGCACCGATTCGGGTCATGGACACGATACAGACAATGCCCCTGGGTTGGGAAAGTGTGGCTTGAAGAGATAACCAGACACGATTCCGGCGCACGCTGTCGCGCCAGACACATAGAATTCATTTGCCGAAGAACTGCGGACACAGCTGACTTTGAACTCACCCACAATCTTGCAATAGTCCACTCCCTCCCTCAAACCGGTACTGCCGGTCACGCTCGTTCCGGGATTTTTCTTGAGATACGTTTCTTGTGATGGCTTCAAGGTCACACTCGCGCTCGTTCCAGGCGACGCAGTTCCAACTGCGGAGGGAGGAGGTGTATTGACACCACCGACCGGATTTTGAGCATACGCGATTCGCATCAACGGAATTCTGTCTTCTGGGGCACTGCCCAAAATAAGGGTCAGCTGTTTGCCATCTGCAGAGACCGCGTACTTTCTGGACGTGTGCCCAGAAATTGAAGCAACGCAGTCGAAATCGCCGAGCTTCGCATAATGACTTTTCTCATCGCCTGGCAAATCGAAACTGGATGCTTTTTCATTGAGAGTCCAAGGAGCCGATACCGACACATTGGTCTTTTCACCATTCATTGTGGAGCAGTTCGCATCCAGTGTGTAGCTGTTTTGCGAAAAAACCCGCTTCACCCGCAGGATCATCCATGAGCCTATCTTCAGCTGCTTCGCAGCAGAAGCTTTTTCGACTTCCTGATTCACATTCAAGTTGAAACCAACAACAGGATCGAGAGTTTGGTTGTCTGTGTCCACCAGAAGGAGTTGATCCTGGTCTTGCCAGGTTCCGAGGATGCTGAATTGAGCATTCGAGTTTGCAGTGGATTGCGATTCCGATGCGTTGTCCCCCTTCTTGCATCCTGAAACGCAAAGGACGACCAACATTCCTGAGAGTGACGACAAACAATCAAGCCTTGAGATGACTTTTTTCATTGAGATCATAACCTTGCCTTCTATCGTATGCACGTTTCGAACTCATCGGAATTTCCTGGAAAAATTTTATGTTTACCACCTCCACGGTTTTTGATGTCAATAGAATTCGCCAAAGAATCTGCACTCTTGAAATCAACAACATCCAGGAAATGATATTCTGTCTTCACTTCGGACGTGGAACAAGATCGTTACTGCAGCAAAGGACAATCAAGATGTTCAATGGAAACTCCCGGCATTGGAGAAATCAGGAACAGGCATTGCAAGGCCAAGAAGCGCGGGAGAAAGCCGGCGCGGCGGGAAAAGGCGAAATCTTTTCCTGGGCGATGTTTGATTTTGCAAACTCGAGCTACACCACTGTGATCATCACCGCCGTGTTTTCGGCATTTTTTGTCGAATACATTGTACCTGCGGAATCAACATCGCGCGACAGCTATTGGTCGTATGCGATTGCCAGTTCCACAATTCTTGCGTTGCTGCTCTCTCCCTTGGCAGGTGCCATCTGCGATTTGAGCGGCAAGAAAAAGAAATATTTGGCCTACTCCACCGTGATTTGCTCTATTGCAACTGCCGGACTGTTTTTTGTCGGGCAAGGCGACATCTGGCCCGCCATTTTTCTTATCACCATCAGCAACGCCGCGTTCATGTTGAGTGAAACTTTTTGCGGAAGTTTTCTCACCGACATCGCAACCAAGGAAAACATGGGACTCGTTTCCGGGATCGGCTGGGGATTGGGGTATTTTGGCGGCCTCGCGAGCCTTGCTCTTGTCATGTTTATTCTTGGTGACACAACGGGAGCAGAAGGTGCCACCATTATTTCGCGCCACCAAACCGCCATGGTTGCCACCGGTTTGTTTTTCCTTGTTGCGGCACTGCCAACACTTCTTTTTGTCAAAAACAGAACCCCGCCAGCAAAGGGCTTCGAGTCTGCATCCCCAATTGACCTCCTGAAAGCAGGCGTGGGACGCTTCAAGCATACCGTCCAGACGGCTCGCGAGCACAAAACCCTTTTCCGATTCCTGATGGCGTTCATGGTCTATATGGCGGGCCTCGACGCGGTTGTAAAATTCGTTGGAATCTATGCCCGCAAGGAACTCAATTTCGAGATGGCCGACATCACCAAAATGTTTCTGATCCTCCAACTCAGCGCTGCTGCCGGAGCGGTGGGTTTCGGCTATCTGGAATCGAAACTCGGAGCCAAAAAGACCGTATTGGCCACACTCGTCTGGTGGATTTGCGGAATCCTTGCGATTTATTTCATCGACAACATCAGTGCTGCAACATCCGTGGACCGCAAGGCACTTTTCTTCGGAATTTCGCTCATCGCCGGCTCTGGAATCGGTGCCACGCAAAGTTCAAGCCGTGCGGTTGTGGGGATGCTCGCGCCCGCCAACCACAGCGCAGAAATGTTTGGATTCTGGGGATTCTTCTCGCGTCTGGGAACTCTGCTCGGCGTTGGATTCGGTTTTCTGTCGGATGCAACGAGCCGTCAGACAGCACTCCTGCTCGTGGTTGCGTTTTTTGTGGTTGGAGCATTTATGCTCGCACCTCTCAACATAGATGAGGAAGCAGCAAAAAATGTTGGCAAGGGCGAGTGAGACGACAACCGCGATTTGCGACTTTCAGCGACAAGCGGGGCTAGCACCCGATGTGGTTGGAGCTTCTTCAGCGGGCTCAGGCAAAGGTGTGATTGTTGCTCCACCCGATGTAGGTTCGCCATCGACGGTCGACAAGACCGCCACAGGATAGCCTGAGAAAATGTTCAGCACCGAGCCGCTGTCGCCCTTTTGGAACTGAAAATAATTTTTCGCAGGCAGATAGTCGAAAAGAAAAGCAGTCAAGTATCCATCTGCGGGAGCAACCCTCTCTGTGTTGGACGCCAGCCGAAAGAAATGAACACCCACGTCTGATGCGCTGTTGTGTGAAGGCGCAACCACATTGAAATAATCATCCGCGGTGAGGCCCTTTTTCTCGGTCGCGCTGAGCAGCTGGAAGTTGGCCAATCCGTCGCGGACCCACTTGGTGAAAAAGCCGCGCGTAGGAGATATCAATTGACAAGAAGTCATCTCTTCCGCAAACCCGTTTGATGGAGCTTCGCAACCCATGTTTCTGTTCCGCAGCTCTGTCAGCGGAGTCGTCTGGTCATTCTGGATGACCTTCAACCGGGAATATTCGGCTTCTGTTGAAGACAGTTTGAAAAACAAATCCCGTTCTGTCGGGCTCAAGGTGCAAAACATTTTTTTGCCATCCAAGACGAAGAAGACCTGGTTCTCTTCGGCAATATTCTCCAGAGGCGGGATTGATGCTGCCGCACAATATTGGACGTTTGAAAGGTAGGCCATCGCCCGCAAGTTTCTTCTGCGTACGTCGTCCATGTTAGTAGCACGCCACAGGAGTTGTATGCCTCGACTCAATTCGGGTGGCAAATCTTCCAAAGCGGCGCCCTTGATTCTGTTCAACTCCGTCAACGCGGCCTTGTAAAGCTCAAGGTGCTTCGCCCCGGTCTCAATTACGTTCGCATCGATGATGCGAAGATCGGTCCTCGAAAAACACGCTGTCTTGGTGTCCTGCGCGCTGCCTTGCCGGAAAGTGTTCGTCCAATTTGTGCAGCTGCTCGTGGCATAATCCGGAAGCCAGCTCCCAAGCTGCGCACCCGGAATCAAGGGAACCAGATTCTTGTTGATCAACTGTCCCATTTTCAAAAATTTATCCAGATTATGGATGTTGATTAGAATGGGGATGTAGCCATCACGAAAGTAAACATGGACTTTCGATTCCACAATCGAGCCGGAACTTTCAGGAACTTCCGGCAGACAATGGTTTGCAGTGGCGATCTTGATCTGCATTCCCTCGGTGACTTCAGGGACTAGACTCATGGCACAGCGTTTTTGTTTCCGCACACCATCCGCGTCCCAGGTCAGATCCATCCAGCCCCGAAGTACCTGCATTCCAGTCACGGAGGAGTCGAGGTTCAGTTGTGCTTCTCCGAACGTAAGATTGCTTTTCGAAGACGCAGAATCGGAAGCCAAACTTGATTTACAGCCAGCCGGCGTTCTGGCCGTACTTGCAGCGCAACCGGCCAGAAATAGTGCCACAGATGAAAACCATACAATTTGCCTCATTGCGCCCCCGCTGCGGAACGTGTCGGCAACGGGAGATCCGGACTTGAAGAAAGACTTTTAAAAATTCAGAACAGACCAATACATCCACAAAATTATTGAGATTTTATTGAATTTCACGAATAGATGCCAGGATTGTTCATCGTTCTTCAGTTGTCATTGCTCCGATGCAAGCGCCTGTTCGTCTTTCAGCCAATGACGCAACTTTTGAGCAATCTCGTCGCGCACTTCACGGAACGCAGCAAGACGGCCAAAATCGCTTTCCCCAAGGGATGCCGGATCACGAAATGGCCAGTGAAGCCGTCGGGCGGAACCAACAAAGACGGGACACACTTCGTCTGCGCAAAGTGTGATCACAACGTCAACATCATCAAACTCAATTTCTGAAACACTTTTCGAAAAATGTTTCGATATGTCTATCCCAATCTCGGACATTGCCTGAATTGCAAAAGGATTGACGATAGAGGGTTGTGAACCTGCGCTCAACACCTCCACAGAAGGTCGTGCCAGCGACCTTGCAAGGCCCTCTGCCATCTGGCTTCGGGCCGAATTTGCAACGCAAAGAAAAACGATTTTCATTGCAAGACTCCTCAATTCACTCTGTTGCGGGAACTTCCGTGGAGCGACCCCAACGCAGTGCAACTTTCACAAGAATCAACAGTACCGGCACCTCAATCAGGGGCCCAATCACCGCCGCAAAGGCTTGTCCGGAACTCAAACCAAAGGTTGCAATCGCAACCGCGATTGCCAATTCGAAGTTGTTGGATGCCGCGGTCAACGAGAGAGTTGTGCTACGGGCATGATCGGCTCCCACCTTGCGGCTCAGGAAGTACGACGCCAAAAACATCAATACAAAATACAAGGTCAAAGGAATCGCTATGTGCACAACATCCCAGGGAATCTGCAGCATGAGTTCACCCTTCAGGGAAAACATCATGACGATCGTCAGAAGCAAGGCAACAAGAGTGATTGGACTGATGCGTGGTATAAACTTTTGCTCGTACCAGGCAGTTCCTTTTGCTTTCATCAAAATCATTCTCGAAAGAAATCCAGCAACAAATGGAACACCCAAATAAAGACCCACTGCTTTTGCCGTTTCGACGATTGATATTTCAATGGCCATGCTGTGCAAACCAAACTTGTTGGGCAGCCAGGTCACAAACAACCATGCGTAGAAAGGAAAAAAGAGCACCTGAAAAATCGAATTGAAAGCAACAAGTCCTGCGCAATACTCGCGGTTTCCTTTTGCCAAGTCATTCCAGACAATCACCATTGCAATACAACGGGCCAGCCCGATAACCACAAGACCCGTCATGTACTCGGGTTTGTCGGCAAGAAATACAGCTGCCAGCGCGAACATCAGCAGCGGACCAACGACCCAGTTTTGGAGAAGCGACAATCCAAGGACCTTCAAATCCAAAAAGACCGATGGAAGTTCTTCATACTTCACCTTGGCGAGGGGCGGATACATCATCAGAATCAGGCCCACAGCCAGCGGCCAAGAGACCGTTCCCGAACTCAAATTATTAAGCGTTGATGGAATTTCTGGCAGGACATTCCCCAACGCTACGCCCAACGCCATCGCAAGGAAAATCCAGAAGGTAAGGTAACGGTCCAAAAATGAAAGCTGATTCATTGCGTTCACCAATAGAAGCCAGATTTGCGGATATGGCACCAATTAGCACATTCATCCGTGGATGAAATCGAGGTTTGTTACAATTTTGTTTCATAGACCCCAACTTCGTCACACGGCATTCACAAGTCAACGTTCAGCCAAATCACCCACCGCTCTCATCCGACGTAAAACCGAATGGGCAAAAAACGGCGGCATGTTTGTGATTCGACCTGAAAGCATGAGCTTCACCGGCGTCATTTGGTGACAACCTCGACTTTGGCACACTGTTTGCATTCAATAATGCAGAAATGCCTTTACAGCATTCCTTACCGAATTGATTGGGATTTTTTTTGTACAAGGTTTAGCCATCAACCAAATTTAGAGGAGACTCTCGAGATGACAAAAGCAAAAATCGCACTGGCACTTTTTCCTGTGTTGGCTCTTGCTTGTCATCCCCAACAGTCGACGATCGACAGCAAAAACAAAGGCCAGGACGAAGAACGCGCCGTTTGGAAGCTTTCGGAACGAGTCGGAGAATTGAAGAAGGATGGAACACTGAGCTGTTCGGGTATGGATTCCAAATTGAATTTGATTCGCACCAGTGCTTCCTTCAAAGATGGAAATCTGGAAACGCTGACTATTGCTGCATACGGAGACAAGAACAACCCTGCCAACGTTCTCAATGACCTGACTCCGGACCTCAAAAAGTATGAAATCTTCTCGAAAGACCTGAAAACAAAAATGCTCGGGCTGGAAACCGACTTCGAGGGAAAGAAATTTGAAATTGAAGTCACCGCAGAAATGAACGGGAAAGCTCGCAAGATTTATGACCTCGACTTTGAAGTCAAGAACGACGGCGAAGGCGGAAAGTATCTGCACGGCTATTTGGCATACAAAGACACCACAATGGACCTCAACCTGACTGAAGTCATGATTGCTTGTCACTTGCTCCCCAAGTAACCCCGGAATCCGGGGCCCGCGAGCCCCGGATTCAATCGTTTTTCCCTTTCAAAGGGAAAACTTTCTCGCATTCGTTTTTGGCAGGCTGCCACTTGCCGGCAGCACCTTCGTTCTGCAGATAGTCATTGATTGCCCAACCAACATTGATTGCTGCACGGTCTGCCCATGCCTCGAGCGCAGGTGGGTTGAGTGGTTGATCTGTTTCAGGATCAAACTGCAATTCCCTGTCTGTCGGACGACCATTGTTGAAGAAGCAAATATCCTTGAATGCCAGATAGTCTTTCATCCGTTCGGTCGCACGTTGAGGTGAGCTGGCAATAAAGTTTTTGCAACGCTCCCGCAGCTGATTGAGCATCTGTGCCTTATGCCGACCAACAAATGGTTCCATTTCGGGAGGAAATGTCACACGCGTTCCCTCCATGGCCATCCAAATCATGTATTGCCCGGCAAGGTTGCGCACCTTCCCTCGCCTGTCTTGAATTTCAAAAATCTTCTGATTTGCGGGTGCAAACAATCCGTCTTTCAGATTGGCAACTCGAATGGCTCCCCCTGAAAGCGTCAGAAGATTTGTTGAAAGACCTGATTTCCCGTCTCCGATACTGCCATGACACTTGGCGCAGGTGGTGTTGTAGAAATGTGCTCCCGGAGTCACCTTGTAGAGTTCTCCGGCGGGTTGTTTGAACGAACCGTTGCCGTCAAGCATCCAGGCAACGGCTTTGCGTGGCGGCTGCTTGGGCGGAAAGTCGCACTTGGGCTCAAGTTTCCCATTCGTGCCAGGAACTCGATCCCAAAAGTCAACAGCAACAGGGGTCTGAAGCAGCCTTCCAAGCCGCGGATCCAACTTCAAGTCGACAAACCTTTGCGGCATTCCGTTCACAGTGTCTTTCCAGTCGGCTCGACGAGGAACGAAAACCTTCGATGTTGGCCAAGTCAGATCAAGATCAATCCATTGAAAATCATCGTTGGGTTCACATGCAACGGGTTCACTTTCAGCTTTGGCCGCCAATGCCGCATCCGGACTCAATGAATAAATCCACTTGGCAGTGAGGTTGAGAAGCTTGCAGTTGGCGTCTCCGGGCGTGTGCATGGGCATGGGCAGATACCGCCCTCCATCGCCAATTTTAGATGCTGCAACGCGCAGATAAATCTGACTCTGCTGGGGATCCCCGGGTTTGGCAAAATACTTGGGACTGCTGCGATTCGAATCACGGGTGATACGACGAACATCAAAATCAAAGAGCTGTCCCTCGCGCAAATCGAGGGCCACTTTGTTGTCTTTCATGGCGAACCCATCAGGATTATGGCAATGGGCGCAGTTGCCCACCATGTAGCCCTGAAGACGCGTCTCGTGAACGTTTCGTGATTCGCGGGTTCCTGCCTTTTCGAGCACCGGCAAGTCATTCAGGCTTTGAACGTTCCTGAGAATCCCGGCATCGACAAACCTCTGAATTTGTCCGAGTTCGTCGGCTCCAGGCTCGCGATCCCGACCTGCAACCCCTAAAGGCCGTCGATTCAACTGCAATGGTGTGAATCCGAGCACAAAATCCTGACCACCCTTGTGACATTCCACGCAGCGTTGCTTTCCTGGAATCACATATCTTCGCGTTTTTCCAGATTGCTCATCGACGACAACCTTAAAAATATCGTCTTTCCAGGGTGTGCCATCACGATAGGGTGTGGTCACGAGTATTGCTTCAGATTCATCGTCGTTCCATTTGTAGGATCCATGCAAAGGTTCCTGTGGAGCTTTGCGCGCAACGATGATGCGCGTTTCGATCTTCCTGAAAACAGTTGTGCCAAGCTTGTTTTTCACGGCTTTATAAAATGTTTTGTAGAAGCGTGTGTTGGCTGGCACGTCGAGCTGACCACTGACTGGATTATACGTGGCTCCAGAAGGTCTCAGGCGCTGCTCGCGCTCATCCCAAACCGCTGGGAAGTGAACATAGCGACCCTTCTCGGCGTTGTCTGCCCACAACGGATATTCAACGTTGTAGGAAACGGTTCCTTTGCGGGCGAGTGCAAGACTGTCAAGTGTGAAAAGGTCGGTCTGGGAGAGCTTCTCGGGCAAACTGGTCGCATTCTGAAAGAACTCATCTCGTTCAGGATCTCCACCCAACTGATCTGCACGTGGAATGCAGCTCCCAAGGTCGGACTGCCTGTTGCGTTGCGCATTTCCTGATGAGTTGTCGCCAGCTCTAACCGTGAATTTTCCGTCGGGCTTGCCAGCGGATATCCAATCTTCCAGCAGCGCCTGGAGCCTCGCATATTTTTGCGGAGCCGCTTTGCGCATATTTTCGGGCGGCATTCGATTGGCCGACAACGCTTTTAGAATCGTCTCGGATTGATCTGCGATACCACCGACAACAACTTTCTGGCCATTGGCTCTAACTTCGGCTCTGTCGCGAGCAGAAACGTACCAAAAACCTCCTGTTTTGGATGCCGGAGCAAGGTGGCAGCCAGCGCAAGATGCGTCGACTTCTGCACGCAGCTCCTCGAATGTCGACGACGGAGAAACAGGATTTTCATTCTCAATCAATGGAGGCAGAACCGATGAAGTCCTGAGTTCACTGCACTCGGTGTTTGTTGAAAGTCCGGGTTCGTTGGTGGCCGAGCCGTCCCTGCCAGTCGGATTACCATTGGGGTCAACAATCGATGGGTTGCTTCCCGGAACAGGCGTAACAGCAATGACAACGTCGGACGACGAAGGCCCAGAGGCTTCGCATCCGACGATTGTCACAACAGCCACGATGCCAAGAAGGTATCGCAGGTATTTTTTCATAACCAATCAGTCCAATGTGATGAAGTCGTTTTGTTGAACGATAGGATCCATGAACGAGCGATCAAGAATCTGAGGAAGCAACTTTGATTCAGCCGAATTCAAGGTGTAGCTGCCGGTCGCTTCGTACACATAAAGTGTACGTGCCAATGGGTAAAGGCTCTTGCGGATGTTGTGCACCGTTGGCAAATAAGCTCCCGAATTGTCATCCTTGGAAATGGTCACAGGGCGGTTGCCATCGCGTGTTGCCGAAAGTCCGGCGTATCCGACTGCGTTTGGATTGTTTGATGTTTCATTGGCAATGTCGGTTGTTTCCTTGAGGACCTTCACGCAGGGTCCGAATTCCTTGACACCAACGATGGATTTGAAGGTGTCGGTGGTTCCGGAAGCGTCATCACGACGGAAAACTTCGATTGTTCCAACCTTCTGAGAAGCAGGAACCTTGGACCAATCTGTGATCTGGCATGTGAAGATGCTCTTGATGAGCGGCAAACTCATTTTGCCAACAACATTTGTGCGGTTCACGAAAACGCCAATGCCGTCGAGGGCAATCGGATGAGCAACTGGGTTGATGCCAGCGGCAACGGCCTTGGCAGCAGCTTCCTTCTTCATCTCGCGTGACATTGGCGCGATGCCTTGTTGGCCGGCCACAAGCGCCTCTTCACCTTTGCCAGAACCGCCACCGGCATACTGAATTTCGTCTTGAAGACCTGCTGCCTGAATGGCGTCGGTCATCAATCCTGCGAGGGTGTCGGAGCCTTTGAATGTGAATGGAGCTGCAAATGCAGAAGCTGAAACAGTCGAAAGAACGAGTGTCGATACAAGACGCATGGAAAACCTCCTCAAATTGTCCGTAGACAAGGACAAGCGGGTCTTAGCGGGCGCTCATCGTTTCTGGCAAGGGTGACACATTCGTTTCACAAGCAAGTGTCGAATCATCATTTTTGACAATTTTGTGAGTTCACAATTCGACGAAATTATTCACCGTTTCGTAATTGAACGGACTGTTCCGAGAGGCGCGAGGGAGAGAGAATCTAGTGATCTCTTTCTCGACAGGAGCCACGATGAACAACACAAGCCTGAATGGTCAATTCGCTCGAATCTCATCATCTGTTCCAATGCTTGACGGACGATTTTCGGAAGCCCGCTCTCATCTGGGCAACGAATCAGAGTCATCAAGGTTTGAAGTCCGTCTGGCCCTTCCACACGAACTTGATGAAGTGTTTGCTTTACGATGGGATGTCTTCCTGTCAGGCAATGAACAAATCATCCAAACCATGAAAGATGTTGATGACTTTGATGCCGTTGCCGATCATCTGGTCGTCATTCACCAGGGCAGGATTGTCGCGACTTATCGCGTCTTGCCCACCGACCGGGTCTTAAATGCAGGGCTTGGACTCTATGCCGCTCATGAATTTGTCGTGGATCCACTCATGGAAATGCTCGACCCGCGAAAGACGGTCGAATTGGGGCGCAGCTGCGTTCATCCGGCTTATCGCAATGGAGCAATCCCAAAACTCCTTTGGAGTGCGCTTGCAAAATACATGACCGAGCAAGGAAGAAGCGAAGCAGTTGGCTGCGTGAGCGTGTTCAATCGTTCACACGCCGAAGCAAACGCACTGGTCAAATACTTCCAAAATACGGGTGCCTGGACAGCAGGCTTTGAGTGTCCTGCCAGCACGAAAGTTGAATCCGGATCTGAATACTTCGACGCTGCCCATCTGAAAGCTCTTGTTCCACCGTTGCTGCGCTCATACTTGATGCTTGGGGCAAAAATCCTCGGTGGACCAGCGCATGATCCCGTATTTCATTGCCACGATTTTCTCATGCACTTTTCAACCACAACGATGTCTGATCGTTGCCGAAAGACCTTGTTCAGCTGAAACTCGACTCAGCCCAGGCTTTGGCGAAAGAATTTTTCTGAGTTCGCAGAGACGCTCACCAAAAAGTCCAGCAAAGTGGTGTGCCGGCGGCACGCACGTTGCACACGGTGAGCCGCAATCGGATGAAACCAACCAATTTTGCTGAACGCCCGCCATGGAGCTTTTTTCAGCCAATTCCAACTGCCCATTTCGAGCGCCAAGGGCAAGAAGAGTGGCCCATTTCGGTTTTGGTTCTCCAACAGAAGATAGTCCCAAAGATCACCATCTGTTTGATAGCTGTCGGACTGCTTCTCGAAGGTGTAAACGTGGTCAGGAAACGAATCGTCGAGAGCTTTTTGAATGGCCGTATAATGTTCCCAATGCGGAGGCAATGCCGTTGACATCGACCAAGGAGTCCACAACCTGTCGCGCATTCCAAAGCCGCTGTGCAAATCGAGGGCAATCATCCCGTCGGACGTCTCGAGGAGTCCATTGACAGCACGAATCAGTGCACGACTTTCTTGTGCCAGTTCTCCCGTGCCCTTGTAGTAGGGCAAAATCGGCGAAAGCGAATGCCCACCCAACAACGGAAGTGGTTTTTCTGCTGATACAGGCGCATTGCGCATGAGGTCGATTCCTTCGGACGTCGCCCTGCGTCCTTGAAAAATCCCCGTAGGGTTCAAAGCAGGAATTGCCACGACTCGCGCGCTTGCCAAAGAACGTTTGACGGCTTCATTCCACTTGGCTTGTTCGATGAGGTGCGAAAGGAAATGCAGCAAGACCGTCACACCGATAGTTTCAAGACCATGCACACCGGCGACCAGCAGCAAAGTGAAGCGGTTTTTTTTGGGGCGGTCGTGGGGTTTGATTTCAAACATTTCAATGTCGAAATTCCCCTCGTCACATTGAATCGATTCAAGGCGACTGCTCAAAATATCGTTGGAATATTTGCGACTGAAACTCTGTATATCTTCAAGAACATTCATTGGCCACCGCAGTGCAAAGTTGAAAGTGTGTTGTGTGCGCAAGGCGCGCAGGTTGAATCGACTGTTCGACGGGAACCCAGGCACCGGTGACTATCACTTTGGTCTTGGGCCTGCGCAGAGTTGCAAACAAATGCGGTAGCAAGGCGTCGTCGTCTATCCAAGCCCGTTCCTGCTGATTCTCATAGACCAACCCCAGGCAAAGAATGGCATCTGCACCGGCACGTTGTGCAAGCCATGCATGCCCTTTGGCCCACACCTTCAAATCGGGATATCGAGCAGCCGTTGTTGTTCCTTCCGGAAAAAGTGCGATATCGCTTTCATGCGACGCCTTCAGACAATTGCGCAACGCGCAGGCCCTGCCCATCAGCGATTCTCGATGAACAAAAATACATCCCAGCACGCGCGCCACCCAGCCAAACAACGGCCAGCCACCGACTTCTTTTTTGGCCAGAAAAATACAGGGTCGTAATGATGAAACAATCAAAATATCAAGGTAGCTGATGTGATTTGCAACGATCACTTTGCGCCCTGCCTCGTGCAGCAAGGCGGGTGGAATTTTACAATCAACGTGAACCCCACACAAAGAGAGAATGAGCTTGAAAAAACTGGAGGTCAGGTGAATGCGCGCAAGTTTGCTGCCGGGGAGAAATATCAAAAACAGATTGAGCAGCAGTGCGAGTGTCACGATTCCACACATTCGAAAGATGGCTACAATTGAAAACAACATATACTCGCCGTCCAAATGCCGAGCGGGCCAATTCCCTCAAGCGAAGGAATTATCATTCTGGGTCCAGCCCGAAACCAAGATCTGCATTTGTGCTTTTTGTGAACAATCGCCTGAATTGTGGCAGTTGTGAAAACAACTTTACTCTGGCCGCAGCGACCTGCCGAGGTCAATCCCAAGTCCGGGATCGTCGCCCACTGCAATCCGTGGGCCACTGAACCTCACTCCACCTTCATAGGGGAGCGATGCCAAAAATTCAGCGGAATCGAGATCGACCCAATGAACCGAAGGATGCATGCAAGCCAATTGCGCCGAAGCCTGCAAGCCTGCACCCACCTCAAACATGCAACTCATCAGGCAAGGAACTTTGCGTTCAAAAGCCAAATCAAGAATTCGCCGGGCTTCGGCAACCCCGCCAGCTTTGATAAGCTTGACACTGAGGGCATTCGCAGCTCCCCGATCAAGCACTTCGCGCGCTTGAGCAAATGTCATGGCTGATTCATCTGCCACCACAGGAACCGGACTCGCGCGCGCTATGTTCACCATGGCATCCAAATCGCCAGCCACGACCGGTTGTTCGATAAAATCAATTGGTCCACACATGTCGACAAACCAAGGAATCAGAGCCAGGGCTTCTCTTTCGCTCCACCCCTGATTGGCATCAAGGCGCAATGAAATTTTGCTGCCAATTGCATTGCGGATGGCCATCACTCTGGTTTTGTCGAGCTCGGCATTCAATCCAACTTTCACCTTCAAAGAAGTGAATCCTGCAGCCACGGCATCTGCCGAACAACGGGCCATGACTTCTGGCGTATCAACACTGATGGTCATGTTGGTCGTCATGCGGATGGAATGCATTCCACCAAGCCATTTCCACAAAGGTTGACCCGCAGACTTTGCTGCGAGGTCGTGAAGAGCCACATCGATGGCGCACACGGCCGATCGCGAGCATCCTGCAGCAGCAGAAATTTCCTGCTGCCATGCCCACACGTCGTTGATCTGTTTTCGTCTCAACTCGCTCAGTAAAGTCTTCAGGTCTGCTTGAATGCGTTCGTCGGTGTCGCCCGTGATGGCCGGAGTGGGCACAACGCTTCCCCAACCCACCCGTCCGTTCTGGTCGACCACCTGAACTGTAATCTCTTCGAGTTCGGTGACCGTCCTCAGGGCCGTCTTGAATGGCCGCAAAAGAGGGGACTTCAGAAGACCCACTGCGGTTGAATGAATCTTCATCCGACTTCCTCCTGTCATGCAGATATGCTGCACTCCTCCGTCATCATTGGCAAAATCTTCAGAGCCAAATTCTTGGTTCCCCAGCATGCTGCGCGCTGTCGGACTTTGCTATTCTGGAAACATTGCCATGCAACGAGGAGTCTTTCATGAAAATCACGATGGTCGCAGGAATCTGCGCAATGGCCCTGGCAAATGCAGGATGCATCAAGAAGATGGGCTCGCAATCGATTGGTGGAGTCTATTCGTGTACCTTGACCAAAGGCCAAACCCGCCAGTCGTGCACGGAATTCAAAAGTCTTTCCCCCAACGAGGTCGCTTATTTCAAACAAAAATGCGACAGCGACAGCTCGATGGATGCCGCCAACTGGCAGGAAGCTCCATGCGTGACCGAGGCGCGTCAGGGTGGATGTCAAGTGACTTTTTCGGACAGCGCAAGCAACATTTCAACATCATCGACAACCTGGGGCTACACTGCATCAGCATTGTCAGCTGTCACAGCACCTTCGGCTTGCGAGAAAAATGGTGGACGGGTTCTCGCACCTTGAACTGAATCGGATCTTTTCTTCGAAATTTCAGGCTGAAATCCGGCTGTGAACTCTGCAAAGTTCGTCTGCCGAGTTTTCAAGGTCCGCAACAACATGCAGCTTCGACAACACCTCGACAACTTCGATCTCATAGATTGCCCAGACCATTGTGTTCGGATGCAAATGCAGGCCGACTCTTTCCGCTTTGGCAAAAGCCTTGAGGAATCGAGTCTGAACACTCTCGGCAACAAACCCTGAAGCTTCGCGCCAATGATTCAGGACGTGCAGCAATTCTTTGTCCAGGGGTGCAAGATGCATCGAGTTCAGTGCAGTTTCGACAAGTGCTTCCTGATCAAACGCCCAGCCAAGATAAAGCCTTGCCAATTCCTGCCTGAAGGGCTCGTGCCATCGCACACCGACGCTTTCCGGAACCCATCCGATGAAATCGCGATTTTCCGACAAAAAAAACGCCTCGCTTCGACTGCCCAAATCCAGAAACAATTCATTGGATATCAGGATTTGCTGGAGGAATATTTGCGTCAGAATTGCCTGTGGAGTCGGCCACCCGGAAAATTGCCCGGGCCATTGGGACATTGGTGTCGAACGTGGTGGTGGCACCACCATCAACCGGACCAGCGGGAGCACTTCCTCCAACTCAACCTTTTTTTTGACAAACGCGGCGGAGAACAGAGCTCTTTCGCCCGGATATCGTGACATCAGCTTCAATTGCCAATGAAGCTCGCGTGGCCTGAAGACGTTTGGGCATTCCTGAACGACGCGCAAAATAAAGTCTCGGGCGGTCCGCGTCAGATTTGTGTTCTGAAGCAAATGTTCCATGCCATGTGCCCCCCGTTTTCCGGCAGGTTATCACCACGAACACGACAGACCTCTGGCAATTCGGAAAGGTTTCATCAAAAAAAGAATTTAATTACGCTTTTTACTCTCAAAAACGGTTAATATTTAATATAACATACTGATTTTAAATCACATTAATATGAACATTAATTTCGCCTTTAAAAGCTCCGATAAAATATCTGGCGGGATTGTGAATAACCCGATCCCCAACCGGACCCGATTCCACGGAGAGAATGACATGAAACCACGTAACGCAAGAGGAGCCGCCGAAGTTCGCGGACTCATCGACAAGGGCTTAATGGCTCTGACAACCGAACGAATATAACTAGCGAGAGCCCCCCTCCTCCTAGCAACGGGTTGCCCGACACAGACGAGAAGGTCAGCCAACTGGCTTTTTCGGATGGACCGCTCGGGCAGCCCTTTTTTTTTTACAAATAGGGAAAAGTTTCCTGAATGTAGTGTTTGGCATGATTGATTGCCTGCATCGCCTCTGCAGCGCCGGTTCCAATCAATTTCATTTTTCCGGGATAAGTCGCAATATCGCCTGCCGCATAAACACCAGGCATGTTTGTTTGGCGATTGTGATCAACCACAATGGCATTGTTCTCGAGCTGAATCCCCCAATCCTTGACTCCTTCAAGATTGAAGATCAAGCCGATAGCCACGATCACCACGTCCACATCATGCTGCGAGACAGCCTTGCTGCGGGTGTCACGAAGCTGAACATGCTGAACACGATCAGTCCCCTCAATGGAAGCCAACTCTGCGAACGTCCGGATCTCCGCATTTGAAGCGTAGAGTTTTTTAACTGTTTCCTCGTGTGCATTGAAGCGATCCGATCTGTGGATCAGAACCATGTCTTTGCACACTTCCATCACGGTGAGAGCAAGATCGAGCGCACTGTCTCCGCCGCCAATCACCATCACACGCTTGCCCTTGAAGTCGTCCAGGTGGTGAACACCATAAACGACACCACGTCCTTCAAACTCGCGCAGACCCGGAATATCGAGGCGCCGGGGAATGTGGGCTCCCATGCCAAGACTCAAAACAGCCGTCTTGCTGTGATAGACGTGCCCATCACGGGTTTCGACCCGCAAAATGTGGTTGCGGTTTTTTTGAATGAGGACAACTTCCTGGCTGACACTCACCGGAATGGCATAAGGGGCAATCTGCGTGAGCAGGTTTTCAAACAAA
>JBMSQQ010000016.1:0-45434 GCA_049423385.1 Silvanigrellaceae bacterium | reverse complement strand
TCCTGTCGCGCACCATCGGCAGAAACCTGAACCTGAGCGACGTTGAAACAAAACCTCTTTTTCCAGAGCGCCTTTTTCATGCGGATCCCGAGATGTTTGTTCAACGTTTGTCGGAAATGGACCAAGAGATTGCCGACATGGTTCAAAAAGGGGCCAGCCAAAGGCTCGTGCCACGCTACGTTGCACGCATTGAGAAAGAAAAGTTGTCTGTGGGTCTGGAAATGGTCTCGGAAAATTCTCCGCTGGGTCGTCTGCAAGGAACCGACAACCAGATTGTCATCCGCACGCGCCGCTACGATTCGAATCCTCTTATCGTCACGGGTCCGGGCGCTGGAGCCGAGGTGACTGCTGCGGGTGTTGTGAACGATGTGGTCGCCATTGCGACCTCCTATTTCGGCGTTTGAATTTTTGCGGAGGAATTTTCATGGCAAAAATTTCGGTTTTTGCGCCCGCCACCATTGCAAACCTGGGGCCCGGGTTCGATGTTCTGGGAATGGCGGTTGAAGGCGCAGGCGATGTCTTCACCGTCGAGCTGATCAACGGAGCTTCGGTTGTGGAAGAAATCCGCGGCAAAGATGCGGACAAGGTTCCACTCAATCCGCGTATCAATGCAACCGTGGTTGCTGCAGAAGCATTTCTTGCCAGCAAAAACATCCGTTCCGGTATTCGCCTTTGGAGCGAACGCAGCCTGCCCATTTCTGGCGGAATGGGATCCAGTGCCGCGGCCTCCACGGGCGGAGCTCTGGCGGCTGCACTCGCGGCAGGAGTCCCGTTCAGCGACAACGACGTCTTGCGGGCGGCACTCGCGGGAGAATCGCTGGTTGCCGGAAGGCACCTCGACAACATCGCTCCGTGTTTTTACGGCGGGCTCGTCGCCGTGCAATCCACCGAGCCACCCGTGGTGCAGAAACTACCACTCGCATCCGGATTCAAATGCATCGTCGTGACTCCCGAACTGCAGCTTGCCACCAAAACGGCACGAGCCGTGCTGCCCGATTCGTTGCCGACGGCGCGATGGACACGTCAGATGGCCCTCGCCGTCGGGCTCGCGGTTGGCCTTTCGACCGGCAACGAAAAAATGATCCGCGAGTCACTTCAAGATCCGTTTGCAGAGGCCGGACGTGCACATCTCATTCCCAATTTTTCAAAAGTGAAAACCGCCGCAATTGAAGCGGGAGCCTTGGGATGTTCGATCAGCGGTGCGGGACCCAGTGTGTTCGCACTTGTCGACTCACGCCAGGACGCTGAGTCGATAGCCGACGCGATGGTCAAGGGCTTTCTTCCCCTCGCCGCGCAAGCCAGGGTGTGTGAAATTTCGAATCGAGGGGCACGCAAAATATGAATCAGCCGTTTCAAAATCAGGAATTCTCGTCGATCCGCCTGCAATGCGTACGCTGCCAGAAGGCTTTGCCTTGGAATACCACCGAATACCGTTGCGCCTGCGGCGGCCTGCTGGAAGTTCAGCAATTGAACAAGGGAACAGCCGCGTCACGCGAACTTTTTCACCAACGCATTGGATCACGCCTGCCGGTGGATCAAAGCGGTGTGTGGCGCTTTCGTGAATGGATTGTTCCGGTACCCGAGAACCAGATTGTCACCCACCCCGAAGGAGGCACACGGCTCTATGCGCGGTCGGATTTGTCAGCTTATGCGGGAATAGAAGATCTGCATTTCAAGCACGAAGGCGAGAATCCCAGCGGTTCGTTTAAAGATCGCGGCATGACGGTGGCCATCACCATGGCCAAAATGCTGGGCGCAAAAAGAGTCGCCTGCGCTTCTACAGGCAACACCAGTGCCGCGTTGGCTGCCTATGCTGCGCATGCAAAAATCCAGTCAGTCGTCTTCCTGCCCGCAGGCAAAATTTCCAAAGGCAAACTTTCGCAAGCAGTGGCTTACGGGGCCAAGTGCCTTGCCGTGCGTGGCGATTTCGACACAGCCATGAATCTGGTCAATTCGCTCGCCCACAAGCTTGGGCTTTACGTTGTGAACTCGGTGAACCCGTTTCGACTTGAAGGACAAAAGACGATCATCTGGGAAATGCTCCAGCAGCTCGATTGGAAAGTTCCCGACTGGATCGTTGTGCCGGCTGGAAATCTCGGCAACACATCTGCCTTTGGCAAAGCGTTGCTCGAGGCAAAAGAATGGGGCTGGATCGATCGCCTTCCCAAAATAGCCTCCATCCAGGCCGCCGGTGCCAACCCGTTCTACCAAAGCTACACAAAAAAATTTTCGAGCTTTGAATCAGTCAATGCCGAGACGATTGCAACCGCCATCCGGATCGGAAATCCGGTCAACTTTGAAAAAGGCCGGCGTGCGATCGAGGCCACGGCAGGTGTTGTGGCGCAGGTGAACGACGCAGAAATACTCGCAGCGAAGAAAGCCATCGACCGGGCTGGAATCGGCTGTGAACCTGCCAGTGCGTGCACGCTCGCCGGAATCAGAAATCTTGTCGCCGAAGGAATCATCGGCAAAAAAGAACGCGTTGTCGCCATCCTCACCGGAAACATCCTCAAGGACAGTGAAGCTGTTTTCCTGGAAAGCGGTAAAAACGAAAACTCAATTGTTGAAATTGATGCGCATCCTGATGCGGTGGAAAGAGCTCTGGAATAAGAAATTGATTCACGGACCCTTTTGAATGCCAATTGAATTCAATGATTCAGCTGATTTTTTTCGACCCAAAAAACCTGAACCAATATCAGCGGTGCAATGATTGGCTTGTGAAGAAGGTAAATCCAGAACAAAAAGGGATTGGCAGCCTTCATGGCGGCATGGTTCGCCGCACCTGTCGTCGGGAATCCATGCAATCCCATGATCAAAGGAAAGACCGTGGGTGCTGCAGCAATCATTGCAATGACAGCCGTGAAAGCCGTTCGATAACGACCACTCTCATGGCAATAAAGAAAAGCCAACAAGGGGAGAGCCAGAGTGTAGTGGTATTCGTGTCCTCTTCCATAAAGAAAAAAGAACCAGAGAACCGAAACGGCAATCGCCAACTGCAATTTTTTCTGAAATCCAAGCCAAACAGCAAGCATAACCGGAAGAGCGGCAAGTGCGACACGAAATGGAAAATGCTCATTGGGATTGGCAAACTCGTCGAAGATCTTTGACCAACCCATCTCCTGATTCCAACCGACCACGGAAAAGCGGGTGTACCTCGAACTGACCTCAAAAAACTTTATGAAGCTCTCGTTCATTCCCAAATGAAGTCCACGGGGAACATCGTAACGCAACACAAGCCAGGGAAGATAACAGAGAGCACAGATTGCTGATATTATCAGGATGATCCGCCATTTCCTCGCGGCAAACAATGCCAATGCAGCCGGCGCCAAAACCGGCTTTCCAATGGCACTCAGGACAAAGCCCAGGACAAGATTTCTTTCGGAAAGCAGTATTGCAGCCAGCGCAAAAACAACAATTGCGTGATATTGACCCAACACAAGCATGACGTACCAGGGAAAAAAGAAACCTGCCGCAGAAAAAAACAAATAGTCACGCAAATGCCATTGTTTCAAACTCTGCCAAATTGCTTTCAAGACTCGTGATTCCGAAACAGTTGGAACTGCTGCAGGTGCCAACCTGGCTCCAAACGAAACGAGAATCCAAAAGTGCAGAATGCAATAAAGTGAGGTGGTGACCAACTGTTCGAGTCCGGGTGACAGATAACTCAAAGGAGCCCCCGCAACGACACATAGAAGCGGATGCGAGGCCCAGTTGGTCGCAAAGTTACCATAAAACGGATAATCAGCTGAAGAGGTGAAGGGATCTGTCCCGAAGCGGATGGCGAGCCCGCAGCGCGGGAGGGTGAAAGTATCGTAGGCAACAGATCCGCCCATCGGCGACCAAAAATTCAGTGTTCCAAAGCAGTAAAAGAAAATGAGAAGGCTCGCAGAAATCAACGACAAAAGCACGGGTGGCTTTTTTATCGCTGCAACAAATGCTTGCCCCTGAGCCACGCCTTGTTCCATCTGAAAGACAACCTGTTTTCAATCCAATCCGATGATCCCTTATTGAACCACAAATCAACGAAACAGGAGAACAACTCAGTGTGCAAAGAATCGTGCCATTTTTTTGTTTTTTTTCGTTTGGCCCTGGACATGTATGAGAGTCGAATCGGCGTTGGTGCCTTGGCAAAACTAAAACCGGAAAGAGCTAATTGAGTGCCCTTCCTGGAGATAGTGCAAATCTTGATACAAAGGTTTCACAGCTGCAGCTGCAAGCTGGTGTTGGCACCGACTGGAAGCATGAAAATTTTTTTATTTATGCAAGTCTTCGTCTTCTGAATTTTTATTTTGGATTCGATTTTTAGTGCCTCAGCGCCGACTCATATTGCCTCAAACAAAGGCGTTCAATTGCAGCAGTTGTGCAAACCCCAAACTGTTCAGGTATGATGCACGGCACCTCAAATTTTTCGGGAGAACAAATGATGTTTGGCATCCATCAATGGGCAGAAAATGCTCCAAGATTCGCAACTCCCCAATCCATCCGGGCGAGACTGGCTCTTTGCCTTGGCATATTTGGAATGACCATGCCATCTTTGCAGTCCAAGGCCCAATCTGCACAGGATGCACTGGCCGCCGGTTTTGCCCGCGAGAGCATCACACCCGACGTGAATGATCCCAAACATCCCATCTGGATTGCCGGATTCGGGCAAAAGCGCCAGGCCAAATCGGTGCACGACCCGCTGTATGCCAGCGCCATCGCACTCAGCAACGGCAGCAAAAAGGGCGTCATGGTCGCGCTCGATGCCATCGGTTTCATGCACAACGACATTCTCGACATCCGTGCCCAGGTTCAAAAAGAACTTGGCCTCGATTTCGTGCTCATCTCGTCAACCCACAGCCACGAGGCTCCCGACCTGATTGGCATCTGGGGACCCTCGTTTACAAAAACAGGTGTCGACTCGAAATATCTATCGATGGTCAAGGAACAAACTGCGAAAGCAATCCGCACTGCAGTGGGCCGACTTGAACCGGTGCAGGTGCGTCGCATGGAACTCAACAACGTGGGAGCAGACGTCTTGGTTGACACGCGCATGCCACAAGTTTTTGATTCCAACGTCAGGGTCCTCCGATTTGTTCAACCCTCAAGTCAGCAAACATTGGGGATGCTGGTCACCTGGGCCAACCATCCGGAAGTTCTTTGGAACGCAAACACTGCCCTCACCTCGGACTTTGTTCATTATCTGCGCGCCGGCATTGAGGAAGGTATCGTTTACGACAACGCAACACTCAAGCCAGGCGTGGGCGGACAGGTTGTCTACATCAATGGAGCCATAGGCGGCTTGATGACCACACTCGACGACACTCCGGTTGTCGACAACGTACTGAATCAAACGCTTGTGACACCCAGTTTTGAGAAGGCCAGAACCGTTGGCTATCGCATTTCAGAAGCGGTTCTCGCTGGCATTTCCTCAGGACAGGAACAAGAGATCACGGAAAACACACTCAACTGGACTGCAAAGTCGATTCTTCTTCCGGTCGACAACGTCAAATTCCGCGCTGCCGCCCTCTTGCGAATCATTCGCCGCAAGTTTGAATCCGGCTTCAAAACACGCAGCGAAGTCGGACTCCTTCAGCTCGGCGACGTTTGGATTGGCACGATTCCAGGCGAGCTTTATCCGGAAATTGCCAATGGTGGAGTTGAAACGCCCGAAGGAAACGACTTCAAGCTGACTCAACCAGTGGAAGTGCCACCCCTGCGCAGTGTCATGAAAGGCCAAATGAACATGCTCATTGGTTTGACCAACGACCAAATCGGCTACATCGTTCCGCGCAGCCAATGGGATGAAAAAGCACCTTTCACTTATGGCGAAAAAAGCGCGCCGTATGGAGAAGAAAACTCGCTCGGGGCAAGCACTGCACCAATCATCCACAAATCACTTTTGGAAATTTTCAACGCCGCCCAGTGAAACCGTTTGAATGGAATTAAAAATGCTCAGCAAACAGCACGTGATTCAACCTTTAACCCTTGTCGTTTTCGTTGCAGGCTGCGTCAGCTCTCCGGAAACAAAAAATTTCGAACGTGGAGTACCCGCAGCGGAGGCACAGGTTTATCGTTTCAAGAATTTGAATCAGGTTGGCATCAGCCGGTTTCCGCGTGAGTTTGCCTATTCCGAAGGTGGCTGGAGCGGCGCAAGTCGAGTCCAGACGTCGCGTGGCGCCTTCAGCAGGGACGAATTTTGGACGATCAATGATCGTGGCCTGAACTTGTATCTGGAACCCAAGGATTCCACTGGTGAGGCGAAATTCAAGGAGGGTGATCGCTATTTTCCGGTCCCGAGCCACCAGCAATCACTCTTCAAGATAAAACTCAATGCGGCTGGGCAAGGAGTTGTGGTTGAGCGACTCGGAATTCGCGAGAATGGGATCCCCGTCAACGGCTTGCCCTCGGCGCTGGCCAATCTCTCCACCGGCGAGCGCGGATGGGAGATCAAGGCAAGCAATGGCGTGTTCAGCCCATTGCCCGGGTCTTTGCAGGGCTATGATTTTGAAGGCGTCGCCCAAAGCTTCGACGACAGCAATCAGCGCGAATTCTGGTTTGTCGAGGAATATGGTCCTTCCTTACTGAAAGCTGGATCAGCCGGAAACATTCTCCGCCGCTGGAGCCCAGCACCAAACTTCACGCCACAGACCCCCAGTTTGCCATGGGCCTTGCGCCATCGTGCGGACAACCGCGGATTTGAGGGCGTTGCCGTTTCGGGGCAATTCGTTTTCGCTGCAATGCAAAGCCCATTGAATTCCAATGGGGGCGCATCGGGCGAACCCGGGCACGGCAATCCGAACACCCCACTGCACCGCATCATCCGCCTGAACAAAAAGACCGGTTTGATAGAACAGTTTGCCTACAATCACACCAAAGATTCGGTGGATATCGGCAGCAAGCACGAGGATGTGAAGATTGGTGACCTCGCCCCGCTGGATGAATCCGGCAAGCGTTTCTTGCTCCTTGAACACAGTGCCAAGCGACGCCACATGGTGATTGTTGAGGCAAAAGTCACGGATAAGACCACGCGTCTGAACGATACTGTTGCCTACGAGGCAGGCAAAATGCCTTACACTGAACTTGAGACCCGGGTTCTCGTCAACCTGGTCCCGGCACTGCGGGGTTACAGTCTTCCCGAGAAGGCTGAGGGAATCACCGTTCTCAACGACAAAACCATTCTGATTGTGTTCGACAACGACCACTGCATCGAACCGTTGTTGGCCAAATCCTCAGCAGCGCTTGAATGCGAAAATCTGGCTGTCACGGTGAATCTTCCCGAGCCAATCTTCTCGGCAAAATGAGCCTGTCATCCGCAATTTCAGCCACTGAAGCTCCAGAAATTGCGTCTGCCAACAGCCAAGTGACAAACCCGGCTGCTTCTGGTATGCCAAACCAACCTTGGCAAAGAGGTCTCTGGAATGAAAAAGGTTACGGTATATTCGACACGTGCGTGCCCCTATTGTGTCGCCGCCAAGACACTTTTGAACAATCTTCAGGTTGGGTTTGAAGAGGTCTTTCTTGACCATCAGCCAGACCTCTGGAGCAAACTCAGATCCGAAAACAATGGATGGCGGACCGTTCCGATGATCTACGTCGGAAACGAATTCCTCGGCGGCTACACCGACATCAAATCCCTGCACGATGCCGGTCAGCTCCTTCCCAAAATTTATTCTCCCTGCTGAGGACGCCGAAAATGCACAGCGCACGACATTTCCGGCGTCTGCAGTTGTGTCTTGTTCTCCTCATGGGCCTCGCGGGCTCTTCGGCCTGCATTTACAGGTTGGCGAATCTTGAACGGGTGCCTTCGAACACGCCACGCACCCTGTACATTCGCCCCGTCAACGACAACACGTCGCGCGCAGGACAAGCACCAAAACTGATGGCTGCTTTGCGCCGACTCGTCACCCAGGATAGGTCCTTCATTCTGACAGACCTTGAAACCGCCAGATGGGGACTTGAGGTCAGGATTGTTGCATCTGGACGGAGCATTACCCGCGTCGAAAAATGCGACCAGGGCAACGAAATCCTCGCCAGTGGCGCCATTCCTTGCAGTCGCGTTGCAGCCGCAGGAAATCTTCCAGACATCTCTGCGGAAGAAGAAGTTTCTCAGATGTCTGTTGATGCCAAAGCCATCGATCTGCAAACCGGCGCGGTTCTTTTCAATTTGCAAATGCCCAACCTCACAACCGGCGCCTACAATATCGTCGGCGATGGCACCGTGCGCGCCTCCATGAGCAATGCGCAGGGACTGCACGCACTGCGCTACATGGAAAACAGCGACAGCGCGGTCGATTCACTCGCCAGCACTGCGGCAGCCCGGATTTATGAACAACTTGTCAGTTTATCTCCGCCTTCACCTTCACTCTAATGCCCAGGAGTTTCATCCATGTTTGTTGAACGCGTCCGCCGTCACGAGAACAACCTCAAAACCATCGCCACCGCGGTTCGCAGTCTTGGAATGGATGCAGTCCTGAAGGCAAAATCCGGACACGTTGGACTTCCATTGGGTGGCGCAGACATCGGCACTTTCCTCTACTTTGCTGCGATGCAACATGCTCCGAAAAACCCCGCGTGGGTCAACCGCGATCGTTTTGTTCTCTCTGCAGGTCATGGTTCGATGTTGCAATATGCACTCCTCCACCTCGCAGGTTATGACGTGAGTCTGGAGGACATCAAAAACTTCCGTCAGCTGGGCAGCAAAACTCCAGGCCATCCCGAGTTTGGTCACACCGCAGGCATCGAATGCACCACGGGTCCTTTGGGACAAGGTATCGCCAATGCAGTTGGCATGGCGCTCGCAGAACGGATGCTGGCAGCCCGGGTCAACAACAGCGGCCACACACCGGTGGAGCACATGACTTGGGTTTTGATGGGTGATGGTTGTTTGATGGAAGGTATTTCCAGCGAAGCCTGCAGCCTTGCCGGGCATTTGAAACTCGATCGGCTGATTGCATTTTACGACGCCAACAACATTACAATCGACGGCACCATCAACATCGCATTCACCGAGAACGTCGGCATGCGCTTTGAAGCTTTTGGTTGGCGTGTGCTGCAGGCCGATGCGCACAATTTTGTCGAGCTTGCCAAGGCCGTGGATACCGCACAAGCCGAAAACAAAACAGCGCCAAAGCCGACAATCATTGTTTGCAAGGGCATCGCCGGCAAGGGTTCTCCCAAATGGGAAGGAAAAAACAAAATCCACGGCAACCCGATGTCTGCCGAGGACGTGATCGACGCGAAGAAGAATCTTGGCATTGAAAGCACGGAACCGTTTGCCGTCCCAGATGCTGCTTATCGTGCAGCGCAAGAATGCCTCGCCGATCATGCATTGAAAGCATTTGCCGAATGGACACAACGCAGTGAAAAAATGCTTTCCGACTGGCGCAGCAAGAATCCTGCAGCACTTGCGAGCTGGGAAGCACACACATCATGCACACCCAACGTCGATGCGGCCGACGCGCTGTGGGATTCACTGGGAAGCAAAATGGCGACGCGCGTTGCCAGCGGCAAAGCGCTCACGGCACTGGCCGATGCAAATCCCACACTCGTGGGTGGCAGCGCAGACCTTGCCGGCAGCAACAACACCACCCTTGCAAATGCTTCATTTGTCCAGGCCGGAGAATATGCCGGGCGCAACATCCACTTTGGTGTGCGTGAGCATGCCATGGCGGCCATCTGCAACGGTATGGCCCTGCACGGAGGCTTTCGCCCCTACTGCGCCACATTTGCAGTGTTCTCCGACTATATGCGTCCTTCCATCCGCCTCGCAGCGCTCATGAAGGTGCCAACAATTTTTGTGTTGACTCACGACAGCTACGCCGTGGGCGAAGATGGCCCTACGCATCAGCCGATTGAACACGCAGCAAGCTTGCGGGTCATTCCCAACCTCGAAGTGCTGCGGCCTGCAGATGCGCGCGAAACACTGATGAGCTGGGAACTGGCAATGACACATCAAACAACTCCAACGGCTCTGATGCTCACCCGTCAGGATGTTCCTTCGCTTGACGATCTACTTGCGGCTCCCCGCACTGCAGAAACAGTTGCAGAAGGCGTGCGCACAGGAGCTTACGTATTAAAGGATTTCGACGCTCCACAAAACGCACAGCGGGTCATTATGCTTTCGTCCGGTTCGGAAGTCGCCGCCACCTTGAAAGCGGCTCAATGGCTTCAAGAGCAAAAACTCGAAACACTCGAAGGCGAAGGTGTTTGCCTCAACGTGCGCGTGGTGAGTTGCCCTGCTCCCCAGAAGCTCGCAGCAAATTCTCTGGCATTGGCCAAATTGGTTCCGGAGAATGTCACTGCCATCGCAGTTGAAGCCGGCGTTGCCCAAGGCTGGGCCGACATTGTCGGGCGTCGTGGTGCTGTTTTTGGCATGAAGGATTTTGGTGCATCAGCGCCAGCCGACACCCTCACACGAGAGTTCGGGTTTACCCAGGAAAGCATTGCTGCCCGGGCACTCAATCACCTCAAGCTGCGCCCGAAGTCCAATTGATCAAACCTGTTGCCGTCTTCATCAAGACCGACATGAGCTTGTCGATGGCAATGGGTTTGGCGATGTAATCGTTCATTCCGACCTTCAGGCATGCTTCTTTGTCGGTGGTCAAAGCACCCGCGGTCATGGCCACAATGACAGGCTGAATGATGCTGGTGTTGGCTCGAATGTATCGCGTTGCCTCAAGGCCGTCCATTTCCGGCATCTGGATATCCATCAACACCAAATCAAACGATGCCGAATGCAACTCGGAAAGCACAAGGCTTCCATTTGAAACAACAACCGCATCGTAACCAAGTTTCGCCAACAAACCCTTGATGAGTTTTTGATTCACAAGGTTGTCCTCTGCCACAAGAATCCTCAATGGATAAGATTTGGCGAACTCTGAAGATAGAATTTGGACTCCAACGACCGAATTTCTGGATTTTGAGATAATCCGCTGCATCGGCATCCGCACAAAAAAAGTTGAACCCTGCCCCGGCATGCTTTCTGCCCAAATCTTCCCGCCCAGGCTGTCAACCAACCTCTGACAAATGGCAAGACCCAACCCGGTTCCACCAAATCGACGAGTTGTGCTCGAATCAGCCTGTACAAAAGGGCGAAACAGTTTTGCAAGATTCTCTGCAGAGATACCAATTCCAGTATCCCGAACAGAAAATTGAATCTGGGACGATGAGTCGAAGCTTTCCGAGACTTCGACCGAAACCCAAACTTGCCCTTGCTCGGTGAACTTGACCGCATTGTTGGCCAAATTGAGAAGCACCTGACGAAGGCGAGTGGGATCGGTGACCCACGAGCCCTGCACACCTTGACCCGCTTCCAGCATCACCTCGATTCCTTTTCGCCTGGCCAGGGGAGAGATGACCTTGACAATGGAATCAATGGTCGCAAGCAAGTCTGTCGATCTGTACTCCAATTCAAGTTTTCCCGACTCGATTTTTGCGAAATCCAGAACGTCGTTGATGACGTTCAACAGAATATCACCACAGCTGCGAATGGTATCGACGTACTCTTTTTGCTCAGCATTCAAATTGGTGTGGGCAAGCAAATTGGACATCCCTATCACACCGTTCATGGGAGTTCTCATTTCATGACTGATGAGTGCAAAAAACTCCGAACGTGCCTTCACAGCCAACTCTGCTGTTTCTTTTGCCTGAATCAATTCCAGACTGTTTTTGCGAACGTCATTGCGTGCCGCATCAAATGCTGAAGCCAGGTCTTCAAGCTCGTCATGGGTACCCGTCGGGGAGCATGCTTCCCACTCGTCCATGGGCAAAATAACCTTTCTGCGCAGCGCCAATATCGGATCGGCCAGGTTGTCGCCCAACCGTCGTGCAAGAATCAAGGCGACAATCGTCACCGCGATTGTAAGAGCAAGCACTTCAATTGAAATGCGAATGACGGGCTTGAAAAAAAGAAAACGAGGAATCCCAATGTAAACATGAGTTTTCAACTGACTGAGATTCACAAACTCACCGGTTGCAGGATGCACGTCAGTGAAAAGTTCATTCGACGCAACGACCTCCTGATTACCGATCACCATTTTTCCATCCATCTCCAGAGCCAAGCGCAGGTCCGTATCTTCGATCAGTACAAACTGACGCAACGAAGCAATCGGGAGGACCGCCACCACCGCACCCTGTGCGGTGCCGTACAATCTGATCGGTGAGCTGATCAGAATTGAATCACCATCAGGCAGCAAAATCATGAAATCCCTCGACTCCAAAAGCGAAGGCTTGAGAGTTTCAGCTGATATTCCTGGAAAAGAATCCTCGGCCGTCGCAGAAACAATCTGGCCATTGAAGCCAACGACAGCTGCGTAGTAAAATCCATTCGAATTTTTGGCATCCTGAAGGAGTCCCGGAAGATAGAACTTCTGGGCATCCAAATCACTCAGACTATTGACAATAAGCCTGTTGACACTCAACGACCTGACAGCGAAACCGACAGCCTCCAACTTGTTCTCAAGGTCACTCAAAGTGATTTTGGATTGCAGTCGCAGGGATTTCTTACTCTCTTCTGCAACAATCACCGCCGCCCGGCCACCAACCACAAGAAGCACAACAAGATGTGAGAGCAATACAAAGAAGGAAAACCTTCGCATCAGTTTTCGCCTGAGATGCCCTCTCCGCGAACTCACGGACCCCATCATTGGAGCACGCCACGACCGACAGCCTCTATTGCACCGGCTGCAGAGAATTTTGCCATCGTAAAACAATCAAGATTGTTGCCCTCATGACGTTTTTCAGTGAATGGAGGTGTCATTGGGCACGCTGCTGCCTCGAATGAATCTATTTTTTCCAGGGCCGACCTTATCTTTTTCCTGTCTCCACCCTTGGCCATTTGCACTGCCAATGCCAACAGACGCGTCAGGTCATAAGCATGGGCTATTCCGGCAAAGGAATTTATCAATCCAATAGTGTTTATTTTATCCTCCCGCATGATCTTTTCAGCAAGCTCGGCCCTCTTTTTGAAACCAGGAGCAAAGAGTGAAAACGGCTGAAAAAATTCAACCCTGATTTTCTTGAGCGCATCAGAAGACATGTCGAAAAAATTGCTCTGGGCAATACCCCAGTGAGAAATGACATCGAAATTTGCGGATCGAGCCGCCATCGTGTTTACCGCCAAAGCTCCTTCGGGCGTATTCAATGCAATAATCAAAACGTCTGGGCTTATTTTTTGAATTTTTGAAATCTGAATATTGACGTCGATGTCGGCGCGATCAATCCATTCAACAACGACTGGCTTGAGTCCCCGGGCTGCCAACTCTTTTGAAATGGTCCTGTGATTGCTTCGTCCCCAGACGGTGGTCTCAAGCAAAAGGGCAATTCTTTTTCCCCGCTTGATTGCCTCTGAAACCAGGAAATAACCAACATTTTCGTCCCTCGCACCCAAACGAAACACGAAATTCGGCGAGTATCCATTGTCTATGAGCTCATTGGCGGCTGCCCAAGGAATCAAGTATGGTATCTTCTGCTCATGTATGATTTTCAACTCCTGCAAGATCACATTGCTGTGAATTCCACCCACGACGCCAACGAGATTCTCAAGACGGGCAAGTCCTCTTAAATTTTCCATTCCGCGCAATCCGACACTCGCGTGGTCCCTTGCTTCAACACGAATTTTCCTTCCAAGAATTCCACCAGAGGAATTGATTTCCTCCGCCGCAATCCGGACACCCCGCAAAATTGCTTGTCCTGCAGAAGAACCCGCCAAGGAAAGATCTGCATCCACGCCAACAATCCAGTCGCCAGGCGGACTCTTTGGAGGGGGCAGGTACTTTGGCTGAGGATAGCCGCCCCGACCAGCAAACAAGCTGCAGAAAACTGCCAGCAAAAGCAGATTTTTTCCCTTGGCCCGTGATGACATTTGCTGCACCTCTCAGTTCTGCAACAGTGTCACAGAATTTATGTCATCTGGAGAGCCTTATTTTTAATAAAAATGAATTCCCCGGCATTCATCCAAAATTGAAAAAAGAAAGGAAAAAAAATGAACGTTGAAAAAGAATCTGGAACCGAAAAGACTCATAATTTTTCCGGAACATCATCCGGGTCAATTTCTGGAACAGTGCGGAACGAAATGAATTCGGCTTTGCAAAAATTCGCATCCCAGGACTTGCTGGACGTTTTCCTGGAGATGTTGACCGCACTCCGGGATGAAAAGGAAATGAGACTGATTGAAATTCAGCACGCTATAAAGACAAAAGATTTGAACAAACTGAAGAGCACTGCTCATTCATTGAGAGGATCATTTTTGTCGCTGGGCATAGACTCGCTCGCAGGCTCGCTCATGGAATTGGAGCAACAGGCATTGAAACCAAAACCTGACTGGGATTTGATGGAGAAAATTCATGAACAGCTGAGTACAGGCTATCGCAATTTCGAGAAAAGTTGCGAGCATTTGCTGTAGAACAAAGGACAAGCCCAAGGCCTTCGTTGGTGAGTTCGAAACCAATCGGACAGACACGGAAAAATGGACTCACTTTCTGACAGCGGGGTGGTCATTGCGCCATCTATTGAAGCAAAATTGGCCATTTCTTTTGTTGACTTACGAAAGACCAGTTGTCTGCTTCCCCGAGTTCGGCTAATCCACGGCCTCTGGCGCGGTTTAGGCCGCCCGATTCAATCAACAGCGAGGGACTTTCATGAAGCCATCGATCATCTTTGCTGCAGCACTCACGGTCCTCGGAGCCTGTGGAACCAAGACGAACGACCAGTCAAACCTGTCCTCTGAAAGATTTGCAATCTCGGTTTTTGGAATCGAAATGGGTTCATGCACACAGGATGAACTGAAAAGATTTATTGCTGGTGAAAACGTGCCTGCAATTTCCGGAAAACTTCCGAAAGAGCAGCAAGCCGAACTCCGTCAAAAGTTTTCCAGAGTGATACACGTCGCATCGGCACGTTCCTCTGATGCATTTGAATCACCATCCGGTGCTGAGGTTCGTTCGCTGCTCAATGCCATTTTCCCTGCAAGCTTCAGTGAAGAGAACGTCAAGCTTGCATTCCAGCAAAGCACTGCCGACGACAAATTCACCCTTCTCGAGTTTGTCAGCCTCTACCCAACAAAGGATTTGCGCGTGAATGGGCTCACCTTCATGGGCAAAAAAGACAAACTCGAAAGCGCACTGGTGAAGCTCGAAAGTGAATTCCGCGAGTAACGGCCGGTCAGAGTTTTTCTTTCATTGAAGCATCGACAAAATTGCCCGATGGAAATATGCAGCTGGGTCGTTGGCATAGCCATAGTGCCTTGCCGTGTTTCCGTCGGCCATGACCAGGTGTCCTCCTGGATTCGCGATTGCGACGGCACTTTTTCCACAATGGTCAGTTGCAACCACTTTAAACGCTGATTCGTTCAACCCACCACCTGCCGGAGCAACCGGATCCGTGAGACAATCAAAGGCGAGATAATCGCTCCCTGCGATGCCCGGTGATGGGTTTTGAAGTGCGCTTCGATAATCGAACAGGGATGCCATTGGTGATGCGTATGGTCCGAAAGCCTTGAAAGGTCTTGAGGTCGCATCAAAACTTCCTGCCGCAAGCCCGCTTCCAACCAAAAGTGCATTTTCACCAAGGTACATCGGCAACGTTGGAACAGGCAAAACGCCTCGACGACCATTTGGATTGGCAGTGAAAATTCCACTGTCACGATTTGTATTCGACCCTGCCAACTGTGGAAACAAAGCTTTGCCAAGAGCATTTGCGTGATGAATGTTGCCGAGTCCGGCTCCAAAATAAAACCCGGCTTTAGGGTTGGCATCGCGGAGCTCGACAGCGCGGCTCACGATCGACTGAAACAATGGGCTTGAAAGTCTCACGTCTGCAGAATCGGCTTCGTCTCCAGAAAGGATCCAGAACTGATCGTAAGACCTGATGTCTTTGAAACTGGTGCAAAAAGACCCTGAGCAATTTGCAACTTCGGCGGGATTGATGTTGGAATCCACTGTACCGATTGTAAAATGCACATAGTGAATTTTGACAAGTCCACCACACACATCCGTGGTGACCCGATTGAAAAAATCACCACCGTCACCCGCAAACCATCCACTTTTCAAATCGACAACAAGTATCTTTCTCTCCTTGAGACAGGGGTTTTCTGCAACATTCTCCGGAGTGGTCGTGTTGGTCTGTGATTGTCCATTTTTACTTTTCACATCGCCGTCATTTTTAACCGGCGACGTTCCTTCTCCCACAGGGGAAGCGGGAATTGGTTTTGGAGCGACCGGCGTGCTGGAAACATATTCCGGGTTTCCACAACCCAACATCGCCAATGACAACAGACTTGCCCATCCAAACTTGATCACAGCTCACCCCCTGACAATTCCCTTGGCGGTATCGTAATTTTCTCGCAAAAACTTGAACCTTCTCGTTAGTTACCGAGAATCACGGAAGGATCTGCTGTTGAAATTGAAGCTGACAACTGTCGATTCCTTGAACACCAACTGAGGTCGATCCTCGTGAGTTTTGACAGGCACTTCTCGTGAAATGGAATCTGAAATTCTTCGGCACATCTTTTGCTTTGGTCCCGTTTTGAATCGCGGGGCTCCCATCCGGAGGCAGAAGATGACATCGATGAAGACACTTATCCTCCATCATTTGATGTTGTTGCCGCTCGTTCTTGCCTTTGCTTGTGAACTACCGCCGGTGAAAGTGATTCAACAAACCAACGGCGATCAAGTCACGCCAAACCGTGCAGAGCGCGCCGGCGTTGACCCGAGCGCCCCTCTGCCGGGAAGTGAAAATTCAAAGCCCGACAATTCCCCACATTGGCTGCAGATCACAGATGCAAATGACACCTATTTCAAGTCCGAACGACTCGATTCCACACAGCTCGAAAGTTCACAAAAATGCCTTTTCCCGAAAGGAACAAGACACAACCTGGCACGTGATCCGGAATGGCTGGGCAATCACGCCAAATTAGAATTGAAGCGCCCGATGGTGGGTTGTGGCTTCACACAAGGCTGGGTTTTTTCGGCACACATTGAAAGTTCGAGCAACTCCGGACTTGGGCCGGTGACCTCAACACACTCAAGTCTGGCAACGCTCTATACAACCGAAAATACTGCCATGGAGGGTGGACCCAAGGATCGTTGCGGACGCCCGCTCTCCACATTGGTTGACTATTTGAATGGCCGCGCAGATTTTGTGAGTGTTGCGATGGATTCAATGGCGCTGCCTTATGGAACGGTGCTCCGCATTCCCGAAATCGAAACGCGCTTCGCGCTGAAGCAACCCATCCCCTTCAAGGTCGTGGACACCGGCTCAGCCTTTATTGGCCGTGGCCTCGCGCGCATGGACATCTGTGTAGGACACGATCAGAAAACGATTTTTTCCCAAAATTTCGTCTGGATGAGCCACAAGTCGTTTGAAGTTCAGGTCATTTCAAGGGGTCAATCTTTCGACTGCCGATGACGTGTTAATAATTCTCCAACTCTGCCGATGCGTTCTTCAAGGGATATTGGTGGGTTGTGAAGAAATGAACAAATTCAGGAACAGTCGA
The DNA here is from genome assembly GCA_049423385.1 of Silvanigrellaceae bacterium. Lineage (GTDB taxonomy): Bacteria > Bdellovibrionota_B > Oligoflexia > Silvanigrellales > Silvanigrellaceae > RFOM01. Next base: position 27,961 of record JBMSQQ010000016.1, on the reverse strand, counting down.
TTGAACTTTGTTGCGATTGCAGGCCTTGCTGCATTCACCATGACCTCGTGTGCTGCAGAAAATCCCGAAACCGAGACACCATTTCCCCTGTCACCCCGCACGGCTTTGGAAGAAGCGATGCAGAGTCAAAACACTCCGCAAACAAAAAGCAAATCACCCGCCTCACCCACAAGCATCGTGCAGCGACCAAGCCTCAGTTGCATCGTCATGGCCACCCGCACAGAACAGGTCAACGGAGACGAAATCAGCCCAGGTGCAGTAATCAGGCTCGAACCGAACGACAGCCTGATCGACTCTGTGCTTGTCTATCGTGTCCAGCCGACCAGCCGAACTCCCGGAAGTTTTTTTTGGGTCAACGACATGGTGTTTGGCGACGAGGGTACTCATGGTTCCGGGACGTACACTTTCGAACTTCAAACCGCAGATGGCCGCGCCTGCGATGTGGCTGTCACAGTGACGTCCGATGACATCAGCCAAAAGAGCCTCATCAAGGTCAATGCAATTTTTCCGGACTGACAAATCATCTCTTTTGAATCAAATGTTTTTGAATTGTCGCTACAAGATCGCCAATTTCGGCCTTTGGATTGATTGTCCACGTGAGTGATTTGTGCTCATTGTTTTCAGCACCAACCAACCTCACACTGACCTCGCCAACCGGACAAACGTCCAGGCAGCCGCTCTCGACAACCCTGACCAACCATCCCTCTCGTCCGTTCAGGAGTTCAGCTTCAAGAATTGTTTTGACATGGGAAGAAGCCGTCAGACCGCGAAATGATTCGTCCGAAACAAACGCATCGCCGCACGATTTGCAAACCAGAACATGTGCGTGCTGCGACTTGCGCACCAATTTCAAAGTCATGATGCCTCCTGAAATTTCATGGCATAAGAAAAGCATCCCCCGAAATCATAACTCTTTCCAGCAAGCTGTTGCAAAATTCAGCCACCCAACTGGAGGTGAACATGACGGAGGTCTTGCTTGAAGCGAAAGGTCTGGGAAAGCGCTACGCTTTTGGCGAAACGTTCGTTGATGCCCTGGACAATGTCGACTTCAGTTTGCACACGGGCGAGTTGGTCGTCGTGTTGGGCCCCTCCGGCAGTGGAAAGTCCACATTTCTGAACATTCTTGGCACTCTTGACAGACCCACCGCTGGAACACTTCTATACAAAAATAAGCTCATGACAGAGAAAACAGAAGAAGAACTCTGCGCATTCCGCAGGGAAAAAGTTGGCCTCGTCTTTCAATTTTACAACCTGCTCCCAAGCCTCACCGCGCTCGAAAACGTTCAACTCATTGAATCACACGGCGAGTCGACAATGACCAGCGAGGATGCTTTGCGCAGACTGAATTTGTGGGAACGGCGCAATCATTTTCCAAGCGAACTCTCGGGAGGTGAGCAACAGCGGGTTGCAATCGCCCGAGCCATCGTAAAAAAGCCTGCACTGCTGCTTTGTGATGAACCCACCGGCGCACTCGACGTTTCCACAGGTGTTGTTGTGCTGCAGGCCATAGAGGAAGTTCACCATGACTTTGGAGTCAGTGTGATGCTCATCACCCATAACGTGATGATTGCCGGCATAGCAGACAGGGTGATTCACATGTCGGGAGGAAGGATCACTTCCATTGAGGAAAATCTCACGCACATGCTGGCAAAAGATCTGCAATGGTGAGACTCGAGCAACTGCTCGCACGCAAGACGTGGCGCGAGTTTACAAAAATGCTGGGTCCTGCAATGGCATTGTCGAGCGTTATGGCCGTGGGCCTGGCCTCACTTGTCATGGCTCAAGGTAATCTTAAGAGCCTTTTGCGATCGCAGAAATTGACTTATCAAAACCTGAATTTTGCAGATGCGCTTGTTCCCCTTGTCAGAATTCCACGCTCAAATGTCTCGGTCTTGCAGAACATTGATGGCCTGCAGAGGATCGAATGCCGGCTCACCGAGTCGGGACAGGTCCAATTGCCGCGCGAGGATAGACAAATCTCTGCCCGCTTTCATTCACTCCCGGGAACGGGCTCATTGAATAACCTGAGGCTCGTGGAAGGCCGCAGGCCGCATGACAATGCCTTCAACGAAGTGATCCTCAGTGATGCGTTTGCACGTTCATGGAATCTACATGTCGGAGATTCCGTGCGGGTCACAATCAAGGGGCAAGCATTTCATTTTTATGTCAGCGGACTGGGGCGTTCGGCCGAGTACATTTATCAAACCGGCTCGGCAGTCACGATTCCCGATGACAAATTGTTTTCAGTTTGGTGGATTCATCCGCGGATTCTTGAAAAAACGAGCAATCTTCAATCAGCTTGCAATGAGCTTCTCGTTAAAGGCACGAGCCAACGACAACTTGAACTCGCCTGGCCAGAACTGGAACGTCGCCTCAAGGCTTTTGGATTCACGCAATACATTCCGCGCGCCAGACAACTTTCCCACTATTTTCTCAACAGCGAACTGGAACAATTGAAGGCGATGAGCGTTTACATGCCAGGGATTTTCATTGCTGTTTGTCTGTTTTTGTTGAACATCACGATGAACCGTGTCCTGATGACCCAACGTGAAAACATTGCAACTCTCCGCGCCTTCGGCTTTCAACGCACCACTCTCGCAATTCAGTCTGTCGGACTCGCGCTGGTCTGCCTGATACCCGGCGCCGTGGCCGGGATCATCCTTGGCGTCTGGTTGTCGAAAAAAATGTTTGAAATTTACGTCCTCTTCTACCGCTTTGCATATATTGACTACCGCAGCGACCCGGACTCCATTGTTGCAAGCGTCGCCCTCTGCATTGCAACAGCCCTGACCGGCACACTCTGGGGGCTTCGAAATATTTTTCGCGAATCGGTTGCCCAGGCACTTGTTCCGGCGACTCCGCAACACACCCGCGCAACGTTTTTCGACACACTTCCGGTGCTGCGCAGGCTCAGCCTTACCTTGCGGATGAGTTTGCGGAATCTGTTCCGACGCCCGTTTCAAAGCGGCGTCACCTGCATTGGACTGATACTCGCAACTTCTCTCCTGGTTTTCGCGCGCTTTGAAGAATATGCCATTCGGCAAATGATCGAGAGGGAATATCGGGTTTCGCAAAGGCAATCGCATTCACTCGTCTTCTCACAACGTTTCCCTTTTGCAAGTGCAAACTCGCTCCAGCCGTTTTTGGGACAGGGCGTTGCTGAGGCATCACTTGTGATGCCTGTGAGTTTGAGGTTCGGTCGCGCCGTGCGGGAACTCACACTGGTGGTCAAAAACCGTGGCGAAGAACTCAGAAAAATCGATGTCATTCCCGTCAAATCACGCAACAGTCATGGACTGACCTTGTCCAGGGCCGTGGCCGACAAGCTCGGAATTGTTCCACCCGCAAAGGTCGTCATCACAACTCGCGACAGCTCGCCCGTCCAGGCGACTGCCTGGGTCACACAGCTTTCCGAAAACCTGATGGGCACCATCGTGACAGTCGATTCAGAAGATTTTCTCCTGCTGTTCAACACAACAAAAACTTTCAACACTCTCCTCTACAAGTCTCCCAATCGTGAGAGTCTCAACACAAGGAAATTGCTGACGCGGATACCGACACTTCTTGGAATCTCCGAAAAGGATTTCGAAAAGCGCGCTTTTGAAAAAACAATAGCAGAGAACGTCGGAATTTTCAGGAATTTCATGATTGGTTTCGCATTGCTGATTGCCATGGGAGTTTTATACAACAATGCCAGAATCCAGTTTTCGGAAAGGGAAAGGGAATTTGCCCTGCTGCGTGCCTTGGGATTTTTTGAAGCTGAGCTCACGATCCTCTTTTGGTCTGATTTTCTGCTGCTGACTTCGATCGCCATTCTGCCTGGACTTTGGCTGGGACAAAGACTGCTGATGGCCTTGATGGCAGCCATCGAAACTGAAGTTTTCAGGATTCCGGTGATCATAACCCCGCAAAGCTATGTTTGGGCTGCTGCAATGCTGCTCTGTGGAGTCTTGCTGACGGCCTTGATGATTCAACCCAGGATTCATCGGATCTCGTTTCTGGGCATTCTCAAGACAAGGGAATAGACGATGAAAAAGGACAACATTTTTATTGCTCATCGAAAATCTTGGCTATTGATGACAGCGCTGATTCTGCTGGCCATCATCTACCTTGCTGCCCGGGCAGAACCACAAGTGGTGATCGTAAAGAAGGTCCGACGTGGACCGATCCGCGAGGAGATTTCTGACTTTGGAACAACAAAATTCAAAAATGTCCTGACTTTCCCCGCAGCGAACAGCGGATGGCTTTCACAGATGACTGTCAACGTGGGGGAATCTGTCGAGCGCGGCATCACCAAAATCGCCACCGTTTCGGCTGCACCTGCGCCACTTCTGGATCCGCGAACGCAGGCCACGCTTCGGGCACAATTGGAGACTGCGCGCGCACAAACCGATCAAGCCCGATTGCAGGTGGAACGCGCCAAACTTGCCTTGGCCTCCTCAGAGAAAGAATTGAGGCGCACGGAAGGTGTCTTCAAAGTTGGAGCTGTCAGCCAACAGGAATTCGACAACTTGAAAGCCAAGGTCGCTGACCTGCGCAAAGAACTTCGGGTCGCAGAGTCGGGACTCGATGCCAGTCGCCATCAAGAGGAGGCGGCTCGTTCCGCCATCACAATCAAAGAGCCACGGTCAGTGGACTCACGTGCTGTGACAGTGCCAGTCTCCGGCATTGTCAGTTGGATTTACGATGAACGCCCCAGATTCGTGACGACAGGTACTCCACTGATTGACATCGCACAGCCCGGCTCGCTGCGCTACGAAATCGACATCCTCGCCCGTGATGCAATGCGCATCAAATCAGGATTGACGGTTCGCTTCACCGACTTTCCTCTCGGAGGAAAGGTCAAATCAGTTGCTCCCACAGCATTGCCGAAGATTTCACCGTTGGGAATCAGCGAACAGCGCACCCGCGTATGGATTGATTTCGACGGTATGCCGGCAGAAAATGTACCCGCGGGATTGGAACTGGAGGCGCACATCGAATTGGCGACAAGAGCTTCTGCATTGACAGTTCCTTCATCCGCCGTTTGGCAGGAAGAAGGAAATTCCTGGGTGTTCAAGGAAAAAGATGGAAAAATTGAAAAAGTCAGAATCAGCACGGGAATTTCCTCGGCAAGGGAAACCGAAGTCACTGCCGGACTCAATGAGGGAGACTGGATCGTTCAATTGCCCAGTGAAGAAAATAAAAACGGACAGAAAGTTTCTCCTGTCCGTGAGTGAATTCCATGATGGTCCCGATTGCGCCCAGACGTCAGCTGGCGTTCGAACCGGATTCTTTCTGATTCGTGATTTTTGAAATCAATTTCAAGCAAAACAATGTCAGCTCAGGTGTTCTTTCGCTGACCATCAAAAGTGACCCCAGCCTGTGAGCCATGACTGCCGAAAGTTCCTCGACAGGAATATGCTTGTCAATGATGGCCTTGCGAATCAATTCATCAAACTCCTGTGAAATCCACCAAAGCTTGATGCTCTCTGCATTGAGGGTTTCCTTTTTCTTTTTGCTCTTGTTTGCCAGGCGAATCGGAGTTGCAGATTGTGTCGAGCGTGCCTCGCGACCAGCAGCCTTCGGAGCAACCTTTTCGGTTTTTTTCCGTTTGGCTGCCTTCACTCCCTCTGATGCTGATTTCTTGTTTTTGAAAGACAGTACATCACCCATGACGAGCCTCACTTCCCTCAGTCGAACCTCAAGGTCACAAGCAAACCCAGTTTGGAGCTTACCACAAACCAGATGGTTTACGGGATTCGCGCCAAGCCTTTGCGGCTTGCTTGACTGTGGGGCTATCGGCTTCTTTTTCGAGGGTCTTGAAGAGATTCTCAAGTTCCTGTTTTGAAACGCTTCCTTGTTGGTCCCAACGCTGACCAAGGGCCAGCCAGGCCTCGGATTCCTTTTGCGCACCCCGTGCCTGCAACCAAGGCCAAAGGAGATGTCTGTCGCGAGCCAATGAGGGCAATGACTGGGAAGCCTTCAATGCGTCATCGGCAACCTTTGCTTCGCAAGAATCACTGTTGGATATGGAAGGTTCTTTGGGTGGAGGTGTTGATGCACCAGCAAGTTCCAACCAACGGCTGGTTGGAATCGCAAGAACGAACTGGTCCCATTCTTTTCTGTTCATTGTCGATGACTCAAGCAGGAATCGTTCGCAGAATTCCTTGAATTTGATGGTCTGATCGGGGCTGCGCAACACTTCGGCGCGCATCAATCGATTGAGCGCCGGCTTCTTGCCGGCGGGCTGTTCGAGATCCCATTGCATCACCCGCAATGTCGCCAGCTTCGACCAAAAATCATTGTCGTCTATCGACTGGGCTTCCTGCTTCTCCAATTCCTTCACGTCTTCAGCAAAAGACTTCTTTCCTCTCCGACGCAGTTCAACAAAAAGCTCCGAAGCCTTTTTGTCTTCAGGACGTGTGGTCATCTCCACTGTCAGTCGGGTCAAACGCTTTTCTGGCGCTTCTCCGGCCAGCGATTTTTGCTGCCTTGAACTCTTTTTTTTGTCCTTGCCAAGCGGGCGTGCAGCCGATCCGGAAAAAATCTTGTCAAGAGTTTCATTCGAGGAGAAGAGCGCAGCACAGCGGGTCAACCTTTCCTGCTCTTCCTGCGTCCATTTCAATGACTCCAGAAACTGGCCACTCTTCGATTTCAATACAGATATTTTTTCTTCATTCTTTTTGACAAAATCGAGCGCAGGCTGACATTGCTTGAATGCCAGCAAATATGGCCCCATTGCCGCCTCAAGTGTGACACGTCTGGTTTCAAAAAACTTCAGGTAAGCCGAAAGCGGATATTTCTGCTTGAACTCCGCAATGAGATCGAGTTGCACTTTGGCTTCATCGGGCAACGATTTTATCGTTTTTTGCGAAACCTTGGCTGCGTCATCGAACAAACCGCTGATATGGCATGCGCGAACCTGCTCGATCTCATCAAGTTCCATTTTTGGAAACATTTCCTTCAATGACTGATACTCGATATACCGCGCACGTGCTCCCAATTGTGGAGCCGAAATGCAGAACAGTCTTCGGCGGGCTGCGATTCCCGCCGGATGACCTGGATGATTCCTGAAGAGTTCCTCGTATTGTACACTTGCCTTTTCGGCTCCGCTCTTCAGGTGAGTCATTTCAGCCAATCGCAAACGCGCCCAGGGTCCAAAGTTTTTGTCGCCAGCTGCGAGGAGAAATTTTTCAAATCCCGCCTTGGCGATTTCATAGTCACCGGCCCAGAATGCATTTTCTGCGCCGCGCAAAAGAAAATAGGGATTCTGCTGATACCATTCGACGTCTGCGAATGCTTCTGCAAACGCATAAAAACGACGGGCATAATCCGGATATCCGAGGTCGTCATAAATATTGCCGGCAAATGAAAATCCTATGGTTCTGAATGCGGGAACGTCGGAAGCAAGAATCACCTTGGCCGTTTCCCTGAGTGCCAACAATGGATCTTCAGCAAGAAACTGCGCGCGGACTTGCAGCATTTTCATGATCACGTGCAATTGATGCGCAGTTTGCGGCTGCATCAGCATCGGATGAGTGACTGCCACTCCGGAGGGTGTGGTGAAAGTCAGGTTCTTGCCGTCCTGATGTGTGTGGGATTTGTCGAGAAGAGCGTAAATCCGTTCAAATTTCTGTGAGGCTTCATAAACCCTGGTCCAGTTGCCTGCCTGTGCCGCCAACGAGGCAACGTTGAAAAGGGCTGGCAGGGCCAGGGTTCTGACGAAAAGATCGATATCCATCGATCTTGGCTTGATCCGCGGCGCAGACAGCACAGGTGGATAAATTCCACTCCTTGAAAAAAGGGCAGGCTCCGCCAAGGCAGCATGGAAGAGCTGAAGATCGATATGATTCCCACCTTGGGGATTCATGAAGACGTTGAGTTCTGTGCTTCCCAGGGCATCCCAGAGCGAACCCAGGGATGGACCATAAAACTCAAGAGGCTCGGCAACATTCGCCGCTTCCTGCAGATCAAGAAATCCATTCATGATCGCAATTGCAGTTCGTTCCTTCGTGCCACGGGGAATCTGTTTCTTTGCTTTTTGCAGTTCTGAACGCAGTTTTGCTGCCTGATGCACCCGGCCCAACGTCCACAAACGGACAATCTCATTCATGCTTCGAACAAAATCTGTTTCACCATTCAGAAAAGGAATTTCCCGCAATCGCAACATGGGAACTTCGATCTTCAACTCGGGCCTGGCAAAATGTCGGGTTGGGCCGAGGGTCAATGCCGCCATTCCTCGAACCTCGGGTGTCCACCACTGTGGCGGACTCCGGAGCGGCTCCTTGATGGTCATGACAGCCGGCAGGCCAAAGCCATCACTGATTCGCTTGCGTAGCGATTGATCTGCGGCTTCGGGAATTTGCTTCAAGCCAGGAAGATCAGAAGCCTTCAACAACGAAAGTCTCATCCAGTCGCGTTTGAGAAGTTCATCCGATGCAGAAGATTTCTTGATGTTGAGAATATCCGGACGCGGTCTTTCGGTTGGCTCGGGAGTTGGGGTTGGAGTTGCCTCGGGTTCCTTGTCAGCAGCTCCAGCACGCAAAAAAGCGCTGGTCGCCACAATCATGGCGACCAGCGCATGCTTGCGGTTTTTGGTTATTTGGCTCGAGCGCGTTTTGAAGCCCACTTCAATTGTCCGTCACACTGATTTTTCGATGCCGTCACAGACCAACCCTGGAGAGTACCGTTGTCGCGTGCAGCAACATCCTTGACCCGGAGCTTCCATGCACCTTCGATCTTCTCCACTCTTGAGTCTACCTGAATCGTCTCATGAATTCCTGTGTCAAGACGACCATCGGTTTTGCTGGTGCGACGTCCCTTGAGAGAGTTCGCGGTTGGATAGACCTTGTACTCCTTGCCATCTGGCGAGAAGACGCTGACGCGAAGGTCGCGAACATAAGGATGCTCGATATCAAGTTTCAGCGCGAAACCTGAGGCTGAACCAGCAATCGTGCTTTCGAAATTGGAATCAATACCAACAGGATCATTGTCCGGGATGTTCACCTGGGTCGCCACGGTGCCCAACTCAGAAGAAATCTGTCGACCCAAAGTGACCTCACGGGTCAGCTCAACCGCACCTTGATCACTCTTTGCCTTCAAGGTAACAGGAATCTTTTCTCCACACTGGGAAGTCTCTGCCACCTTGAAAACAAACGGGCTCTTGGCCTCGCTGGTCTCGCCGGAGTTCATGTCACTGAATTGTGCTTTTCCTTCAAGCACCTGAAGCTTCGCAGACGGGCTGCTGAGTACAGCTTCAATATTGGTTGTCGGATTGACAGCCCTGTTTGCAAGGCGGAAAAACGCTTCAACTGTTTCGCCTGGTTCCACGACACCATTGTTGTTGCCGGACTGTTCCTGATAACGGGCATCCGAATATTGAATCGCAAGGAATTCAAGCTGAGGCTTGAACCAGCAAAGTGGACGAACGCCATTCGCATATCCCGCTGCAGTCATGCACGACGATGCTGAAGCTTTCAGTTCGGAATCCTTGTTCGTTTGACCACCCGTGGTGCTGCGGCCAGGAATCACGTTCTTGTCGAAACCAACCGGACAAAGAGCACCGTTGAAGTAGGTATCGAGACGACACTGCGCCTCAGGGTGCGCTGTGTAAGTTGCTGCCACGCGGCGAGGATCCGGAGTTTCGAAACGCGGTGGGGTTGAACCCGAGCGCAGTGCACCCAACAGTGTTGCAAGGCTTTTGCCAGCGGCTGCAGCGCGGTAACAAAGATCTTGATCTTCCGACTTGTTCCAGGCTGCATCGCACTTGTTCTTTTCAAAATCGCCCACCAAGCCACGGTAACGAGCATTCTCAGCAACCTGGTTGCGCCATATTTCACGGGCGCACGATTGAGTTGCAAAATAGTCGGATTGCCCCTCGGAGGCAGCCCAATCATTGTCACCGTAAAAAGGGAATCCACCGAGGTGATGTCCCAGCTCGTGGCAGACCACCATTGCGAAACCATCCGGAGTCACTTCCGGACGGCGAGCCAGGCCGCCATACATGTTCACAATCCAGCTCGTTCCAACCTGTTGAGCACTGGCATTGACCGTGGCATCCGTCCACAGGTTGTTTGATTTCAGGGTTGCGCCTTTTGCTGCAACGATCGGTTTGTAGAGATTGATAATCGTGTTGACGATGTTGTTGAAATCCTGCTCGGTGATATTGGCAAGAGAGTGGAGGTTGTCTTGCATGTGAAGATTGTTCGGCGGGAGAATAGAAGCATTGGCATTATGTGCAAACAGCGCTCCTGCGATCAGGCAGGCGGACACTCCTCCCCGCAATCCCTTGAGAATGTCAACCCGATTCCAACTACTTGCCGCCATGTGTAGATCCTCCTTCGGTGTTCGAGCACCTCAGAAAATCTTACGCACTTTGATGACCATTGAGGATGCGACATTTCCGCCACCAAGCATCCAAACTTTGACGAACGCTAAAGGTTTGACGAAACGTTGTTGGGGATGACACCTGTCTTGACAGAGTCTGTATTCTGGCTCGTTGCAGCCCGCCCTGCATGAACAAGTTCATTGCATCTGCGTATCGCGAACAATCACCCGCGCACCCCCCAGGAAAGTGATCGCCGTGTCGGGGAGGCTCTCGATCCACTGAATATTCATTTCATTCACAAAGAGCTTTGAACCATCGAGTTTGGTCACTTCAATCATCTGATTCACCATTTTCCTTTTTTGAGAACCCACAAAGACTTCGGAACAAGAATCGAATCAGCTTCTCATGTTGACAAACTGGAGTGGAATTTTCAGCTGGCCCTGTTGAGATTTGAGCAAACCGATCACTTCCTGAAGATCATCAATTTTTTTACCCGTGACCAGAACCTGCTTGTCCTGGATTTGAGCCTCCACCTTCAACTTCGAATCCTTGATCACCTTGATGATCTGTTTGGCTTTGTCCTGTTCCAATCCCTGCTTCACTTTGAGTGACTGTTTCAGCATCATGCCACCGGCGGGTTCTCGTTTGCTTATTTCTATAGCGCCCAGTTCTATCCCACGCTTGATGAGTTTGCTGTTGATGATGTCCAGCATGCTTTCGAGCCGACTTTCTGCATCAGCAGTGAGTTTGATCTCAGCCGCTTTTGCATCAAAATTGAGATCAAATTTTGTTCCCTTGAAATCATACCTGGACTGAATTTCTTTCTGGGCCTGATTGACTGCGTTGTCGACTTCCTGAACATTGACTTCTGATACAACGTCGAAACTTGGCATGCGTTCCCCTTTGAATGTTCAATGCCAACCCAATCGAATCGAGACTCAGCAACGAGGTTCCTCCATTTCATGGAAAGCTCCACCCGCGAAGCTCAAAACAACGGCAAGGCAACAAGACGTTATACTCTGCTGTCGGTCTTTCTGACAATATTCCTCGATCTGGTGGGATTCGGAATGTTCATTCCAATCCTTCCTGCCATTGCCCGCAATCTGAATGCATCCAACGCACAAGCTGCATACCTTTCGACTTTCTTTTCAATCGGCACTCTGCTGTCGGTTATGGTGCTCGGAAAATGGTCTGATGGAATCGGAAGGCGAAAGATACTTCTGGGCACAATCGTGTTGTCCATGCTTGCGCAAGGACTCACCGGACTCACTCCCCTGTTGGGCAGTTATGCGCTGTTGGCGGCGATTCGCTTCATTGCGGGCGTGGCGGCAGGTAACATTTCTGTTGCCCAGGCCTCGATTGCCGACATCACACCTCTGGCCGAACGTTCGCGTTCCATGGTTGTGATTGGAATTGCGTTCGGCGCTGGTTTTGCGTTTGGTCCCGCATTGGGAGCACTCATTACCCTCTTTTTTCCAGACAATCCCATTGTCCCAATTTCGCTTGCCGCCGTTGGCTTGAATCTGATCAACCTGATTTTGATCCTTTTCCGCTTCAAGGAAACCCATGCCCGGTTTGCTCCGCCGGAACTCAAGCCGCTGATTGAAGCAGCACAAGCGGGTGCAGACGCATCGGGAGTGGCACACGCTGGAACGAGACAGGAAGCAGGCAAACTTCTGTCCCGCCCGTTCTTCAAAACAGTACTCTTGATGCAATTCATCCAGGTGTTTGGATTTGTGGGAGTGGAAACCATTCTGCCACTGGCATTGGCAGATGCCTATGCGCTCAACCAGTCTGCCATCTACAAAGCATTTTTATTTCTGGGTGGTATGGTTTTGCTGATAAATGGAGGAATCTCCCGTCCGCTGCTCAAAAAAGCGGGTGAACCACTGACTCTGAATGTGGGCCAGCTGTCGCTGACCTGCGGGATTTTTCTCATCCCTTGGTTGGCTCCTCAGGTCGGGGGACTCTATTTTGCACTCTCCATGCTCTCCCTGGGCAGCTCTTTGTCGAATCCGGCACTGAGTGGGCTTGTGAGTCGACTCAGTCCGCATGATCGACAAGGCCTCGCTCTGGGAATGGCACAAAGTCTTTCAGCTGGTGCGCGAATCCTCGGACCAGCCTTCATGGGACTCGTCTATGACCGGCTGCACGGAGCCCCCTCGCTCTACGTTTCCAGTGGACTCTTGCTCGTTGTCACACTGATCGGTATGGCAGGACTGCGGGGGATTGGCAAAACAACCCTCCCAAAGTCTGCGACTGCCGCTTAATCCAGCTGCACCCGGGAGAACACACGTGTCTTGGAAACTTCCTCTGAACCAGATTGGCAATGGCTGCACCTTTATTGTGGGCCCCTTTCAGGACACACCAAAATTTAAAGCAACAACAATCGCCCTGGCCCAACACCCTTGGCTGCAGGACATTCTTGCTGAACTGGATTGCTCACTCGACGGGGATGCCGCGAATTTCGCTCTGGCCATCGATGTGGAAAAACAAAGCGCAACCTATCGCGTGAGCGCTCATCTGCGGATGGTCCCCAGACTGGAATGTGTGCGCAGTTTAACCCAATTCCGCACTGCCATCGAATCTGAAAACGAAGCTCTCTACACTTTCGCCGCCCCAAAATCAGGCACAAGCGGAGAGCACGAGTTGTCCGAGAGCGAAATGGAATCCTACGAGCACGACGGGCAATCCTTGATTCTTTCAGATTTCGTCACCGATGTCGTTTTCACGAGCCTTCCGGACTTTCCCTTGTGCCAGGCCGACTGTCGCGGACTTTGTCATGAATGTGGCTGCAATTTGAATGAGACGCGCGAATGCGGCAAATCGAAAATCACGGATGATGACTTTGCCTGCCCCCACATCCACGAATTTCAATAGTGTTTGGGATGAATCAATGCCCAATCGAAAGCGATCGCCAAACCAATATCGCCATGACCATTGCAATCAAGGTTGACATCAGAAGCACGATTGTTGGCAGAAATCGCAAGACCGTGTCTTTCACCATGGCGTCGCGCTGCTGAACAAATATTTGCTGGAGCTTGCCATCGAGATCGCCATCGTCAGGCAATCCCGCGAGCGAATCCAATATTGCGCACTGAGCCCGTTTCTGAAGCAATGTCCAGGATGCGTCACTTTGAAAAATGGCGTTGATGCCCGTATTCGACAGGACTTGCTGACCAAGAAGGACATCCCGTCTGAAATCGTCCAGGTCTTCATGAACGGTTTTCTTGAATGACGAAAAATTCCACCACAAGCCAAGTCTTTGCAGCAATTCACCAGAAGACAATGAAGCTGCCAGTTCATTTCTGACCGCTTCGGCAAAGGCCTCGAAGAATTGCGTTGGATTTTCTTTCAGGGTCGACAGACAGTCCAGACGAGAGAACAACAGGAGGTCATGAGAATCAACTTGGACTGTTTGTGCTTGATTGGCAATTTGAACAACGCGAGAGTCTGTTCCCGCAAGAAGTTCCGGTGAATGAGTCGTCACCCGTGCCTCCGTGTTTGAAGTGATTACATCAGCTCCATTTCACTGAAGCTGGCAAAACCACCAAACTCGGGCATGTACTCGACGTCATTCTTGGGGATCAAAATCTGGCGCTCGCCGGTTCCACCACGCTGGTAGGCAGCGAAACGAGGGCAAGCCTTGAAAGCTGCATCCTCGAACGGCGCATAGGTGCACGCAGCACCACACGCAGACTTCACACCACAAACATCACTCAAAACCAGTTGACCTTGTGCATCAACCACGCCTTGCTTGACATGATAAGGGCAACGCTGTGCTTTCATCGCCTATCCTCCTTGATGGCAAAGTGGGCACCTGAGCAGTTTCCTACTGCTGGTAAAACTAACAATTTTTTGGATTTACGCTCGGAGTAAAACACGACCTCCGAAGTGTGTCAACCCGCCGGCCAGTCAAGCCATCCAAACGAGTCAACTTTTCGACAAAAACAAGAAAATAAAATCAACCAGTGCTGCAGTCGTCGATGAAATTAAATCACTTCAAAAAAATTTTCGATCCATTGAAGCTGCATTCGACGGGGGCACATCTGCATGTCATCAACCGAAGTCTTGAGACAGCAACCATCACCCAGCAACTTTTTATGGGATGAAATTCGAAATGCCGACGATTCCTGCACAACTCATACCGAGACGATCGGCTGAACTCCTTTGGCTGATTCAAAACAACTTCACAACTTCAGAACTCGCAAGAGTGCTGCCATTGCTTATCAGTCCGCAGCAAATCCCGAACGAACTTCTCCGAAGCCCCGAAAAGCTGCAGGCGCTGGCAGCCTCCGTACTTGCGGTGGACCGACTCCACCACTTGACCTCTGTCGTGGGAAAGTCCAACGGCAACTCAGAGAGTCCCAAACTGATCACACGCTTCGACATTGAAAGTCTGGCAAACCGAAAACTGCCAGACTCCTTTCCATTGGTACTTCGCTATGAGGGAAATCCGCAGCTGCTGGCACTCAAAAAAGTCGGAATAGTTGGAAGTCGGCACCCAACTTTTTATGGTCGGGAACAGGCCGCTCGATTCGCGAGGGCATTGGCGGAAAGTGGCGTTTGTGTGATCTCCGGAGCCGCCATTGGAATCGACACGGTTGCAAACGTGATCGCCCACAACTCGGGCGCAAGCGTTGCCGTCTTGGGGTCGGGACTCGAAAACACCTATCCAAGGGCCAATAAAGGCTTGTTCCAATGCCTTGAACATTCCGGACGCGGCCTGCTCTTGAGTGAATTCCCCGACCAACAACGCGCCGAAAAATGGAATTTCCCCAGGAGAAACAGGATTATCGCTGCTCTTTGCGACTTTATCCTCGTGGTGGAGGCCGGTGTTCAAAGCGGAACCATGATCACCGCCCGTTTGGCTGCCGAGATGGGCGTGGATGTGGGAGCACTCCCTGGTCCTGTCCACAGCCCCACAAGCCAGGGAAGCAACCTACTGATAAAAGACGGAGCTTTTTGCATCGAGAGTCCTGAGGAAATCCTTGAAAGGTTGTCCATTCTGGGCCATCAAAAGGACGGTAGCAGGGAGATTTTGACCAATGACGCATGCGACCCTCCACGAACCCATCAAACGCTTTTCCGACCCGATTGAGATTCAGAAACTGAAGGTCAACAATCGCGTTTTTCTTGCGCCACTTGCGGGCGTGTCGGACATTCCGTTCCGGAGAGTCTGCCAAGGCCAGGGAGCTGGTCTCACATACGTCGAGATGCTGTCATCAACCGCCATTCGCTACAAAAATCGCCGAACTTTCGAAATGATGGCTCGCCACGCGAGCGAGTCCGTGTTGGGGGTTCAGGTCACCGGCCCCAACGCCGAGGACGTCGCACATGCAATCGGTGTTCTCGATTCGCTCGGCTTCGACACCATTGACATCAACATGGGTTGCCCGGTGCGAAAGGTCACGGGAGCCGGCTGCGGAAGTGCGATTTTGAAAGATCCGGAACGCGTGCAGAAAACCGTGGAATTTGCACGTGCCGCAACAGCGCGTCCGTTGAGTGCAAAAATAAGACTTGGTTTCACCCGCGACGCCGTCAATGTGGAAGACATTGGGCGAAGAATCTCACTCGCCGCGGCCGACATGCTGACCATTCACGGCAGAACCCGTTCCGAGTCCTATTCCACGTCCGTCGACTGTCAGGGAATCAGGCACGGGATTCGCTCCGCCACGCTTTCGGCCTTGAACCACGAAAATCCAGCACCGGTCACGGTCGGCAACGGAGACATCTTCGATATTGCCTCGGCTTTGCGCATGTATAACGAAACAGGCTGTGATGCTGTGATGGTGAGCCGGGGCGCACTCGGAAATCCTTGGATCTTTCGCGAAATCCTCGAGGAAAAAACATACAATCCAAGTTTTGCAGAATGGCTCGATCTGGTGATGGACCATCTGGATTACCATCAGGAACACTACGGCAACACGCCGACCGCCGCAGCACTGATGCGCAAGCACCTCCTCTGGTATGCCAAAGGCTTTCCAGGGATTAAAAGCCTGCGGGAACACCTCAATCGAATTGAATCGCTCGATGCTGCCCGAGAAATCCTCACGAACTTCGCAAAGTCACTCTCGCAACAGACCCCACGGTTTGCCTGGTGTGAAAACGAATCGGCAGGCAAGAACCACGATTATGATCCAAAATATGAAATGGACCGGCAGCTTGATCGCGGAGTCGGTGATGAAGGTTTAACGCAAATTGAAGAAGGAAATTGAAATGCACGAGCACAACAAGCACACCCACGAAAACGATCAACATGCGCATGGAGATTGCTGCGCTCACGACCATCAGCATCAACACGATCACAAACACGATCACAAACACGATCACAAACACGATCACAAACATGACCACACGCACGACCACACGCACGACCACGGTGACTGCTGTGGGCACGACCATTCACAACATCATGACCATTCGCATGACCACGAGCACCACTCCTGCTGCGATCATGACCATGGCCATGGCCATCAACACCTCGACGCAGAGGAGTGCGCATCTCTCGTGCAACAGGCAAAAGAGAGCACCGACCCCGCAGAAGCGCTCGATTTCCTGCTCATCGCAGGTGAAGGTTTCGCCCACATGGGAGATGTCACCGGAACTGCTGCGGTCAATGGACTTCTGCAAAAGCATGTTTCAAAACTTCCGGCAATCTCGGCACTCAAATCTGCTCAGATTAGTGCTTTGCAGGCACTGGAGCTTGCGCTCAACAAGGAAGGTGAAAAGGCAAAAACCGCACTGACCGCATCGGTTGCCCAACTGGAAGAGTTCACGGGAGAGGCTCGTGATGAAGTTGAACCACTGCTGGCCGATGTGCGCAAAGCCTTGGGCAACATTCGTTCATCGGGTCTCAAGTCACTGCTGAGCCGCTTGAAATTTTAAAAAAAATTGTTCATGAAAAGTACACAAACCTGTCAGCACAGGAAGTACTCTCATGACAGTGGACACCTGGTCGGTCGTACAGGCCAATATTTTTTCACCAGTGGTTTTGTGCTTTTTTCTGGGATGTGTTTCGACGCTTGTCAAAAGCGATCTTCGCATTCCAGAGGCAATCTATTCGGTGCTCACGATCTACTTGTTGTTTGCCTTGGGATTGAAGGGTGGCGTTGAACTTTCCTACACCGCCTTCTCGGACATCTGGAAACCGAGCGTTGCAACCTTGTTGATCGGAATTCTCACGCCTTTGTTGGCATACTCAGCCGCAAGACACCTTGGAAGAATGAGAATCGAGGACTCTGCAGCATTGGCTGCGCACTATGGCTCAGTCTCGGTGGTGACTTTTATTGCCGTTCAATCATTTTTGAAAAATCTTGAAATCGGATACGAAGGATTTCTTTCTGCGCAGGTCGTTCTGCTTGAGGTGCCTGCCATTCTCGTCGGGCTGCTGCTTGCCCAAATGTCCAAAATCGGCACATCGGACTGGAGTGCAATCCGCGGTGCCATGCGCGAAATTCTTTCCGGCAAGAGCATCCTGCTGCTGATTGGCGGACTGATGATTGGAGCACTCAGCGGGCCCGGAGGATATGCCAAGGTCGAACCCTTTTTCGGCGGACCTTTTCAAGGCGTCGTTGCATTGTTTCTTCTTGAGATGGGAATCGTTGCCTCTCGCCGCTTCCGTGACCTCAAAAGCGTTGGCGTGTTCGTGATTTTGTTCGGAACGCTCATCCCTCTCATCAATTCGCTGATTGGCGTGACCTTGGGTCATTGGGCGGGACTGAGTCTGGGTGGGACGGTGGTCCTCGGAACCCTGGCAGCGTCTGCCTCTTACATCGCTGCACCGGCGGCAGTCCGGCTTGCCCTGCCGGAAGCCAATCCAGGCATCTACCTGACCTCGGCCTTGACGGTGACTTTTCCCTTCAATCTTGTTTTTGGTATTCCATTGTATCTGAAATTTGCACAGTTTCTGAAGGATATTTCGCCATGAGCCGTCCATTGACCTCAATGAAACTCATCTCGATGACCTGCGAACAGTCGGTTGCACAGCGTGCCCTCAAACTTCTCGAAAAGATCGGCGTCAAGAGCATTCGGACGCATTCGATCCGACTTGAGGAATTTGGACAGGAGTCCAGCGTCGATTTGCATGAATCACAGATCAAGCTTGAATTTCTCGTGTTCGAAGAAATGGTCGAAACCATTGTCAGTCAATTATCCGATCAATTCCTCAACCGTTTCGACGTCGGCTTCTATGTCACCGAAGCACAGGTCTTGCGTCCGGAAATTTTCTGCAACCCAAAATAATCCACCCCTCAAACCGTTTGGAAATTCAACCCATGAACGATTTTCCAGGTGAAAAAGAATTCGAGGATCAGGATTTTCTTGACCTTCAACTTGCTGGCAAAACTGCCAGCCACAGGGATTTCAGAAACTGCAACTTTCGCAGTTGTATCTTTCAGAATGCCAGGCTTGAGGGAACCAGGTTTCTCGATTGCACCTTCGAACGCTGTGACTTGAGCATGGCCATCGTCCGCAATTCAACCTTCAAACGCTGTACCTTTAAAAATTGTCGCATTGTTGGAATTGCCTTTTCCAGCACCGCATCGATTGAAAACCTGACTTTCGACGACTGCAACCTGCGCAGTTCATCCTTTTCGGACCTCGACCTGCGTCGCCTGAAACTATTGAACAGTATTGCGGATGATGTGGATTTCTCGAACAGCAACCTGAGTGATGCTGAATTCACTGGAACGAGCTTTGCCGAGGCCAAGTTTTACAAAAACAATATGGCCAAGGCCGACTTCCGCGGCGCAAAAAACTATTCCTTTGAACCAGCATCATGCAAACTCTCTGGCTCAAAATTTTCTTTCCCCGAAGTACTGGGACTTCTCGCAGTGCACGGGATTGTCATTGAATAGAAAGGAGACCACACGGAATCAGGGGATTCCCGTGGTCACCGTTGTTTTCAGTGGATCTGTGGTGGCACACAATTTGTCGATTCCTCCGGCCTGCTGAACGACACACGCAACAGCTGAATTTGCATTCAACCAGCTGGAATCGAACTTGCACAGCGAACCTATCGGGGTTGGATTCGCTGCACTCCAAACATCCGTTGCTGTCGCGATCTCAGCCGAGAAATCGACACCCGACTTTATCGTTCGGGTTGCAGGGTCGCAGTACTTTCTCCAACTGCACAGCGTTTCCTGCAGGGAAAGATGGTAGATCCAGTTCTCAAATGGAGCCTTGTTCAAGTTGTTCGTCGAACGTACAAATATCCTTGTCCCGTTTGCCGCCGTTGCAAGATTCTGCACTGCAATTGGATAAGTCATTGCACCTGCCGGTACCGCATATTGTCTGAGACTCGCGTCTGCCGTACCCGACAAACACCATGATTCCCTCACAAAGGCGCCTGAATTGGTGAGAAGCTGTTTGGTGAACACCAATTGTTTTTTACAAGTCAATGTTGGCGTATCGACCACAATCGCTTGTGTTCTGGCCGTAAGAACCCAGTCATTGCACTCGCCCGGTCCGCAACGCTCGCGCGGAGAACGCCAGGAAGCCACACAGCGTTTCTTGTAGCGATCCGCCAATGCCGCTGTGCATGCCGGAGCATTGGGTTCCTGCACGCCATAGGCACACGGGTCCTGAACAGAAAAAGTATATGGGTTGCTGTTGATGGATCCCGCGAGAGCAGTGCTTCCCAAAGCTCCAACCGAAGATAAAACAATCAGGCAATACCTGTACTCGGCTTTGTTGGTTTTCATAGACCAAACTCCTGATTTGCGGTTTTGATGACCGAGTAGTTGATTTTTGCACCGGGTGCCGACATCTGGTCCGGTGAACCGTAGTTGTAGCAATTCGGATCAGTGGCGGAGAGAGCGCATTGTGGCATGGCCATGTTTGCCATCGACGACACCATTTGATTGGTTATCCGGCGATGAGTCGTGGGTGTGCACTTCTGAGCCGCTGTATTTACGTTTTCAGCCACTCCGGCCGCAATATTGATTCCCATCAGGCACAGGGGCCCCCCGGCCACTTCCTGAAAGAACACCGCACCACCGGAATCACCTCTTTCTGCGCACGCTGTTGTGTCCACCGCCGTGGTCTCGAACGACCAGGACCTCGTGTACCATTTGACCCAAGCATTCTGGGTCGCATCGAACAGCGAAACTTCACCCAACCGCTCCAGGACCCTGTTCACCTTCGCAGGGTACGTCGCCCAGGTCAGAGTCGTTGATGTGCTCGTCTTGCTTCCCAGCCGCAAACCTGTCACCTGGACCGTCTGGCCCGCTGCGGGAAGAGTCGTACAAGGTGCGACAAAGCCGCCAGGCAGATTTGTTGCGCTGTATGTGAATCCAACATCGTTGAAAAACGAGGTGCGCAATCCCGTCACCGGAATGGAACCACTGGGAGCACCAGTGTTGCTGAAAGTGAAGGTGTTTGAGATTGCACCTTTCACGACCGGAGGACTCGCGACCTGAATTCCGGCTCCCACCATTCCCAAGGGTCGAACGCCACATGTCGGGCTTCCATCGGGATTGGGTGCCGTCGGACAGACATGCTTGTTCGCAATGTAGAAGTAGCGGAAAAAATCGTACTCAAGATTCGTGGTCAGGTTGACACAGTGGCTTGCCGTAAGAGTCACTGTCGGAGACATCGAAATGCCAGCACAATAGCGGTTGACCTTGGCTGTTGTACCGAAAGAGTCTCCGGTATTGATGGTGGCAACCTGTCGAATGAACCGCATGGCTTGCAACCAACTCGTGTTGGTGATTGCCGTGCCGCCCACGATTCCATACGTGGGTTCCGATTCCCCTGTGGATTGAATATCCTTTCCGCTCACAGCAGGGTTTTCAACCTTGCTTTCGAACTTCGGAACATTCGTGTTCGCCACCGGCCCACATGCCGCGGTGGACAGTAACGCGATGGAAAGGATTCCATTTCGCAAGACTGCTGTGCGCCCTCTGTCCATAAATCCTCCCATGAGGTCAATTGAACCCAAGGAGTCTTTCGTTCTGATTTCAATTAACTTGAGGTGAACAATTTTTACTTGCATTTTCAGTAACTATAGAAAATTTGGGTCAAATCCCCAGATTCAAAGTATACACGGTTAAAACGCAAGATCCGGCGAATCCTGACGCAGACTCACTTTCTGAAAAAGGTTCATTTTCGCTGGAGGACTTGCCCGTACACCTTCCTAAGGCATAAGCGGTGAATCACATGACAATCAAAATCAAAATCGAAAATCAAGTCGTGCAAAGGGAGTCTGCCGTTGGTCTGGAAGTTGCTCAAGTGGTTCGCGGGTGACTTGTTGGGATTGATTTTTATTGTATATGGCGCTTTGGCCGGCTTTCTTTGGTGGGGCGAGCGCTTCGTCGGGGGTTTTGGGTCGCACATTCTTCCCGAAAACATCCACTGCAAATACCGTGTAACCCAATGCAGCCACCGCATCGGCTTTTGCACGGGTTTTGTCGGTGAGTCCCATCCAGTCGTGCACCACCAACACATTTCCTTTTTTGCCGCCCTCAACAAGGTAGCCTTCGAATTCCATCTTATCGAGGGAATATGCGACTGCTCGGCCTTTCACGTTGGCAGCAGCACCCGATGCAAAAGCAACAAAACTGAGTGTAACAACAGATGTCATCCAATTCATTTTGAAAACCTCCAGTTTTCAAATCCGACGAGACACAGTATCACCCTCTGAAGCACTCCGAAGTGACCACATCGTTTCGTGCTTTCTGCAACCATCGTTCGACAATTCCCTTACTATGTCTGTCTGAAAAAATCACGGAGTGAAATTGCTTGCTCAATACATTGAATCTTCCAATACCGGGTTCCTTGTCGCATGCAATCATTTCAGCAAAAGCGACCAGATGCTCCCCCTCACCCTGTGAAACCTCTTTCTCCAGTGCACTGAGATTGGTGCTGATGTAGTTGTCCATTTCCAATCGTGCGGACTCTTTGCCATTGTCACTCTTCAGAAGTTTTCTGGTGCCGTATGTTGCAAGAACCGATGATCCTCCGACAACGGCTAGAGCGAGCGCCGTTGCAGATCCTGACAATCCGACAATGAGAACCAAGTCCAAACTATCGTTGGGACCACCTTGAATTGGACTGGTGAAAACTCTAGCTGCTTGGCGCCTTTCAGCGGCCCATGAGATGACTGAGTGAGGGCATTTTGATTTCAGAAGATATTCGATTTATTCCGCAAATTTCCCTGCAGGATCCGTTGCATCCAAAGAATTGCTCAATGACGCTTCATCCTCAAAGCAATAATTGGGTATAGCAATTCTTCCCATGTCGCATGTGAATATTGTTCCTTCGAAAGAATCTTCTTTATCTCGAACTTGAGCTCGTCATTGAGGGAAATGAGACTGCTCAATGATTCACATGATTTACTCAGTGCATTTTTTCTTTTCGATGAATCTTTTTCTTGAACGGCAGACCAAAAAGCAGAATCAATTTGATTGGATTTGGCTTGGATATCCTCTGTGATTCCACGCTGCTTCGCTTTGTAAAGTTCGGCAATTTTATTCATCTGTTCATCTTTAATCTTGAATTTCACGATAGTCCTGACAAAGGGAGTGACCTCTTTCAGTTCCGGATCTTCCTCTTGTGTGATTTTGGACTGATTGGCCATGCGTGCAAGTTCTGCCCGTTTGTACCTTTCTTCTTGGTAAAGACGCTCATTATTTGCGGAATATTCTTGCAACATCCGAAACGAATTTTTACTCGGCATGGAGGAAGGATCGAGAATACTGATCTCATCGTGAATCAATGCCATGAGATCAAAGGTATTAACCAAAGCTTCGCACGAAACTCCGTGCTGTTCTTTAACTGCGGTGCGCAGAGCTTTCTCATCTCCATGATGCAATGCCCAAGTGATCGACCTGCCCACCTCATCGGAGCGGTTCAATATTGTCTTTGAACGCTGGAAAGTGAAGTCGAGCAAATGAGATATAAAATATTCCAAAGATTCACAGTCTCGAGAACGGAAATTGTCGTTCGCAAAGTATTTGTTAAGATTTTTGCAAGCAACGGCCGCCTCTGTTGGATTGGGGCGAGGGTTCTTGAGGTTGCTCAAATCGATTTTGAGGTCCAGCAGCGACGAAATCCGATTGTCCTTCATCTCTTGACGTCGGCCCAGGTCCGCAATGTATTCCACGAGCGCCGACAATTCCTCTTCCTTGAGCGGCAGTTGCGGTTTTTCAAAATTCGCGGGTTTGAATCCGCCAACTATTTTTTTATTGTGTTCGACGATTGATTCCCTCACATAACTCTCATCAGCGTTTTGGAAAGTTCCGTCTTCAAAAACACGAAACAGACCCCACAGACCGCTGAAGCCAGGCCCAATACCTTCTTCCCCACCGGTTGAATGACATCCCGAACATTCACGGCTCTTGAAGAGTTCTTGTCCCGTGATGATCTGTTTCCGATTGTCGGTTGTCCTGACCCCTTGACCATCGCTGGCCAATTCGGGTTTGGCCGTTGCGGATGTGCCTGCGGCATTGGATTGTGCCGTCGGCTGCGAAATTGATTGAGCAGATGTTTGAGGCTGTGATTGATTAACCTTGTTGAGGGCCACATTTTGCTCATACCGGCCTGTGGTTTTGCAGCCCGAGAGAAAAACCAAAAATGCGAACTGCGCATAATGAGACAAAATCTTCATACTTTCTCCCCAGACAACGCACACCGGATCGAGTATAACTTCGGGTGAAGGAATCAAAGACTCAATTTGAGCCGATTTGGTTATTTTTTGACATCTTGACGCCGTAACCTTCGAACCAAAAAAAACGGGAGAGCATACTCCCTTCGCCGCAAGATGAACCGGGTAGCCAAAAGCACCATTCCAGTTTGATATAAATCTTTTGAGTGATTTTAAGGTGGGCTTTCAGCCTGGACTCAATTCACATCCTGACGATAGAGCGAACGCACGACGCCAATAATTTTATCGGAGTCCTTGCCAAAGGGAATCGGATCAAAATCCTTGTTTTCGGGAACCAGCAACGCAGGCGGGAGAGTGTCTGAGTTCATCTTCGAACCGTGCATCAATTGTTCATGTGCATGCCGATAAAGCTGCGAACCGCGCATGGCGAAACGCTTAACCGTCACTTCGTGATCTCCAACTGCGGCAACGACAATGTCGCCATTACGGGCGGTCGCGGCAGATTCGATCAGCAGAAAGTCGCCAGGCAGAAAACCGACATTCATCATGCTGTAGCCTTCCACGGTTACGGCAAACAAAGTGCTGCTTTGCGACTTGCGCTGCACGTTGAGAAACGGAACTGTTGCAGTGGCGTGTTCGATGGCTTCAACAGGTTCACCCGCCTGAACAAGACCGACCACAGGCACAAACAAACAGTTCATGGCGGCTTCATTTTCCTGCGGGTTGCGACGCAAATTTGTTACGCCCGCATTGGTACTTGCAATTGCGCTGCGTGCAGCACTCAAGACGGGACTCTTGAATGCCGGCGACGCTGAAGGTTGTCCACCATGTGCAGACCACCAACTCAACGCTTCTGGAGTTGGAACGAGTTGTCTGGATTTTCCAGGAAGAGGGGCCTGCAGAAAGCCTTTTTTGCGCAGAACAGTCACCACATCTTGAGCGCTGCCCACAGCTTTCCAACCAAAGTGTGCGGCAATCTCGCGCAACGTGGGCGGCATGCCCGTTTTATCGAGACATTCCAAAATATAGGCGACCACCTTGCCTTGCAGGTCTGTGAGCTGTACCATACATCTGTATCCCATACAGTGAAGAACGGTTGCGTTCTTCGGGGTCTGGAGCAACCAAGCGATTTCCTGAGGGAAGTGATACATGATGAACGAAAAGAACACAAGTCCCGCCAGGTTGGCTTCTCCGACAGAGGCAAACGCCCGTGCAGGCCACTCGACATCCGTCTGGTCTGCACGCGGAAAAAATGGTGCTTCTTTGTTGGGTTCGTCCACCATGCTGGCGTCTGCCGTTCACCCGACATCCAGTGGGTTGGTTCTGCTCAAAAGTATGCCCCTCGCCCAGTGTGCACCGATGTTTGGCCGCCTGTTGCGCACACTCAGTTTCAAACCCTACGCCCAAACCCTGGAACTTTTGCGTCAGCACCAAAACAACCTGCGCAGGCAAGAACGCGATCCCAATCTGTTGCTCAACCTGGCTTGGCTGTCGCCCATCAACAACAGCGTCGAATTCAACAAGCGGGTTCTGGAGTCGTTCGAACTCTCACTGACGCACACACTCTTTCTAGAAACCAGCCACCCCCAACAAAGTGTCGATGCACTTTGTTGCGAGCCACAATTCGATGCCATCGTGGCAGAAGTGCCAGCAACACCTGTCATCCTCAAGCGCGCACAGCGCTGGCTCAAACCGGATTCACACAACCCGCTCAAGCCCGAACCCGCAGCCATGCTCGAAAACCGGCCGCGCGAACGTCTTTTCATTCTGATTGACGAACGCACAGGAGCACGGCGATGAAAAGTCACCGTTCTTCTCATGGCATTTTCAACTCGTTGTTTGAACAGCGACGGCTGAAACCCACAACACGCTCACGGGTTCCTGTCACACACGGAACCGCCACACCCGTGTGGGGTTATATTTTTTTGCCCAATCTCGATTCCGATTCACTTTTCGCGGCGCGCACGTTGGCACAGGCGTTGTCGGAGCACGTCCTCCGTCCCCACCTCACCCTGCTGCTCGTTTCCCTCCAACACACCCTCCGGTACTTCGGGTCCTGGGACACCCTGGCCCGTGTCTATCATGCTCAGGTTCAACACCTGGCGCCGGCGGCGCGACCGCGACTCCTTCTCACGCATCACCTGTTTGCGGGTCTGCATTTTGGTGCAACCCACTCCGAACTCGAATTCGCCATTGCCAACGAAAACAATCTTCTGTTCCGCCAACACCTCGGTCAGCTGGATTGGCCGCAATGGCGGGAAGCCTGCCTGTTGTTTGCAGGTCTGTTGCAACTCAAAAGCTCTGAACAAACCGAACTGGTGCGCAGCGTCCGGCAACTTTCAGAAGCAGCTGTGAGCATGCGCTTTGCCAGTCCACTTCACTTTCCAGAAGACCTCACCCACGACGACATCAGCCGCCGATTCGGCCCCTGGGCAGTGGTGTTTTGGGAGATGTGGAAACGCCCGGAAGTTTCTCTCGGCACAGTGTTCCGCGACTTGCCTCAGGATCTGTGTGCACAGGATTTTCTGACCACCAACTTCGACACCGACGATTTTGCCAGCGAACCGGTCTGGCCCCTGGCCGTGCTCATGCCCATGCTTGAAAGCTGTCTGCGCAAACTTCTCCAACGCCTCGAACACTTCAACAGTCTTGAGCAACGCTTTGGCATCCGCGATTTTCGGGTCACGCTCGAACTGGAAAACAACCTCAAGATTCAACACACCTGTCTGCTCAATGAGCCAATCCTGGAGTTCAACAAAACAAGCTCACTCATCCTGCAAAACATCGGCGCAAAATTGCCGCACAAAGGACAAGAGTTTCAACATCCCGACGAGCCGTCGTTCTATTTCAAGGCATTCCAAATCTACAAACTCACAATAGAGCCGCTCCGCCTCACACCCTGCAACACCCATGGCAAAAGCGAACTTCACACACAGTGTGCCTCATTGCCGTTCGAAAGAGTCATCCAGAACCTCGAGCTCAAACAGGCTGGCGAGGCCTACCAGGTTCAACCGCAGGCCAATTTCTCCACCGATGCAAAACCACAGAACATGAACCTCGACCTGTTGGCCACGGTCGATGCGATTGGCAAATCCAGGCACGACAAAAAAAACGATGCCAAACCATCTTGCCTGTTTCGTTATGCTCTGCAGGAACGCCCGCTGCACCTGGTCCGTGAACCCATCCCATTTTCACTGCAGGAACTGTTTTCAAATCCGGAGGCGTCGGCACACCATCTGGAGTATCTGGAAACACTGGCCAACGAAGACCTCTATGCACTGCACCATCCACCCGCTCCGGCGCTGCTGCTGGCATGCGAATCGGGACGCCAGCCCCACGACACCTCTTTTGTTCTGAAAGGCTTTTTTGATCCTCCGGCAAATTCAACGCACGGGAGGTTCTTCTGATGAATTTTCCATCTGCAACTGCGCCCGTGCCAGCGAGTGGAACGTGACCATCCCATGCACGTCTGGCTTGCCCACTCCAATTTTTCTTTTCTGCAAGGCTCATCCTGGCCAAACGAATTGGTCACAGCAGCCTGTGAACAAGGTTGGCTCGGCATGGCTGTCGCCGATTTCGATGGTGTGTATGGCGTTGTTCGCACCCATCTGGCCGGCAGGAAAAATCCACATCCGCTGAATCTTTTTTATGGCGCCGAAGTTCTTGTCGATTGCCCGATTCCTGCTGCGCTGATGACAGATCCGCCTGCACGCGACATCTGGAATGCTCCGCAACAGAACGCACCTGTGTTTCTGCAAAACCGGGTAGCAGTTCTGGCAACAAGCAAAAATGCGTACGCTGGTTTGTGCAGACTTCTGAGCTACGCCCACAGGAATGGAAAAATTGCCACTGCACTGAACCTTACGGATGCCGACATTCCATGGCCAGAAGACGTTGTGCTCATCTGGCCCATGCGCGGCGTGCAGCAACTGTTTTCGCCGCGGCAAAAGAAAGATTTCGAAGCATGGGCAGAGGTGGTCCAGAAGCTTGCCCAGCGCTATGCGGGTCGTTTTTTCATGGCACTCACGCCTCCCAGCACGCCATTC
>JBMSQQ010000015.1:0-46077 GCA_049423385.1 Silvanigrellaceae bacterium | reverse complement strand
ATCCGGACTCCAAAGCCGCTGCCGACATTGATGAAGGAAATGCCCGCAGTTTATGAACAACTCAATGGCGTGAGACGCATTCTGGAAGGCCACTACCGGGATGTTCAGGACATTGAGTTCACCGTTCAACAAGGCAAGCTTTGGCTGCTGCAAACCCGCAATGCAAAGCGCACTACCCAGGCAGCATTGAAGATTGCTGTTGATATGGTTGGCGAAGGACTTTTGAGCAAGAAAGAAGCCATCCTGCGGGTCAAGCCAAACGAACTCGAAAAACTGCTGCATCCCACACTCGATCCCAGGGCGCATCGACAAGTGATCGCCAAGGGGTTGCCCGCATCTCCAGGCGCCTGCTCGGGTCGGGTCGTGTTCGATTCGAAGGACGCTGAGGCATGGGCTGCGCGCGGTGAATCGGTTGTTCTGGTGCGCGATGAAACATCTCCGGAAGACATTGGCGGGATGCATGTTTCCAAGGGTTTCCTCACGGCACGTGGAGGCATGACCTCTCATGCTGCAGTTGTGGCACGCCAAATGGGCAAATCCTGTATTGCCGGCTGTGGTGCGCTTCAAATACATGCACGGGAGAAATATCTGCGCGTCGGTAAACTCGAGGTTTTTGAAGGCGACTGGCTGACACTCGACGGTTCATCCGGCGAAGTGATGCTCGGCAAAGTCAATACCCGCGAAGCAGACCTCAGTCCGGAGTTCACAACATTCCTGGCATGGGCGAAAGAGCTGGGAGAAATGAACGTTCGTGCAAATGCAGACACTCCCCGTGATGCAATTGCTGCCCGCGAGTTTGGTGCCGAGGGCATTGGCCTTTGCCGCACTGAACACATGTTCTTCGACGAAACACGTCTTCCGGTTGTTCGCGAAATGATTCTTTCGCAAAACCGTGAAGAACGCTCGCGTGCTCTCGCCAAACTGCTGCCCTTTCAAAAAGAGGATTTCATCGAAATTCTCAAAGCCATGGCTGGATTTCCCGTCACCATTCGCCTGCTTGATCCGCCATTGCATGAATTCCTGCCGCAAACCGACCGCGACATTCAGGCGCTGGCAGGGCAAATTGGAATGAAAGCAGAAGAAATCCGTGCACGCGTTGGCCAACTGCATGAAGCCAACCCAATGCTCGGACATCGCGGCTGCCGCCTGGGAATCAGTCATCCCGAAATTTACGAGATGCAGGTTTGCGCCATCGCCGAGGCCACAGCGCAACTGCATGCCCAAGGTATTGATGCGAAGCCTGAAGTGATGATTCCGCTGGTGGGACATGCGCAAGAGCTGAAGTGGCTTCGTGACCGCCTCGAGTCTCTCGCCAATCAAACCTACGCCGCGGCGATGTCAGCCTTGAACATCACACCACAATCGGAAGCCATTCCGTTTGGCACCATGATTGAAGTTCCGCGCGCTGCCCTCACTGCAAATCAGATTGCCGAACACGCGGATTTCTTCAGTTTCGGAACCAACGACCTCACGCAGACGACTTTTGGATTCTCGCGCGACGACAGCGCACCGTTCCTGAAAGTCTATGCCAAGGAAAACATTCTGAACGACGACCCTTTCGCGGTTGTCGACACCGAGGGCGTCGGTCAGTTGATCAAATGGGCCGCAGAAAAAGGTCGCGCCCGCAAACCCAACCTCAAGGTTGGTGTCTGTGGTGAACACGGCGGAGATCCACGTTCGATCGAATTCTTCAACGAAGTGGGTGTCAACTACGTCAGCTGTTCACCTTACCGCGTACCTGTAGCCATCCTGAGCAGCGCTCAGGTGTCGTTGAATTGAGTCCCCCGGGAATACAGCAGGAACGCGACAAAACACATGCAAAGCAAACGTCCACACCCCGCCCTGAGTTTCGCTGGCGCTCAAAAGCGAATGGTGAAACTGGCGGGTCTCAATGTGCCTGTATGGATGGCGCCCGACATCGACAAATTGCTTGAGAGTTTTATTGAAGCCAATGACGCGGACACCGAACTCAACCAAGAGCGGCGCTGTCCTTTCGGCGCAGTTCTTTGGCCCAGTGCGCGTGCACTTTGGGAGTGGCTGATGGCCGCAGAGGACCGCTGGCAATCCGTCGCAAAAGACAAATCGGATGCCACTGTCACTGCACTGGAACTGGGTTCCGGCGTGGGATTTTTTTCCGCTCTATTGGCGAGTCAAACCCAATGGAACCTGACCGCATCCGACTATGAACCCGCTTATGAAGACTATCTGCATGCAAATTGTGAATTGCAGGGGGTTGGGAAAGTTCCGTTCAGAACCCTCGATTGGTGTGAGCCCACGCCAGCTGATTTGCGCCATAAATTTGATCTCATCATCGCCTGCGACGTTTTTTACGATGATTCACACCTGGACAGCGTGCCGCGCATCGCAAGGGAGCTTCTCAAGCCGGAAGGAATTTTGCTGATCGCTGACCCGGAGCGCTTCCGCTACACAACCGCGCTTGAAAAACTCAAAGGCACCTTCGATAACCTGCAGATCCACACAACGACGATTGAAAACTCGCCTGAAGAGGCAAGCCAAAGCGGCGTCGTCAATCCCAACATCCGCAAAACGACAATTCAAATCGTTCGCTGCCAAAATACTCTCACCCAGACCCGACAATAGGCTTTTGGCTTTATAATCCCTGGGTACTTTGTTGCCGTTTGAGCTGGGGAGTCGCCATGGCCAAAAAATCATCGAAAAAAATCCGGCTGCAGGCCTGGCACATCGGCCTGATCGTGACCTTGTTTTTTTTCATCTTCAACATCCAATATTTCAAGGTTGCAATCAATTCGCATGATGGACAGCAAAATGGAATCTTTGGCGTTCTTGAGCGAACTGTTTTTGACTACAGAATCAAGTCGAGAGGTGCGCGTAAAACATCGGAAAAGGTGGGCTTGCTCGCCATCGACGAAAAGAGCATCGCGAAATTCGGTCGCTGGCCATTCTCACGCTCTGCTTATGTTGATGCATTCAAAAACCTGAAAAAAGCAGGTGTGCAATGGATAGGCATGGACGTTCTTTTCCTTGAATCCGAGCAATTGACTCTCAACGATGCTCTCGATCCCATGCAGGAAATACTCCAAAAAAGTCTCTCTCCGCAGGGCGTGCTCGACCCCCGGACCTTTGTTGCCGGAATTGCTGGACTCGTGAAGGACAGTCCAAATGACAAATTGCTCGGCAACAGCATCGCAGAATTTCAAAACGTGGTTCAGGCATTCATGTTTGTGTCTGCGGAACAAGTCGAAGGAGTGGAAAGAGACTGGAAATCCGCAAACCAAATGCTGCTCAACAGCTCTGTTGAGCTCGTCAAGCAAAGTCAAGGCGCAGAAGGCAGGCTCGTGGCTTCGGATTACCCGTTGGTCAATATACCCGCTATCGCAGGTGAAAAACCAATTCTGGGCTTCATAAACAACGATGCCGACAATGACGGACTTGCGCGCAGATATCAGCTCATCCGGGAAATCCCAGCAGAAAACGCAATGGACGAAAGCAAGCCGAAGCGATTTGCAGTCAGTCTAGCTCTGCAACTGGCTTCCCGATACCTGAACAAAAAGATTGCGGTTGAATATGGAAATTTCATCAACGCTGTGTCTCTCGTTGATGATGCTGGCAATCTGACAAGACTGCCACTCTCGGGCCAGGATGGACACATGCTGATCAATCACTACGGCCGCAGCATTGACTCCGAGAATAGAATCACTCCGACAATCATCTCACTTGCTGACGCGGCGGAAAACAATCTGGAAAAAAACGTTCCCCCGGTTTTGATTTTGGGGTCGACAGCCACGGGCGCGCACGACGTGCGTCCCTCTCCGCTGGATAGTCAAGCCAGTGGAGTGGAGCATCATTTCGCCATTCTCGAAAACATTTTGCGAAATGACTTCTTGAACAGGCCAACCTATTTCATCATCAACGAACTCGGCCTGGCCTTGATTGCAGGTCTGCTGCTGGTTTTCCTTCTACAACGGGCATCGGCTCTGCTTTCGCTGGTGATACTTGTCGCCAGCCACATTGCACTCGAGATGATTGATCGTAATTTCCTCTTTGGAAGAAATGATGTCTACAACTTTGCCTTGATTCACATTCAAAACGCATCGATTTTTCTGAGCATTATTCTATACAAATACTTCATTGAAGAACGCGAAAAACGAGAACTCACAGGAGCATTCCAGCGGTATCTCAATCCTTCGGTCATCAAACAGGTGCTTGCCTCTCCGGAGGGACTCAAACTTGGCGGCGACAAGCGTGAACTGACCGTGTTCTTCTCGGATGTGCGCGGCTTTACAACCATCAGCGAAGTGCTTTCGCCCGAGGCTTTGGCTTCGCTGCTCAATGAATACTTCACTCCGATGACCAATATCGTTCTCGATTCAGGAGGACTTCTCGACAAGTACATTGGCGATGCACTCATGGCGGTGTGGGGTGCTCCACTTCCAATGGATGATCATGCAGACAAGGCACTTGAATCGGCCCTCAAGATGCTCGATGCCCTGGATGTGTTGCGCGAAGGCTGGAAGCCGCGCAGCCTTCCAGCGATTGATATTGGCTGCGGAATCAATACAGGGCCAATGGTTGTTGGAAACATGGGCTCCGATTTGCGCTTCGACTATACCGTGCTGGGCGATTCGGTGAACCTCGGTTCGCGACTTGAAGGCATCACGAAAGAATATGGCGTGAGGATTGTTTGCTCCGGGCAGACCAAAAAATCGCTCAAAAATCCAGAAAAGTTTATCCTCCGTGAATTGGACTGGATCAAGGTCAAAGGCAAAAACGAACCTGTCACCATCCATGAAGTCATGAGATTTGCACCTGAAAAGAAAGCAGAAACAGAAAAGGTCCGTGTGCTCTTTCAGGACGGATTGGAAAAATACAGGAACCGGGATTTTCGCTCGGCTCAGACACTATTCATGCAGGTCCTCCAGATGTCTCCGCAAGACGGCCCTTCCTCCATCTTTCTGGAACGCTGCGAGTATTTTCTCGAGCATCCTGTCGACGCGGGTTGGGATGGCATCTGGGTGATGAAAAGCAAGTAAAAGAAAAAAATGTGATTACTTTTTGTCGGGCTCCTGACCCGACGAGTTCTCGGCTGAATTCTTGTCTGCCAGAGTCTTTTGCAGCGACTGTATAAATTCAGCGTCGTAATCGGCAGCCACAACGGAGTCATCGACCTCGGCACCTGATGCCAGAAACTGGACTGCCAGTTGAAGGAATCGTCGATCAGTTCCATCCTTGAAGGCCGCTGCAGTGTTGCGGAAACTGTCCCACGTCAGCGACCATGAATGTTGCGCATCCAATTCAAGCCGTGAGGTGCGGGCACCAAGGCACTCCAGCAGCGTCGCCTTTCGACCCATTTCACCAACCGACCAATCGAACTTTGAATGACGCTTCAGCCCAAGTTTAAGGGCAAAGTCTTCAACGCCCATTTGATCGGGCAAGTCGAGCAGCAACGTCTCGGATAAACGGGCAAACAGTATCTGTCCGCCTGTCGGGCTTGAATCAACGGTCTCTCTGCAGAACAAAAGCACCCGCGTTTTCATGAATTCGCCTGCA
The DNA here is from genome assembly GCA_049423385.1 of Silvanigrellaceae bacterium. GTDB lineage: Bacteria > Bdellovibrionota_B > Oligoflexia > Silvanigrellales > Silvanigrellaceae > RFOM01. Next base: position 40,548 of record JBMSQQ010000015.1, on the reverse strand, counting down.
ACAGATCGGCAGCATAAGTTGGCACTGTGGGTGCAACACCTTCAAAGCCATGGGCGTTGAGCCAGTTGTTGTCGGCAAATTTGCTCATGTAGTTGCGGATTCCGTCGGGCAGAAGAACAACCACCCGACTGCCACGTTTGAGCGTCGGAATGACTTTTGCAGCGGCCATCAGTGCAGAACCACAGCTGCCTCCGCACAGGAAACCTTCCTCACGCATCGCCCGGCGAGCCCATGTGAAGCTTTCGCGGTCGTTGGTCTTGACCCATGTGTCGATCAACTTGCGGTCCAATACATCGGGAATAAAGTCGTAGCCAATACCTTCAACGTGGTAAGTGCCAACTTCCGTGCCACCTGCAAGAATACTGCCCTCAGGGTCTCCACCGACAATATGCACATCCGGACGCAGTTGTTTCAGCTTGCGGGCAACGCCCGTGATTGTCCCGCCCGTTCCGGCCGTCATGACAACAACGTCTGGCACACCACCCATGTCTTCAACAATTTCCAAGGCCGTTCCGTCTTCGTGCGCACGTGGATTGGATGGATTGCCGTATTGATCGAGAATGTGCGAATTGGGAATCAAGTGGTTGAGCTTCTTGGCTATGGAGATGTGACTTTCGGGCGAGTCGAATGCTGCCTCTGTGGGAGTGCGGACAATCTCGGCTCCCAATGCCTCGAGAGCAACCTGTTTTTCACGGGACATTTTCATGGGCATGGTGATGATGACTCGATAACCCAGAACGGCGCCTGCGAGTGCAATGCCAATACCTGTGTTTCCGCTGGTTGGTTCAATGAGCGTGTCACCGGGCTTGATGCGACCGGCATTCTGGGCATCGATGACCATTCTGTACCCGATGCGATCCTTGACACTGCCCCCGGGATTGAGAAATTCGCATTTTGCCCACACTTCCACAGGACTGTCCTTGAAAAGGCGATTGACTCGCACGAGGGGGGTCTTGCCGATGGCCTGTAGAATGTTGTCTAGTTTCATGGTTTGGATGAGCTCCCGGATAGCATTGTTCGGACACTGTCTTCTTCCGGGGCTTCATATCCGATTTACCACGATGGGCAAAGACACCCGGGGAGATCTTTGTGACTTCCAAAAACCCGCAAAAAACCAGCAAAAAAGCCTCAGTGCGACCTTCGTCCGCGCTGCGGCTCAGAATCGACGAGCAGGGATTGCTCAGGGCTCGCGTCTCCGCATCTGCTGGAGAATTCAATCTAACGCCTGAAATTGTTCAACTTCTTTGCCTTGTTCAGCAAGGGGTCCAGCCTTCGGCATTGTCGGGTCGTCTGCGCCAGGACTTCCGGGAAATTGTCTCCGGCTTGCCTCATCAGGAAGAAATCGATCAGCTCATCATGGAAATGAAGGCTGCCCAATGCCTGGTTGAAACCTCGACCGGGGAGCAGACCAACGACGGTATTCTGGATGGTTTTGGCGACCCGTGGATCCAATGGGCGATGCTCGCGGACGCGCCGCGCTGCGCAGCCTACGAGAAAGCGATCAAACGATCGGTCAATGAGAAATCAAAGGTCGTGGATGTGGGTTCCGGAACCGGATTGCTGGCACTTCACGCTTTGGCGGCAGGCGCGCAGCAAGTTGATGCCGTCGAGGAAACGGGTTCGGTCAAAATTCTGAAAAAGGTCAGGGATTCGCTTCCGGCAAAGGACAAACAGAAACTGATCGTGCATCACAACAATTCATCCGATGTGAATCTTCCGGTGGGTATAACCCACGTTGTAAGCGAATTGTTTGGAAACGACCCCTTCCAGGAAGGGGTCGTGCCAACCCTGCGCGATGTTTTTTCCCGACTGGGCAAACAGAAGGTGAAAGGCATACCTGAATCCGTGGAAATTTTTGCTCAACTTGTCGACCTTCAGCAAGGCCCCTTGAAGAACCGCATTGAACTGCTGAACAAGGTGTCAGGTAAAAACGATGCCGACTGGCTGAAGCCGGTGCTGCGCATTCGCGAGCAGCTGGATTTCTCCAATATTTCTTTCGCACATCCAGTTCGCGCTGGCGATTACGAAGCAGTGAGCCGCCCGAAATCAATGTTCACAGTCCCCTTGGCACCACCGCCTGCTGCTGGAAAAAGTGCGCCTGTAGGCAAATCAAGGCTCGATGTGAACCAATCGTTGCGTTGCCCGGTTCTCATTCTTGGATTCCGTGCGCATTTGACAGAAAATATTTCGATTTCAAATATCCCAGGTGAGGCAGACCAATGTGACCACTGGAGTCCCATCATCGTTCCATTGAGAAAACTCCCCGCGGCAGGAGAATCTCTGGAACTGAGCGTCTCGGTTGGAGAAGACTGGGAACAATTGACAGCAAGAATCGCGGATTCCCAGAATCGAAGAATCGGTGAACGAAAATGAAAGGGAATGCGATTTTGGCAGACAAGGCACTTGAACGCAGAATCAAAAAACACATCCACGCGCAGCTCCACACAGTGGAGTGTTCAATTCCTCCAGGATTTGTCGAGCTTGGCAAACGCTTTGTCGAGACACTTCTCACGGGCCACACCTCAAGTGATCCGCAGGCCCAGACAAAGGTCGAAATCCACGGTAACAATGTGAGGATTGAAAATCTGCCATTCGATGCGGTTCATGAGCTGCTGTTCGAAGGCCTCGTGTTCTCGGACATCAAAATCAGGATACTGAGATCACGATGCTCTGCTGAATCAAAACTCGAAAAAATTGTCTCCGAAACCGATTGGCAGTTGTGGTTGCCAGTCGTTGACGGGAAATCATTGGATGTGCGTGTCGATTCACTCAACAGTCAGCTTTATCACGAAGGCCGCATCAAAAGATTGTTTTTGGATGCCCTCAGCAAAATCAAGTTTCAGGGAAAAAATGAAACTGCTCGAAGTGAAAAAGGAGAGCCCGTTGCTCTGGATATCACTCTTGAAAGAGAGGTCCTGGAAATCTTTGTTTCCCTTGGTGGGCGTTCGTTTTGGAAGCGTGGACACAAGCAAACCTTTCAGCATGCAGCGCCCCTGCGCGAAGACATCGCATCATGCCTCGTGCAACGCCTGGCGGAAATCAGCAAGGAACAACTCGGAATTGAAACTCCATCACACGTGTTGAATCCATTTTGCGGTACCGGAACCCTTCTGCATGAGTCTGCGCTTTCCATTACAAAATGCTCGCAATTGTTATCCGAAATCTCGCGTTGGTCTTATCCATGCTTGCCATTTTTCAAGGAAAAGTCATTTGCTCATGTGCGTAAAAAAAAGCTGGGCAACCTGGAACAGGCCATGAGCGGGAGCGTTAAAAGTGTTTCATTTTTCGGAGAAGACCTTGATCCCGCTCTTTGCACAGCGACGGCCAAATGGTTTGCCGAGGCACAAGCAAGAATCCCGATAAAGGCGGAGGCCGCGAGCTTTCTGGTCGACTCGTGCAAGCCAAACATGCATCTTGCGAAAGTTTCCTCAGGTGATTGCCTTTGGATTCTTGCGAACCCCCCGTTTGGAATCCGCATGTCGAATGAGTCCCGCGGCGGCAGTGAAAAACTCTATCAACAGTTTGGATCACGCCTCGCCGATATGATGCTTTCTCTCTCGAGGAAGAATGGCAAAGCATGCGGTGTTGTACTTTGTCCCAGCGAGGAGACTTGGCGCGCCATTCAAAAGGAACTTCGACAACTCAGGCAAATTTGCGAGCACCTGACGCTCGGCGGACTTGATATCCGGGCAATCTACTTTACGAACCTGAACCGTTCCTGAACGACTTCACTGATTACCGAGCGGCAAGGAATACAACTGGGAAAGCGCGGTGCGGGATGCCGGGTTTTGAGAATCCTGTGACCATGCAAGGCGCAGGAGATTTTGCACTGTGACAGACCGCCATTTTGCCTGCGTGCTCTTGCGCACGATTGTGTCTGCCAAATTGTCACGCTGCATTGCCATCAGGCGCCCATACCAATAGGCATTCCGCAAAATGATGGCGACGTAGGTTCTGGTCTCCTTGAACGGAATCAAGTCCATGAACATCAAAGTGTTTGTGTTCGGAAAACGTTGACGCCACTTGTCGAGGTTTTTGAGTCCCGCATTGTAGGCAGCCAACACATGTTCGACGTTGCCATCGTAGCGCTTGAACAGCGTTTCCATGTACTTGACGCCCACCCGAACGTTCTGGCTGGGATCAAACAATTCCTGCCTCGAATTTGCAAGCCATTTGGACGCTGTTGAAGGCAACAACTGCATCAGTCCACGTGCATCGGCACCGGAGCGGGCGAAAGGATCAAAAGCACTCTCCTGACGAATCAAACTGAGGACGATCACGGGGTCGACCAGACCGGTCGAACTCAGAATCTGGTCTGTATATGCCCGCGGGAAAAACATGTTCATCGTTTCGATGGTCAGTCCCTGGCTTTGTGTTTCCTTGAAGTAGCGCGTCAGGGTGCCGATGGAAATCTTGTGCGCTTGGGCAGTGCTGTAACATTTGGACAGAAACAACAGTGCATCAGGATTTGGAGCATCGACCGTCCTTGCGGCAAATTTCGAAAAAGCAGTGAGGCTGCTTGCCTCTTTGCGTGCGATCAAAAGTTCAAGAAAAAAAGCGGCAAGGTTGTACTCGCTCCAACTCACTCCAACTCTTCTCGATACATTTGCCTCTTTGCTGGAAACAGCTGCCGAAAGAGGATCGACTCCAAGACTGTGGGAAGAGACCACCGAATGGATCGTCAATGGATAACGACGGCGCAGCAATTCCCAATGTTCATTTGTCACGTTGCTGGCTGTACGATTGGAAGCGCCTTCCTCCAACACTCCAAGCCAAAACAAAGAGCGGAACTCTTCTTCAGGATTTTCCGCATGGGCTGCCAACAGAAAACTTTGTTTGGCCTTTTGCGTTTCGCCCTGCATCAGGCGAAAAAGTCCGGTGCGCAAATGTGTGCGTTCAAACCCATCGTCGTCCGGTTCAAGACATGTGAAGGCCATCGGATAAACCTTCTCGATGGCCGATACGGCAACTTGTTCCGGAAAAAAAGCTTCAGCACGTGCGATAAATGCAGCCAGTGCGCCTCGGTACTGGCAATCCTGGCCAATTTTGGCAGCGATGTTTGCCTCGGCCACCAACTCGGCATTTGTTTGCGGATCAATTCGCCAGAACGCATCAAGGAATCCAACGCCTTTGAGATGATTGCGCCAATCATTTTCACTGCGCAATCTTCCTCCCCCACTGGGACGCGTTCCAACCCTGTTTTCCCGCTTGCTGTAAGAAGATGTGTTGAATTTCTCTATTGCCCACGGAACACAAGCCAATGCCCCTTCCGTCAATTGCATCGATTGGCTCATGTTGGAGAAATGCTGTTCGCAGCGCATGGAGAAATCAGCACGTGTTGATGCAGACATGGTCTGATTGACCCAAGTCATGGCCTGCTCGACCGCAGAATCGACCTGCGAGCTTGGCTCGAGACCAACTTCATGCAGAAGAACAAGTTCGGAAGGAGCTTTATAGCGACTCAAAGGCATCGATACTGAATTGGAATCCGAGCTCAGGGGCGCAAGAATCTGGTTCGCCACGGGAGTCGCTTGTTGCACCGCTGAACGCGCGGGCGTGTCTTCATGAATGAAGGAACGAGTGTCCGGTGGATCGATGGAAAGCGGAATCGCTTGAGCAGTTTGAATCAGGCCACAAACAAAGCCCAACGATACCGCAGCAAGGCTGCGGCTGAGGTATGGACGTGGTTCGAATCGACCATCGCGCTCGTGCATGTTCAACCTCAAAGACTTTCAATGGGCGTATCGGATTTTCGGGGTGGGAACTCAACAATTCCACCCTGAAACATCCTTCCATTGACGGGTTGGACTGCAAAAGATTTCCGTCGAGAAGATGACGCAAATTCATATATGGGAAACGATTCAAACAGGATCCCGCTTGACGGGGCAGGTCATGCAGCGAGGTCCGCCACCACCCCTGGCCAATTCAGTGCCATCCAGTGTGACCACCAAGGGCTTGGAAGATTCCAAAAGATGCGGATTTTTAAGAATATTAAGAGCCGATTCAACCCTGAAACCGGCCCCTTCGCACGCCCTGACGGTGTGCTCGTGCATGTCGTAGCTGATGACTTTGCCTGGAGCAAAGGCAAACATGTTGGCACCGCTGTTCCATTGCTCCCGCTGCTGATGCAGTGGTTCATCGCCACCACACATGATGGGTTCGATGCGAATTCCCAGACTGCGCAAACCGAGCAAGAGATCGTCGACGTCCGAAAACCGCTTGCGCCCCTCTTCGCGAACCTTGATGCGAACAATGCGGGCCCGGTTGCGTCCCATGATATAGGGTGACGACACCACAGCCTGCTCGGTGTTGACCAAGGTGAAGACCATGTCGAGATGAATGGTGCTTCTTTCCTGGGGAAGAATGACACAGAAGACATCAAACGGGCGATCGATCCCGTCTTCAATGCGAGCGTTGTAATAGGCGTCCACCAGCTTGTCGACAGCCACCGGCGTCGTGCGCTCGCTGATTCCAATCAGCAGGACATCTTCACTGAGAACCAGAACATCACCACCTTCGATGGTCATTTTCGAGCGATCGTCGCTCATGCAAGCGTCGAGCAAGATTCCGCGTCCGCGCAACGAAGGATGAAACTCATAAATCGTGCGCATGATGAGGGATTCGGTGTCGCGCACAGAGCTCGCCATGCCGCCGGTGATCAGGCGGGGCCCGATGACCATGCTGGAGTCGCGCATGAAGTACATATTTGGCAAAGGGACCAATGAAAAACTTTTGCTCGACAGATAGCTCTCCAGCGAATCGCGCTTGAGCGGAAGACCGGAAATGAGCAGTTCGGCAAGCTCGGTCGAGGGAACCTCGAGTAGTTCGGAGAAGAGGTGGTTGCAATTCTGGGCCTGGGTGATGCGCGAGAGCAGTTCGCTCTTTGCTTGGGCGATTTCAAGCACGTCGGCCAGGCTATCTCGAACCTCGAGAACTTCGGAAACCAAAGACAAGACACCTTTCAGCTGCCCGTGTGCCTCTCGCACGCGAGAGTAATGGATGATGTCATTGTAGAGCAGTTCGGATGCGGTTTTGGGCGTCATGCGCTCAACTTCCGGACCAGGAGAGTGGACGAAGACTTTTCGCAATCTTCCAATTTCGGAAGTCACCCCGATGCCAAACTCTTGTTGTTCGTCAACAGTCCCGACGCGGTCGGGTTGCGTTTGTCCATCGACATACCGAAAATTGCTGTGGATGCGATACTCTTCAGAAATCCGGGGCTTCCTTGGAATGGACGGCTTCCGAGCAGACGAAAGTGTCGAGTCGGACTCATTGTTCAGCATGACTGCTCCTTGGAACTCACTTTTCAGCTGAGTTGTTGAGCGGAAACCTAGCATGAGTGACGGACAAAAAGCCAGTCGCACCCTCTATTGAAGAACAGACAGATGGAGAGAAAATAATGGCAAACAAAGCGAAAATACTGGTCTTGGGCTGCGGAAAGATAGGCAAGCTGGTTGTCTCCCTTTTGTCCAAATCAGGCGACTACGCGGTCACTGCTGCAGATGTGCAGCTCGATGTGGCCCGATCAGCCACGTTCACAGCAGACGGCAAGATGCTCAAAAATACATCATTCCTAGGATTGGACCTCAACGACACAGGCGCTGTAGAGAAAGCTCTCGAAGGGCACAGTTACGTTGTGAGCTGCGCTCCATACCACTGCAATGTGGGAATCGCGACCGCCGCAAAAAAAGCCGGAGTGCACTATCTCGACCTGACCGAAGACGTGGCCACGACAAAGGCAGTACGAAAGTTGGCAGAGGATTCCAAACTGGCATTCATCCCACAGTGTGGACTTGCTCCTGGATTCATCTCGATTGTTGCCAACGGCCTGGCAAAATCTTTCGAGAGCATCGAGCACATCAAGATGCGCGTGGGTGCGCTGCCAAAATATCCGCACAACGCGATGAAGTACAACCTGACCTGGAGCACCGAAGGTCTCATCAACGAATACGGCAACCCCTGCGAAGCCGTGGTGAACGGCAAACTCACACTGCTTCAGCCGCTTGAAGGACTCGAAAAATTCAGCCTCGATGGATTGGAATACGAGGCGTTCAACACCTCGGGCGGCTTGGGCACACTTGCCGAAACTTTTGCGGGAAAAGCCAAATCACTCGACTACAAGAGCGTCCGCTATCCGGGTCACCGCGACATCATCGCTCTGCTGATGAATGATTTGAAGCTCAACCAGGACAGGGACAACCTGCGCAAGATTTTTGAACGGGCAATCCCCACAACCAAACAGGATGTTGTGATCATCATTGTGACTGTTCAAGGCAACCGCAACGGCGTGTTGAGTCAGGAAAGCTACGCGCACAAGATTTATCACCAGGACATTGATGGTGAGCACTGGGGAGCCATCCAGATCACAACCGCAGCTGGAATTTGTGCGGTTCTTGACTTGCATCACGAAGGTAAAATACCGAAAAGCGGCTTTGTGCGACAAGAAGATGTGCCGCTGGAATTGTTTCTCAAGAACAGGTTTGGAAAATATTACGGCTGACCATTCGAACGGATGAAACTGTTCCAGCTGTTGGTGAGAGCCAAACTTTCGAGTGCCAAACCCTGCAACGCGAAATCCAATTGCAACTTGGCAAAATCCGCCTTCAGCTTTGCCTCATCGGCAGCACGCACGTCCACCGCACGGGCCAAACCAGCCGAAAAAGCCTGCAATGCCTGATGCTGAGCAGAAGCTGCCGCCTTTTGACCAAACTCCGCCGCACTGCGGGCGCGCTGGAAAGCCTCTTGCCGCGTTTTCAGTGATTCGTGGGAACTCCGGAGTTGAATTTCCAGCTGCCTTGCCTGGGCCAACAAATCGTTGGCCATCTGCATGTTGCGTCCACGCATCGCAGAGCGTCCACCGCCATCGAGAATATCCCAACGAGCCTTGAGCGCAGCAAATTTCTGCGCGGGTGGTGAGGTGTCGAAGGATTTGTTTGAGTAGCCGAGCTCTACACTGAGAGTGGGATAAAATGCCGCATCCGTCAGTTCGGTGCTTTTGACTTGCGCATTGTGCACGGACTTCATGGCTTCCAGAGCGGTCGACTGGAATGGTCTTTCACCCACGAAAGGGAAGGCCGTAACACCAACTCCGTCGTCCGGGAAACTCTTGCCAACCTGCTGCAGGAACTGTTGGCGCACCTTGAGTTCTTCCGCCTTGGTTTGTTCCCACTGGGCGATTGCGGCAAGCGTGCTTGCCTCTGCCTGATTGAGTTCCAGTCGGGTCGAAAGTCCTGCGGCAAGGCGTTGACGAACAATAGTCTCACGAGCCTTGCTGATCTCGACGAATCCCTTGTTGACCCGTACGGTTTGCACCGCCAGTTCTGTCTGCAACAGAAGCTGTGCAGCTCCCAGGGTACCCGATTCAAAGCGTGCTTCACGAATGCGATCAGCCTGCACGCGCAACGCATTTCTCATCACCCAGCCGTAAATCGCCTGGATGTTCAGAACAGGGATCTGCCAGCCAACACTGGTAACGCGCTGCTGTTGGGGAACAATCACTGTCTTGATCGCACCTGGTCCGACAGGTGGTGGAGGAAGAGTGAACGATTGCGAATAGCCTGGCTTGAACCATTCCTGGCCATACTCAAGACGCGCGCCGCCAAACACACTCTCAATTGCAGAGCGCGACGCCTGGGCTGCAGCATGATCCGCCCCTTCGATTTGGATCTCGTCTGGTCCATCTTTCTTCAGTTCGTTGATCAGTCGCAGGACCGCTGACATATTGGCTTTCTGGGCAACAAGTGATTCTCGACCCACCGCACTGGAATCGGTGGCCGAAACGCCCGCAAAGGATGTCGAAGATGTCTGCGCATTGGCTGTTGCGCTCGCCAGAAGATTCCAACCCAACGCAACCAGGATGACCCCTGCGGTAATGGCACCAACGGCAGAAGTTGCTTTACTTTTGGACGATCGCAAGCGATCGATGATTCCAAACACTGCAGGAACCACAAAAAACGACAAGAAGGTACTCGAGAGCACACCGCCAATGATGGCCAGTGCCATCGGCGAGCGGAATTCTGATCCTCCACCACGCATGACCGCGGTGGGAATCATTCCGAAAATCATTGCAATGGACGTCATCAGAATCGCGCGCGAACGCTCTTTCACACTCTCGCGAACTGCGTCTGAGAGTGGCATCGTTTTTTCCTTCACACCAACAGCGTCCACAAGAAGGATTCCATTCTTGGCCGCGAGTCCGATAAGGAAAACCATTCCAATGAGTGCGCCCAGGGCCAATTGATGCCCGGCGACGTAAAGTGCGGCGAATCCACCAATCACTGCCAGTGGAAGCGACAAAAGAATCACGAACGGACGCAACAGGTTTTCAAACTGCGCAGCCAAGATGATGAAGATAAAAAACAAACTGCCGACAATGGCCAGAGTGAAACTGCCCACCATCTCTTCAAAGACTTCCTTGTCGCCTTGGATTTCAGCTGAAAATGGCGCAGGAACCGCATCAACAAGTTTCTGAACTTCACCGAGCACGACCCCATAGGTGCGCGTGCGGTCGAGTGTTCCCCAAATGACCATCTTGCGCGAGCGACGTTCGCGATCGATGCCGCGCGGGCGATACGATTCCTGCAGATCCGCAAATTGATTCAACGCCATTGGCCCGCGCATGCTGGGCACATAGATATTGTTCCATAGATTTTCGATCGTGCGATCCTTGTCGGCCAGGCGCAGAACAAAAGGAGTGTTTTTGTCGCCAACGAATCCGGCCTCGACGCCAGTGAGCGCCAGCCGACCAGTGAGTTCCACTGCCTGGGTTGCCGAACCTGCAAAACCAAGGTCCAGTGGTTTGAAAGAAACATCCAAACCTTTTGCGAATGCTGCCGTCTCGAGCCTCGCATTTCCCACGCCAGGAAGAGCGCGGATTTTGGCAAGAAGATCCTCGGCAGCTTTGCGTGTTTCAGCGAGATTTTCTCCATAGACGTAGACACTCAATGGCGCCTCGCCACCAATGCCTTCGATGGGTGGTGGATCCATCACAAGCACTTCGCCATCGATATCCTTCAAGCGTTCACGCGCCATTTTTTGCATCTGCAAGAGCCCTGTTTTGCGCTTGGTTTTGGCGTTGAAAACCAATCTCATCTGCACAAGAGTCTCGTCGCCACGTTCACCAACGGTGACAAAAACTTCCTGCAATCCCTCGAAGTCTTTGACTCTCTCAAGGGTTTGCTCGGCAAGCTTCTCGCTTTTTTCACGGGTGGAACCAGATTTTCCACGGATGTTGATGATGAACTGGCCACGGTCTTCAAACGCAAGAAAGTCGGAGCCGCGGGAAAGACTCAGGCCTGTGGCTGCAAACAATGTCACAACCGCGAGAATCAAGACCGTGACAGGTCGCTTGAAAGAAGCCACTGCCCAACCAGAAATGACCTGCTCGGTGCGCACAAGCCACGAGCGCCATTTGTCCCAAAAAGCACCTTGAAAAGGACGCGGTTTGCCAGCGAAATAGGCCGACAGCATCGGATCAAGCGTAAACGCAACCCAAGTCGAAATCGCAACGGCAATGCAGATTGTCACGCCAAACTGCTTGAAAAATTGCCCGACCATTCCTTCCATGCCTGCCACCGGAAGAAACACGGCGATGACCGCCAAAGAGGTCGCCATCACGGCTGCGGCAACACGATCCGTTCCCTTCACCGCAGCCTCGGCCGGAGTGGCTCCATGTTCGAGTTCAGTGTAAATCGCCTCGCGCACCACCACGGCGTCGTCGATCAAAAGTCCAATCGCCAAAGCCATCGCCAAAAGGCTCATCATGTTGACCGAGAAGTCGAGCCAGCTCATGAAAATAAATGAGCCTGCGATACTCACTGGCAATGCCGTAGCTGAAATAAGTGCACTGCGGATATCAGTGAGAAACAACAAAATAATCAAAACCGCAAAGGCACCACCCGCAAAAAGTGCGATCCAGACTTCTTTTGAGTTTTCCTGGATGAATGAGCTCTGATCAACGATGCTGAACAGCTTGACATTGTCTGGGAGAGTGATGCGGGACAGAGTTTTCTTGACCGCTTTGACACTTCCGACGGTGTTGGCATCGGCCCGCTTTGTGATCACCAAACCCAGTCCACGCTTGCCGTTGATGAAGACGCTGGAAGCGGTCTCGTCGCGGACAATTTTCAGCTCACCAACATCCGCCAGGAAGACGGTTCGTCCATCACGCAATGTGACACGTTGACTTTCCCAATATTTGAGATCTGCTGGGAGAAGGCTACGGGAAACCGACATCACCTGGCTGTCTTGGGTGACTTCGCCCCAGGGTATGACTGCCATCTTGGCAGAGAGTTGTTCGAAAATATCGAGAGGAGCAACGCGAAGATCCGAGAGCTTGCGCGCATCCAGAGTGAGCTGGACCCTCTCGTCGCCAATACCCAGAACTTTTGCCTCGTTGACACCTTCGGTGCGGCGAAGCTCAGGCAGTAAAACGTCATCGAGAATGCGCTGCGTTTCTTCGGCTGATTTTTGCGTCTCGACCCCGTAAATCAGAATCGGCGTGGCCCCGACATCAACTCTCGCGACAATTGGTTCTTTGGCACCTTGTGGAAAACGACCTTTGACGATCGACACCTTTTCGCGCACCGAATCGGCAGCTTCCTGCTCATCGGCAGACATTTTGAAGCCGAGAATCAACTGCCCGTAGCCTGGCCGGGCAACACCAATCACCCGCGAAATTTTCTTGAGTCCTGCGACTTCGGCTTCGATGGGTTTCACGATTGCGGATTCAATCTGCTCCGGAGATGCGCCCGGATAGGGAACGGTGACGGAAATGAACGGAATGGAGACGTCGGGATACAAGGAAACCGGCATCTTGATGAGATAAAAAACACCCAGAATAAAAAGTGCGAGACTGATAATTCCTGAAGTCACGGGCCGCTTGACGGAGAAGCGCGCAAGATTCATCGCGAAGCTCCTTAGTTGTTTTTCGATGGAGCAACAGCGGAGCAACCTGCGCCAACCACTTCGATGCTGCCAAGTGATTGACCAACCTGAACAACCATACCAAGAATGGTTGGCAGGCCTTGAACCCGACCGCCAACCTCAGCCCGCAGCATGGTGTCATCCAGCTGAACCTTGACGCGCTCGGCTGCCGCTTCGGCCTGCCGCCGAAGAGCGCGAGCCTGGCTGACCCGGATTTTTGCCTCGGCCAATTGCTGGGCGGTCACCGCTTCGCTGCCCTGCAGTTTTTCAAGACGCAGAAGTGCGTCCGCAGCAAGTTCCTCATTCCCCTTGGCCGCGTCGACCGCAGCTTGCGCCTCCTTGTAGCCGGCGCGCAAAAGCCGCGAGTCAAATTCGATGACAGGGTCACCCTTGCGAATAATGTCCCCATTGGAAGCATGATAGCGCTGAACAATTCCTGTTGAACGGGCCGTCAGCTCCTGGCGGGTGATGCAAGGGGTTTTGCCTTCGGCAAGCGGACTGACAAAAGCAATCAGACAGAAAATCAATACAATTCCGAAAAATTGACGCATGGAGCCTCCCTTGGGATCCCTTCGCTGCGAATAGGTGCAGAAGCCGTGGTGTCGTGTTTCACTTCTTCCAAATCGGGGTTAGCATAGGCGAGTTGATTGAAGAAATCTTAAATTGGAGAATTCTCTGACGTTGATGTTCTGCCATTCGAGGACAGCGCTGTGTTGTGTTTTTGTTGCATCCGCAACAAGCAGCACCAGCTTTGCTCAATCATCCCGGCAAATCAGGCCAGCGCCCCGAAATTCATATCCTCCACAATCACAACCTCAAAGGCAGCCGTGGCCGCCCGCTCCTCCACCTTATCCGGTACAGCAGCCGAACGTGATCGTTCCGCCCGCTCCGCCGCCTGCAGTATTCAATCCAACTCCGGGTGGCGCACGGAATCAAAACCCATACGGCCAACCTGCGGCAGCACCACCTCATCTCAAACCAAGGGATGATTTTTCAGGAACGAAAAACTGGTTCGGCTCGACAGGTGCGATTTGGGGATATGAAAGTATTTCCCGAACAAACCCTGGAGTTGCCGAGTGCAACAATGCTTGCCAGAAAACAATCGAGGAACCGCGCTGGGCGCTGATCCTGAACGGTGCCGCGGGCTGGGGTCCCATCAAGCGAAACAATGTTTCATTCGTGACTCATTACCGGTACACGCAGAACTTGCGGACCAACGAGGATCAACTTGCGAAATTTGGTCAGTGGTTCAAAACATTCAAATCTGCCGACTTCATCTTCCCGACCAGGGACATGCTGCGTTCGCACGAGCTCGCCAGTGAAATCAGATATTCAGCAACTCCCTGGCAGTTTGGCGTTCATGCCATGCTCGACTTCGAGAGAGTTGGCTCCAGTCAGAACTTTTTGGGCGCGCCCAATGAGGTTTCTGACAGCGTTCGCAATGTTGAGCAGCTGGTGCCATGGTTTCAATGGCGAATTCCCGGAACTTATATTGCGACGCTATATTCCCCGCTGCGGACAGAGATCAACAAGGAAGATCCCCGCAACTCCTTCACCACCTGGTCTGTTCGCCAGGCAGGAAGAGGGATATTTTTTAGCGCCATCCAGGACAATCTGTTTTATTTGACAAGGATTGCCTCGACAGCGAACGTGACCCTGAACTGGTTGAATAAAAAATCGGCTTCGATTCAAAATGATTCTTCGCGACTGGGGGCCCGCTTTTCAATGGATTTTCCGATCGCCTGGAACATCCGTCTGCAACCCTATTTGCGTCTGGACAGGGAAGACTTCATCATTCAGCGAATCAAGATCAACAACATCACGGATGGTTCTGCAACCTTGGTCAAGCGCACCGACAGCATCATCGGAAGCGGTGGTCAGGCGTATCTTGATATGTCGCGCAATTGGCGCTTTGTTTTCAATTTGAACTTCGAATCAACACAATCGACTCTCAGTGATTTTTCAGGATCAAAAATAGGTTTCAATGGCGGATTCACCTACAGCTGGCCACTCACAAGACCCGTACTGCGACGTCTCGACAGATTCAACGATACTCTTGCTGCCGAGGAAAACTGACCATGATTGTATCCAAAAATGAATTTGAAAAGGTTTTCGCGGATCTCGTTGAAAAAAAACAACCGTTGATTCTGAATCCTCGTGGCAGGTCGGTTTCTTTCCTCTGCACCCCAGTCGGAATCATCGATGAGTCCGTTGTTTTCAAGAATCCGATTCCCGTGGACGTCTTGCCTGACGTGGTGAGCAGCACCGAGTTCTCGCTTATTTGTCGGGATTTTCAACTCATGAGTGCGGCCTTGTTTGCACACGGCACAGACATTCGCTTCCCGATGCATCACATCAGTTTGCTCCCGCAATCAAGAGCTGATGATCGAAAGGTTTTTTCCAACAGTGAAGAAGCGATTGTACTCATCACCCACCCTTTCGACTCAGGGACAATCCTCAGACGAAGATTGTACGATTTGTCGACCGGAGGACTCAGCTTCAGGGGCCGTATCCCAACCAAGTTGATGCAAACCGGACGCGTTTTCTCGAACATGACGATTAAAGCAAAGGGCAGCGCCGAATTGGTCAGACAGGGGCGAGTCGTATACGTCAAACAGATTTTTGAAGAGAATGGACACCACTTCTATCAAGTGGGTGTGCAGTTTATTCGTCAATCCTGAACCGGAAAAAAATATGCATATTTCAGTTTCAGACATCGAGGCAGCACGTAGAATTTATTGCAACCGCTCGCTGAACATGCGTAACATTCGGGCCGTTGGGTTCGACATGGATTACACGCTTGCGTTGTACAAACCTGAGGCCTTCGAAGTCCTGGCCTATAATGAGACCCTTAAAAAACTGGTTAACGTTGGCTATCCTGAAGATATTCTCGAATGGAAATTCGATATCGATCACATGATCCGGGGCCTGGCAATCGACAAACAGCGTGGCAACATCATCAAGCTTGACCGTCATCGCTATGTGAAGGTGGCCTATCATGGCTTCAAGGAATTGGCTCGCGAGGAACGTCGCGCACTTTATGACGCATCGTTGATGCAATCTTATGAAGAACCGGATTATGCGCTTATAGACACCTTGTTCACTTTGGCTGATGCATATCTCTTTGCGCAATTGATTGATCTCAAATCACAGCGCCCCACGCGGATCACGAAATCACCTTTGGAAATCTATCGTGATGTCAGAAACTCGATAGACCTTTGCCATCGGGATGGAAGCATCAAACTCAAAGTGGCGAGCGAACCGTCGAAATACATTCAACGAGACCCTCTCCTGAAGGAGACCCTCAATCGTTTTCGCCAGTCGGGACGCAAGGTTTTCATCGTGACGAACAGTCTCTGGGATTACACACATGTCGTCATGAACTACATCTTTGGCAATGAGTCTCGAAAATTGAGCATGGATTGGCTCGAATATTTCGATGTTGTCGTCACTGGAGCTGCAAAACCTTCTTTTTTCATGTCGCTGAATCCACTGTATGAGGTTGACCCTCATTCCGGACTTCTTAAAAACCTGGATGACATCCGCAACACCGAATCGAAGATCTTTCAAGGCGGCAATTTCAAGCAATTGCACGAGCGATTGGGAATCCGTTCGGGTCCTGAAATCCTCTACGTCGGTGACCATATCTACGGCGATATTTTGCGCAGTAAAAAAGAACTTGGCTGGCGAACCATGCTGGTCATCAATGAGCTCGAGGCTGAGCTCGGGACCCTGACAAAATTCAAGGACGAATTCAGACGCTATGAGGAACTTCTGGAACTCAAGGATGATCTGGACGACGAGTTCCAGAGAATGCAAATCGAGATGGATAATCTTGAATCGTCCTCAGCAGACAAACCCCGCAGCGCCAAGAACGAACGGTTGGAGCAACTCAGGACATCCATCGAATCCATTTCGGGAAAGCGGGACACAACCCGTGAATCGCTCAGGCGGAGCATGCGTAAATATCATCAGAATTTTCATCCCATCTGGGGACAGCTGATGAAAACGGGGCACCAGAATTCCAGGTTCGCCGCCCAGGTGGAAAACTACGCCTGCCTCTACACGAGCCGCTTGACGAACCTGATCAATTATTCTCCCAATTTCAGCTTTCGCAGCACCCGAGACTACATGCCCCACGATTTTGTTTGAAAGGCCAGAATCAACTGCGGGTGCGTGCCTTGTCGACAAGACCAGTCGTGCTGTGCCCGGCAACCAGCGGCAAAATTTCGACCCGCCCGCCGGCAGCCGTCACCAACTCCGCACCAACAACTCCAGCCGGGGTGTAATCTCCGCCTTTCACAAGCACATGGGGAGCCAAGGTTCTAATCAGCTCGACAGGCGTGTCATCCTCAAATCCAACGACAAAATCCACCGCCGCAAGTCCGGCGAGAACACGTGCACGGCTTTCAAACGTCTGAACCGGACGATCAGGTCCCTTGAGCCGGCGAATGGAAGCATCTGAGTTGAGACCAACAACCAGAACGTCACCCAAGCCACGCGAACGCTCAAGAATATCCACATGCCCCATGTGGAGAAGATCGAAACAGCCATTTGTGAAAACAATTTTTCTACCGTTCCGGTGAAGTGTTTGAGCCAACGCCGCCAGAGAATCCTGGGACAAAACCTTGGGTGATGGCCTGATGGATTTTTGAGACGTGAAAGAGGTCAGTGCCTGAAGAAGCTCAGTCATCGTCAAAGTGGCCGTTCCAAGTTTGGCACAAACCAACGCCGCACCCGCATTTGCAATTTCAGTGGCCGCTGCAAAGGAAGCTCCCGCAGCCACGGCCATGGCCAAAAATGCAACCATCGTGTCACCTGCGCCCGAGACATCAGCGACCTGCAATGCACGGGACGCAAATCTCTGTGTTTGCTTTTGATTCGCATCCTTGAGCGCAACGCCATGTTCCGACAAACTCAAAACAACTGCGCCCGCACCTGAAAGCTTGCAGACGGTATCGCAAATGACGTCGACTTCCTCTTCGAGGTGATGAACTGAAAGTCCGGGCTCCCAGCTGCGGAGAAGTTCTCTGCCTTCCTTGAGGTTTGGTTTGATGAGCGTCGTCCCGTGGTAACGCGAAAGATCGTTCGATTTGGGATCCGTCACAACCGGAATTCCATTCTGACCTGCTATTTCGATCAATTTCCGGCAAAGATGATGCCCCAGAACACCCTTGCCATAATCTGAGAGAACCAACGCCTTCTTGCCTTCAGCAGCAATGAATCTTTCAAACTGCAGAATCACCCTCTGCTCATCGGAGGATGTCAAAGGAGCATTTTTTTCGCGATCGATTCTGACCAGCTGCTGATAACCTGCCAGGATTCTCGTCTTTCTGATTGTCGGCAAGACATCGGACTCCAGAAGCGCTTGCGTCTCTATGGAAAGCTCATGACAAAGGTCCCGAAAAAGCGAACCATCAGCATCGCGTCCAACACGACCGCAGAGAACAGCACGCGCTCCAAGCGAAGCGATGTTGGCAGCAACGTTGGCAGCGCCACCCAGCACATATCGACGCTCGCCTTCAAGAACCACCGGAACCGGAGCCTCTGGCGACAACCGCGAAACGCTGCCCTGGATATAGCAATCGAGAACAAGGTCGCCGACGACGAAAACCGAACAATTCTGCATCTCAAGAGCTGTTTGCGTCAGAGGTGTGGTCTCGCTGTCGATGAGACTTGTCATGCTTCAAATTCCTTGTTGGGAAGCGACTTGTGTGTCGCCAGGGCTGAATTCCATGAGTACCGAGTATGCCTCGCCATGTTCCGGAGTCAAAATTCCATTCAAAACCAATGTTCCGGAGTCCTGCTTTGAGAACTGTTCATTCAGGCAGGATGAAAAGCTTTTGAAAATCCTATCGTCCAGAGCCTGGTATACCTCGGCCTCGGGGACCAGTCGGGTGAGTTTGATGGGATTGTCTTTCTGGACTCCACGAAACTCGAATTCTGCGCGGTATCTCCGCGGCCAAAATTCCTTGAGGCGTATCCAATGCAAAGGAAGGGATATCGATCGACATGGCGCAGCCAGTTTTTGCACGACTCCTTTCAACACAGCGTCAATTTCCGTTTCGGATTGCGTCTTTTCGGACACAATGCCCGAGAAGTCACTGTCGGACCCGTTGTGAATTGACTCCGGCGTCGGCTGTTCACCATCAATCAAGTGTTTTTCATCGCTTGCTCGTCGCTCAGATGTTCTGTTCAAAGGCGGCAAGGATGTTGATTTTTTGGAGTTTGAACGAGCGGCTGGCGTGGTTTTTGAATCGGATTCCCTCTGCTTGTTTGCCAATTTCACCACCACCCGTTGGGATTGGCCCGTCTGAATCGGGAGACGTGACGAAGAGTCAGTCAATCCGACTGACAAAAGAAAAGTCGCATGAACGGAAAGGGAAACAGCGAGCGCAGTGAAGATCGGGAAAGAACCGAATCTCATTTGCTTCTCAATTCATGCGCAAATGACAAAAACGGAAGTGAGGGATTCAACTCGAGGCGAATAACGCTTGAGGCATCCGTTGTGGGCGAGCTGCCGCCAATAAACGCAAACTGACTCTTCGAACAATGCGTTGCATCGGCCTGGCAGAATACAACAGTTCCATTCCCGTTCGCCAAATGCTGCAACGGACCCGCAAACCTTGCTTCGGGCAGCCAGCTGCCAGTGCGCAAATCAAGCCAGCCAGATTGAACCACAACACCTTCAAAATCATTGATTGCTGTTTTTTTGTATCCGAGAAAAACCTTTCCAGAAGTTTCATCCAAACCCCAGAGGTCAATCCGCTGAATTTCATCCCCATCAAAATGCACCAGCTCACGAGACGAAATTTGCCCTTCGGAATTCAACTCGACCAAAAACAAGGACACACGATTGCCCGCGGCGGCTCCGAAATATTGTGGATTGCAACTCAAGAGAACCGATGAGGGAGACACTGAAAGACTTTGAAATGCATTCAAACAAACTCCCCCAGTGAGTTTGTCGGCAATCACAACGTCCATGACAGGCGGTTGCCGTTGTTTGATTTTATCGACGACAAATGCCCTGGATTCTTTCGCAGCATACTGAACAAGATCATACCCATTGTCGATGGCCGCAAACCAATCGTTGGAAAACAGGGTTTGGATTGGATGAATCACAACCTCCTGGGACACCGGGGAAACGAGGGCTGCGGGCGAAGCAAAAACGTTGGACTGCCAATTCACAATTTGAATTTCGGCATGATCAAATCCAGTAACGACAGCCTCGGATGCACTCAACAAATTAATCCCATAAACATTTCGAGGCCAATCTCCTCGTTGCCCCAATTTTTCGCTGGTGCCAGAAAACCAGGTGATACGCGAGGGTCTTGCCTGGCGGCCGGCAAAACGCTCCACAAGAATTTGAACTGATGTCGCGTTGTCGCGGAAAAGGAGCGGGTCCCGACTCTCGGGATCCAAACTGAAACTCAAGCTCGCCTTGCCGTCTGAATCAATTGAGCACAAGCCATTTGCTTGAGTTGGAGAACCTGCCAGCCAGGCCAAGCCAGCCACCCTTGCATTGCCAGTCGCCCCTCCGCAGAAATCGCCCAAATTCCCGGACCGCTCTGCGGACGAGCAGCCGGTGAAAAAGAAAATCAAAAGCGTAAGTAGCGGAAAGACTGATTTTCTCATGGAGCGACTTCCTCTGCCCGTCCATTCGGGGCTGCACGGAGTGCTGGAATACCTCGAATTTCAAGGGTCAAGCAAGCGGAATCCGACCTCAAATGTCCGCCTTTCGATGGGGAGGACGGGGGACAAACTCCATGGCACTCGTCTCTCGGGCTGACCAGCAAGTCCCAATCGGGACGCAGGTTCATCAAAAAGGTTTCGAACAGCGAAACGGGTTTCCAACTGGCTATTTGCGACCCGAAAGGGAGAGCCGATGGCGAGTGCAACCAAGCCAGGTGGCTTGAGTCGACTGACGCCCTGAAAGTCCAGCCAGTAGGAACCACTCTCGTCATACCTGATTTCAGACAAGAAGCGTCCGCTCCAGGCCCCGATGGAAGGCAAAAGAACAAAGTTTCTTTCCACGGCAGTCGACCATCGACTTGCCGCGACAAATGGCAGCACCCGCTGACCTGACTGACCCTTCAAAATACGCACCTGCAACCACTCGGCATCGGCTGAAACATCAAAACCGAAGACCTGAACTCGCGAATCAACACCCACTCCAGCGCGCTGAACGCTTGCCGTGTTGTCATATCGCAAAAGAAATGGACTGACCTGTTGCGCGGAAATCAGGTTTTGGTCGCGTGCAAAAAAGAAGCTCAACCTCCCCCATCGACTCTCCAATCCCAACTCCGTCGCCAGCGTCGACTCGGACTTGAGTTCTGGATTGGCAACGACGCCATCGGACCGACCTGCCACCTCGAGTGGTCTTGGAAGACGATGCAATTGTCCGGCAAGTGCATAAATCAAGGCGTCCCTGCCAATGGTCCGCTTCCACTCCAAATTGCCGCCAACAGAATTTCCCGAGGCTTCGTTCTTGCTTTCCGAGCACAAAACCTGCGGTGAAAAAACACCACATACTCGTTCAACGGAAAACCTGTTGGAATATAAATTCAGCAATGATTTGAGTGAATCCGTGCCTCCCAGCGCCATGCCAAATCCCGCCCCCGCAGTCAGACTGTACAGGTGGCCATTGGTCACTGTACTGCGGAAATTGTCGTCATTCGTATTTGCGTGATCCAACAATTTCCGGGCCACATTGACTTCGCTGCCAAACGAATTGGCCTCCAGTGAGGTGTGCAACAGTACGCGTTCATCGTGTCCGCCTGAACCGAGGGGAATCATCAGATTGCCCTGAGCGGAGATGAATTTCTCATCCCGTTGGTCTGCACGAATTTGTCCTGAATTGTTCATCAGGTCTTGCTCATGGTGAGCAGATTCCTGTCTTCCTGCAAAGCGAACCGTCGCTTTCAAACCATCGCTCGGGGAAAAATGTGAGTACTTTTGCGAAACGAAAACCAGGCGACGTTTCAATCTGTTGAACTCAGAAGCACTCGAAAGAGGCAAGCCCGAAGTGGAACGCGACTCTGCCCCAAGCAAAAATGTGGAATCCCATCGGGTGCCATTGCCGCTCTCGGAAAAATATTGCGCAACGGCCGACAATCGACTCAGGTCACGGTCATTGATCGTTTGAGTTGTGTCATCGCGCGGATCCTGAGGTGTGTTTCGATCGTCGAGAACTTCCGACGTTCCCCGAAAAAAACTCCCCGCCCAGGAAATTTGAAGACATTCTGCTTCCGAACAAGACTTTTCTGTCCGATTTGCCAGGTGATACGCCGCCGGTAATTCCAACTTGAGAAAAGTTTCTCGACCCGCATCCTGACGCTCACGCACAAGTTCAATGTCGTAGCCACCAGAAACGCTCATCTGAGGCAAATTCAGCGCTGGAAAAAAAGGATACGCCCTCAGTCGTTCAATCGCGATGGGAGGAACGAGGTCTTCGGCATGAGCGCCCGAGAACCCGGAACTCAAAAGAACACCACCCAATGACACGACGGGCTCGTCACCGGGGTGGCCCCGCAGAGACAAACGACCACCACCCCATCGTCCAGATTCCTTGCCGGCTCCAAGCAATCCCATGCGGCTCAGCAGATCGCCTGTGGTGGACAAATTGCGAATTGTCTCGGCCGGCAATCGCTTTTCAGCGGGTGAAATCTCATCGCCCTGAAGGGGGTCGAGCAGTTCGTCGAAGTCCCTGGAACGGCTGCTGTTTGGCCGAAGAATTGCGGCGCTCTCCAATTCATTATCATTTGCATTAAATAAGGGCGAAACAGGAATCCGCCAAATTTGGGACTTTTGACTTTGAGCCTTGCCCGGTTCAGGATGAGTGCAGCACAAAATGAGCAAGATATTCCACTTTGTCCGCACCTTTTGCAGCCACCAGTGAGGCGGCAGCGAGGGAGACTTTAAAGTGGAATCGGAGCACATGATTCGCAACCTCTCAAGGGACGATGAGGAATCTCTGCATGAAGGACCAAAGAACACTGACGTCAATCCTTCTGGCATCGACCCTTCTATCGATCTGCGGGGCTTGCAGCAATTCGAGCGGAAATTCCGTTCGCGGCGCATTTCCAGCTCCCGGCCTGGTTGCACTCGCAATCGGCAATCCCCAGCCCGAGTCACCCGTCGTGAAGGCTCCTTCAGGTTTCAGCAATGTCACCTACTACAGGGTGTTGGTCCAAGGAATTTTATTGGGAAGTGCGGTTGTCGGAAGGAGCTCCACCGAACCATCACAGGATTTGGTGCTCGAGCTCAAGATCGCCCACCGACTTGGCTACGCTCCACTTCTCTCGAATATCAAAATGACCGGACATAGTGAAAATGGAATCCTCGCCAAGGCAGACCAGAGCATTTCCGTTCAGCATCTGGATTCGGTGGTGTTCAACTCAGAGAGTGAATGGAGAAAAGACTCCGCAGATATTCTCAAAGTGACGAAGGGAAATCCTGAAGAACACCTTCTGCGTCTTGGCTTGCGGCCAAGCACGGGCAAGACGAAAATTTCATCGACAGACAAAAATATTCGTTTCAGTCTGCCGTTCTACGCGTTCAAGAAAACCGACAATTCCAGTGATCCGGTCATTTTGAATCCACTGAATGGTCTGGCGATTTCCACAGCGGATCTTTCTGTCAAATATGCAACGGACGGTGTCGCTGACGAATTGAATTTGCCCTGGTTTGGTGGAACTTCACTGCAGTTCGTCAGGGACAGCGCAGACATGATCGAATCGCTGCCAAGCCAAATGTCGCAAACCCCTCTGGAACTGGCCTGGTTCAGCAATCCGGCGACCATTCAGGATGATTTGCGCACACTGCAGAGCATTGCAATCAGGGCGGTTCAATTCTCCAAGTCATCAGAGAAACTGATCCGGAAGGATTTCCCACAACTTCCTTATCTGTTCCATCGCAAGCTGTTCAATTTTGCAAAGCTGAGTGATCGAATCACATTCGAGCTTGCAATGGGACAATCACGCAGACTCTCGGCCGAACAGGTATTGATGCAAATCGGCTGGGTTGTTCGCAACAGCCTTGCAGAAGACCACCGAGAATTGCCGCGCTCTCTGGTCAATTCACCCGAGCTTGAAGTCCTGGCCGATGATGCCAAGAAATGGCAATGGGCAAAAATCATTTCAAACATGCTCAGTCAGACCAGCGAAGAGCTCAGCCAGGTTCTGGCCATTGAAGACTCCCAGAAGGTCAACGTCTCTGTGAAAATGGGTGCCAAAAGCATGGCCCGAGGCTCTGTCGTGAAGGGTATGCTTCGTTCGGGCCGTTTGCTGATGCGTCATCAGGTGGAAAGTGCGGGCAATCAACCACTGAAGCCATCGAGCCATGTGAGTTTGCCGACGGTGCTGACTCAGCCTTTGAAAGTTGCCTTGAACCAGACTTCCCAACAGAGTCCGGTGCTGAAGACGACAGCAAAGCAAACATCCATTCCGCCATTTGAATTTGTCAACGGACAATCATTTGCGAAGGGAGACTTTCAAACTCTCTCGCCATTGTGTGAAAGTTATCAGGGACGCATCGGTCTTGACCTTGGCAACAGCCCCAATGATTTGTTCAGTTCAACCATTGTTCGGGGCGTCTGGGACGAATCGACACGGGTCCAGCTCATCCGCCAGTTTGCCCGACGTGCATCGGCAAATCCTGCCTGCCGCGAAATTGTCCTGCGTGCGCCGGGAGAACTGACGACTGCGGCTCAAAGTGAACTTGAATCTTTCCGTCGAGATATCCTCCAGACAGAAATGGAATTTCAAATCAGCGTGGGGTCAAACCGGACAGTCAGACTTGTCCCAGGCTCCTATGAGTTGGTCATAAGTTCCCTGGTGAATGGCAGCATCCTTGGCAAACGGGAAATTATTATCCCCCAAGGTCATGAAAATCTGGTGTTAAACTTGCAGCTGTGAGGGCGCTGACAGGGAGACTTCAGCACCCTTCTGCAAAAGAGGGCATCGGACATGCTGAAGAATATTTTCGCTCCTCTGTCGGGTGGCATCGTTCAGGAACGTGTCCTGGAAGTTTTGGCAAACAACGTTGCCAACATGAACACCACCGGTTTCAAGGAAGAACAGGTCACATTCTCGGCACTCGAAGCAAATCCGTGGAAATCATATTCCAGCGAGCTCCCACCAGCGCAATTCAAGCTGGACATGCGCGACCTGTATCCGCTGCATGGCAACGAAATGGGCTACGTCACCCTCGCCAACGTTGAAACGAGCCACATTCAAGGTGGCCTCAAGCGCACCGGTACAAACACGGATTTGGCAATCCAGGGGAATGGCTTCTTTGCAATAAACACTCCCTTTGGCGAACGCTACACCCGCGATGGCAGCTTTGCTCTCACACCAGACGGCACTCTCGTGACAAAAAACGGCGCTTCCGTAGTCGGCGAAAAAGGGCCCATCACAGGACTCAGCGAAGGGCAGATGCGCGTTTTGCCGGATGGCGAGGTGTACAACGGCGACAAGTTCATCGACAAAATCAAGGTGGTTGCCTTCAATGACAACAAGCTTCTGCAAAGACTCGGAGACAACCTCTTTGTCCACGACGGACCACCTGAGAATATCGTGGCGCACAAGGGAGAAACGACCCAGGGATTTATCGAAAACAGCAACGTGAATCCTATGAAAAACATGACGAACATGATAATTGCACATCGAACATATGAAGCTCTGCAGAAAGCAGTCAAATCGTACGACAACACGATGCAATTGTCGGCTCAGAAGATCGGTGAAGTCGGATAAGCCAGGCAGAGCTTTTTTCAAACCACTGAAAAGGTCTTGCCATGAAAAAATCCGTGATTCACACAGAAAACGCACCCAAAGCCATTGGTCCTTATTCCCAGGCCATCCTCCTGGGGGACATGATTTTCTGCTCTGGTCAAATTCCCCTCGACCCTCAAACAATGCAGATCGTTGGCACAGAAGTTGAAGCACAAACAGCTCAAGTTCTGAAGAATTTGGATGGCGTGCTGAAAGCCGCAGGCTCAAGCCAGGAGCACGTTGTCAAGACAACTGTGTTTTTAAAGAACTTCAACGACTTTCAGGCCATGAACAAAATCTACGAAGAATTTTTCAGCACGAACAAGCCAGCACGATCGACAGTGGAAGTCGCGCGTTTGCCACGCGATGTTCTCGTTGAAATCGAGTGCATTGCGCATCGGCCTTCCTGAAAAAAACTAGCGGGAAAAAAACTCCAGGAGATGACCTATCACCAAATCTGGTGCCTCTGTTGGAAAATCATGACCGTAGCCTTCCAGAACAACCAGCTCACAATTCTTTGATTTTTCACAGAGCGCAACCGTGTTTCGCCAAGGCACGAGAGCGTCGGCTTTGGAAACCATGAACATGATTGGCTTGGCCATTGTGGCCAACGCAGGCCCAGCGTCAAACAGTGCCGCCGCGAGGAGTTGCCGCAGAACCGGTAGCGTGCGGAATCCTTCCCTCTGCCACAGTTCATCCCAAATTGCTGGCAATTCTGGTCTCGACTTTAGTGTCTCTTGCGACACCAAAAACGGAGCGAGTTCTGCATTGGCAGGTGTTCCCTTGCGCAAAGACCACAGCAATCTGAAAAGTGCCTCGCTCTCGATGCGCTTTTCGTTGCCGCCACGAGAAGACGAAGCAAGCACTGCAAGCTTGGCAACAACTTCACTGCGGGCACCGACCTCGATGGCCACCATGCCGCCCAGACTGATTCCCACAAGGTGAACTTGCTTGAATCCCAACGACTCGAGCGTGAAGGCAACATCCGAGGCAAAGCCCGAAATACTCCCCCTGCCCCACTTTGATGCCGAAAGGCCTGTGCCCAGCAGGTCGATACAGACCACCTGTGCGTGCTCTGAAAGCTTTTCGGCAAACTCGAGCCAAAATCCTGACGATCTACCCAGACCCCGGAGCAAAACAACAGGGAATTTCAGTGCCTCCCCTGCTCCACGAAATCGAAAGATGCGGTAACCTAGTTTTACCGGTTCTGACATGACTCACGCTCCGTTCACCCCGAAGTGCCTGGGCCCTGTGTGGGAGTATATTAAAGATGCGCGCAAAAAGACGTACACTGAGAGCCTATCTTGTTGAGCCGTTCAAGCAAATACGGTTCGGTCTCCACGTTGTCTCTGTTTCATTAACTTTTGCCGGTATCTTTGCGTATCTTTTCCTTGATGCATTCAGCGAGCAATACGAGCAGGTCAAAGGCATCTTTCAGGTTGCCGACATGAGCGAGCTTTTGGAGAACAACGTTTTTCTCAAGCACAAGTTGAAAATCTCGCTTGCGCTTCTTGCTTTTATCGGGACAACCTTGTTCGTTGTCGTCCGCCGCACGCATCGCATGTACGGCCCAATGATCTCGATGATGCGTTTCGTCTCGGAACTCAAGCGCGGAAATTATGCGGTTCGGATCAATATCCGCGAGCGCGACGATTTTCAAAACTTTGTCTCGGAATTGAACGCGCTCGCCGGCGAACTTCAGAAACGACATGGTGTGCCTGCTCACAGCTCACCCTCACAAGGCATGGACAGCCTGGATGAGCGTCTGCGCGATTTCGAAGACGGTGTTGTGGTGGTCAGTGATCCGCCAAATGAGCAAAACCCGCCCAAAGCGAGTTGAGCGGGTCCAACTGGCATTCACCTGAAACTGGCTTTCATCTGAAACTGGCTTTCATCTGCTCTCAGTTTTCTTTGCCAAACTTGAGTTCACCCTGAAAATTCACCGGTGCCTTTCTGGAAAAACGGAATCCGATGAATTTTTTCTTCATGCACAACTCCAGCCAATTTTCCACAATCGCATCACCTGATGCTCGTTGGCTCTTCAAATTGACACTGTCACTCCCCTTGAGAACCGTGAACTGCAAAAGTCCTGCCAGATTCACCAGAGGATCGGTCTCTTCGCGTTCTTTCACGCAGGATGAATATGCCTTTTTTGCTTCGCCCTGAAGCTCGGCCGCAACAGGTGCGACGCTTGGCCTGTCGTCCTTGTCGGCAGCGGTTCGCAACACGATGCTTGCATTGTTGGAACGGCCATAATTGAGCCTCTCGAGCGTGTAGGCATTGAAGACATCTTTAGCGCCCAACAAGTCCTGCGCACGTGTCAAATCAAAACTCGACTTCAAGACAAAATCCCAAATCGCCACCTTGTCATTTTTGGCTTCGCTTGTCCGGATGTCAAAATGCCCCAGAAAAAGAATATCCGAGTTTTGGCTGAGTGAATTCGCACGATAAACGTCCTTGCTTCGGCGCAGCTCTGCAAAACGACGGCTTGCAGAGTCAACCGGAATGACCAATGCCTTGCGAATTTCGCGTTCCTTGTGGGTTTCCATGGTCCACTGGAACTGAGGTTCCTCGAGCGAAAAATATTCTTTCAACAAAAGACTGGGCGACTTGAGCCAAGACGTTTGAATTTGCGGCTGGAATGTTCCCGCGGGAGAAAGCATCGTAGATTTCAAAACCCAGTCACCGGCAGGCACCGTGAACTTGAAACCAAAAGAATGTTTGTCTTTACAATCCGTCTTGGCTTCGGTGATTGGAAATTGCGTCAGATACTCGCGATCGTCATTTTGACGTTTCCAGACGAGCCTTACACTCCCCTTGGATTCACATGGAGCATCGACCACAAAGCCGACACGTGCCACCTGATCACCAAATTGAACCGTGTTGCCAGTGAGATCTGTCAAATCCAATCGGGTGCGGGGAAAATCATCCGAGGCAGTGGCCAAAGTTGCCAGAGCATCTGCTGAGTATTTGCCCAGCTGTTTCAAGACAAGGCCCACAGGAACAACATCGCTGTCAAGATTTTCTGAAGTGGTTTTCAGGCTCAAGCCCTGAACCGTTTCGGCAATGGACGTGGTCTGCACGACGCGCGCAACCATTGCAACACGACCTTCGCGAATCTTGAGTTGCAACGGTTTGGCCGATGCGCTCTGGAACGGATTGACGAAGGGCATGCTCACCAGCGTACCGCGCTCTTGAGCCGATGTGCTGATCTCCGTGCGGATGCCCTCAATTGTGTAATCGCCTTGACTGAGCGCAATGAACCGCGGGAAATAGAATCGAAGCATTTTTTGAGGCTCGGACTGGGAGATTTGGAATCGACGATTTTCAGAACCGTTCTCCTCGCGGAGATCAACAAGAATCTCTGCCTTGGTCGCGGAGTTTTTAAGCACCAGTCTGGGCTGCTGGAAATAAAGTGTATCGACCGCATTCACGCCGGAAGACTTGTCGAGACCGCCGAGTATCGGGCTCCAGACAAAAGGAAACCACAGCAAACCTTGGCCCGCCTCCGCACGGGCAAGCACCGGACCACCATTGATAATCGTCTTGTGCAAACTATCGAGAGCGGGATTGACGCTTCCACCCTGAGACGAATCTGTGGGCATCTTTTTGCTGACACAAGACAAGGGCGAAAGGCAGGCACCCACGACCGCAAGAAGCGAAATTCTCCCGGCAGGACCAACCCTGCGCAGCATTGTTGTATTATCTGACATAAAAAGCTTCTCCCCGATCAAAAATCACGCCAGTATAGTAACGCATACTTGGGAGAGATGAAAACATGCCGGTGAGCGTTGGATCCAAGCGGGTACTGCTTCATTCAGGGGAAAAAGGTTGGAGTCTTGAGCCCGCCATAGTCCAGATCGACGGAACAACAATTCGCGGAATAAAGACGCATCCAAACGCAGAACAAATCACAGCCACATCACACTGGTTCGGTGACGATCTGGTCACCCCCGGGTTTGTCGACTCCCACACACATCTGGCACTTGGATTCATCAGAGGACGCACGGGAAAATCTGGTCAGGCATCCGGAAACCTTGTCGAGGATGTTTTTTTCAAGCTTGAGGAGAAGATCACTCCGGCAGATGTTGGCGCATTTTCACGTGTGGGTGCCTATGAATGCCTGCTGTCGGGCACGACAGCAGTTTGGGATCACTATTACCACGGAGATGCCGTCGCCGATGCGATGATACAAGTGGGTCTGACGGGCACGGTGGCTGCAACACTGCAGGACATCTCCGGACCCGGAAAAAGCGACTGGGAAACCAACCTGGCATTTACTCAAGCGCTTCAGGGCAGCGAGTACCATGCTCAACTTGGAATCACTGCGGCAATGGGTCCCCACGCCACCGACACCGTCAGTGAAGAACTCTGGCGCAAGATTCTTGATTTGGGTGAAAACCTCAACTTGCCGATTCACTGTCATGTTGCCCAGTCTCCCGAGGAATTCAACAGAATTCAAAGCCAATACGGCTGCACGCCTGTTGATTTTTTGCGTCGTGCTGGTGTTTTTGAGAGCCGATCGATCAAACATCTTGTTCACATGATCTATGTGAGCCAGAAAGATCTGGCCCACTGCAAATCACCGGATGTGCGACTTGTCGCATGTCCACATTCCCAACTCATCTTTCAGTTCCCGGCGGCCTACCTCGACTGGTGGCGAAACAACTTGAACTGGGCTGTCGGCACCGACTGCGCCGCCAGCAACGATTCATTGCGCGTCCAGGCGGAAATGCGAACTCTGGCAACCTGGCCCATGGCATCGATTTCACATTCGCTCGAATTCAACGAATTCAGGCGAGCGCCCAGCACCATTCAGGCCCAAGGCCTCAATGCCCTGCGACACACACTCTGTGACGAGGCACAACGCACAATTTCTGAAGAAATGATTTTGAATGCTCTGTTCTTTGGCTGTGCAAACGGACCCATCGCGGGGGAACGTTCACGGGGTCTTGCGCCAGGATCCCTGGCGAATCTTGTTGTCTGGAATTGGGAAGATCCTGTGTTTTGGCCCGGGCATGCTCCGCTGCATTCAATGATTTTCAGCGATATTCAACCCGCATTGAAGGGTCTGATGACCCTGGGCCGATGGCGTGGCACCATCGGTGATGTGCGGAGGTCTGTCCTGGGCTCATCCGATTACAAGGCAGCCCGCCGTGAGGCAACGGAAAGATTGAACAATCTTCTGGACAGGGCAGGACTCTGAAATCCAGCTTCCGCCTCTTGCCAAGCGAAATCCGCTCGGTTATCAAAGTCATCTCTGCCTTTTCCTTGGGGAATCGTCTAATGGCAGGACGACGGATTCTGACTCCGTTAGTCTAGGTTCGAGTCCTAGTTCCCCAGCCATCCCTCTTCAGATTCAATTATCCTGGGAAGAGTCCTGGCGCGACGCGACATCGCGCATCAAATGCCGTACAAGTTGTTCAATACTGTCATCGAATGGCTGCTCTCCCGAAATGATGCGCGTCGAGTTTTGTTTACACGGCTCAACAAACAAGTCGTGCATTGGAGCAACCGTTGCAAAAAACTGCTGTTCAACACTTTCCTTTGTTCGCCCTCGCTCGGCAATATCACGCCGAATTCTTCTGGCAAGACGAACATCCTGGGGTGCATCAACAAAAATACTGTATTGCAACTGCTCGAGAATCCTGGATTGGGAAAGAATCAAAATTCCTTCGATGACAATGATGGGCTTGGCAACTGTTCTGATGCTGTCTGCTGAACGTGTGTGGGTTGCAAAGTCATAGACAGGAACTTCTACACCCACCCCACCCCTCAACGCCTTCAAATGTTCACAGAGAAGATCAAATTCGAGGGCTTGCGGGTGATCGAAGTTCACCGCATCACGCTCAGCCGAAGACAGATGACTCAAGTCGCGATAGTAGCTGTCCTGCTTGAGGTGAACAACCTGATGCTCTCCAAGTCGATTCACCAACTGACGACAAAACGTTGTCTTTCCGCTCCCTGAACCGCCGGAAACTCCCACAATCACTTTTCGATCACCCACAATAAAATCTCCCGCCGCAACCGCAGGTCATCATTTTTTTATTTTGTGCCAAACAATCGATCGCCAGCATCGCCAAGACCTGGAACGATGTAACCTTGTTCATCGAGATGACTGTCGATTGCTGCCGTGTAAACAGGAACATCTGGATGCTCTTCCTGCAACTGCCTGAGTCCTTCCGGCGCAGCCAGCAAACACACAAACTTGATCGATCTCGGGCTCGTTTGCTTCAGGCGATGAACTGCGGCAACGGCCGAGTTTCCAGTTGCCAGCATGGGATCAACGAGGATCACATCACGGTCGGAAATATCACGTGGCACTTTGAAATAGTATTCAACGACCACATGTGTCTTGGGTTCGCGATACAATCCAATGTGACCCACCCTTGCGGACGGAAGAATTCTCAACATGCCATCGACGATTCCCTGTCCAGCTCTCAAAATCGAGACAAGCACGATTTTCTTTCCTTCGAGCATTGGAGCCTTCATTTCAGAGACGGGCGTCTTGATGTCAGTGAGTGCCAGGGGCATGTCACGTGTCACTTCATAGGCCAACAACATGCTGATCTCTTGCAACAGACCACGAAATTTGTGTGTGCTGGTCTCTTGCTTTCTCATGATTGTCAGCTTGTGCTGAACTAGTGGATGTTCAATCAGAAAAGTGTTTTTGAATTCAGTCTTGCTCATGAATATTTTTCCTTAATTCAGAAAACGGTACCATCACTCACGACCTGGAGTGGAGGCAATCCCCCCGAACGCTTCTCGGCGGCAATTTTTCGACCTGCCTTCCAGGTTCCTGCCTCAAGAACTTTGGCAAGAGGAAAATCGCTCTCGGACATTTTCAACTTTCGCCGCACAAGCTCTGCCGTCTTGTCCAACAGAACAACAGTCAGTGCGCGCCACTCGATAATCAGTTCCGAATCCACTGGATGCTTTTGCAGCACAGCATTGGCATCCTTGAGCCGCAGAACTTCAAAATCGAGAAACAATCCACCATTTCGGTATTCAGGAAGGCCTGTCAGCAATTCAAGCCCATGAATTTCGAACCCGGCTGCGTGGATTGGCTCCAGAAGCGAGTAGGTCAACCATTGGGACAACTTGTGAAATGGAACGATGTCCGGGGAAGAGCCAGAGGTCGCAAGTGCTCCATGCCGCCATGCGTCTCCCAAATTTCTGCCATCAAGAATGATTCGATGATCTGTTGGCCAGATCTCTTCAAGTCCCTCAATCACCACCTGCCAAAGTCTATTCAATTCGACCTGTTTGTCGACGACTCCATTCAACAACCAATCCATCATGTTTCCCGGTCGCAATGAAGATCCACGGGCAAAGTAGCTTGTCTTCTCTTTCATGGCTTGGCCCAGCTTTTGCAACAGCGAGGTTCGTCCTTCCAAACCCAGCATGGGATTGCTGTCGAGCACCTGAAATCCAGCCCTGAGATCATCGAGGGAAAGCTTTAACAAGGCATCCGCATCAACCTGAAAGGGTTGTTTGTGATCCGAAGAAAAAACACCATCCGAGAACATCTTGAGACTGGCAATGCCGAGTCCTTCGGAGCGTCCGTGTGTCTGCCCGGTTTCCTTCTCATGATACTTCCAGTCTGCACCCGCACCCGCATCCAGGAGAACACTGACAACGACAAGATCAACGTGGCGGCGGAGAATTTCAAGAACATCTGCGTCGTGCCAAAGCTGTTGCAGCTTGAATTGCCGCTGATGTCCACCCGCTTCAAAATGACGCCATCGGCTGTGAAATGGAATGTCGAGAGTTGGATAATCGACGACGATGATTTTATGAATGTAGTCGACCACCGCGGTCAGTCGAGCTTCATCGATTGAGAAATGTGACAGCTTGTTTTCCAGTCCAAGTTGATACAACTTACGGCATTGTGATCTGACGGTTGTCAGACTCCTGAGCTCGCTCAACGAGGAATTTTTTTCAGTGGTCATCAGAGCTCTCGCCCCTTCTTTTTCTTGAGTTCAATGTCATCCGGAATGTGATCGGTGAAATAACCGGCCGCCTTCTTGGCGTCCATTTCGACCTGTGCATCGGCAGGAATCAAATCATCCGGAATCTCGAAACGATCGTGGACCACAATTCCCGAATTGACGATGGCATTGAATTTCATGTTGCTCATTGAAACCAGTCTGTCGATTCTCTTGATTCCGAGCCAGTGCAATACATCGGGCATCAACTCCTGAAAGCGCATGTCCTGCACCCCGGCCACACATTCCGTCCGGGCGAAGTACTTCTCTGCCCGATCTCCTCCCTCTTGACGCTTGCGGGCGTTGTAGACAAGAAATTTAGTGACTTCACCCAATGCCCGACCCTCTTTTCGGCAATAGACAATCACTCCCAGTCCACCTTCTTGCGCAGCCTGGGCACAAACTTCAATGCCATGGGTCAAGTAGGGTCGACACGTACAAATATCAGAACCAAAAACATCTGAACCGTTGCATTCATCATGAATACGAACCGCAATCGGTTTCTTGGGATCATCGATTGCAGACAATTCGCCGAAAATGTAGATGCTGTAACCGCCAATCGGCGGCAGAAACATGGAGATGTCGGGCCGGGTGATGAGCTCGGGAAACATTCCTCCCGTTTGTTCAAACAGGGTCCTGCGCAAAATCCCCTCGTCGATGCCACAGCGCTTGGCGACTCCCGGCAAATACCAAACCGGTTCAATCGCTGCCTTGGTGACACTGCAGATGCCTTCCTCAGTGACAATGTTTCCATCCGGCTTCAGCCTTCCCTTCAACACGGCATCGGCGATTTCCGGCATATGGATGTGGGCTTTGGTGACCGCAATGGTCGGGCGAATATCATATCCTTTTTCAAGAAAGTCTTTGTATGCATCCGAAACCAACGCCCCCCAAGGGTCGAGCGAGACAATCTTGTCTGCATCAAACCAACTGTCGAATGGTCCTATTTTTTCTGCAGGCGCGGTGTTTGTGAGGTCAGGCTTGTGCAGTGATTGCAAAGAGCCTGTCGCAATGGCGAGCGCACGATAGATTGCATAAGAACCCGAATGGGTGCCGATTGAATTCCGATGAGCTGCGTTTGCAACGGTTGCAATCACGGGACCACGCTCGAGAGCATCCTTGCCGCCCCACTGGATGGCGGGCGGCTTTGGTCCAAAGTGGTTGGGATGCGAAGTCAGAACGATGTGGTGGGTTCCAGGACGCTGCTGTGACACGATGTTGTTCCTCGCTTGAATTATGTTGTGTGAAGCAGGAACTGACCCGAAGGCGAATTTTTATCGCTCTGCACAGTGGGCCAGCTTGTTGTGATTTTTTTGAGGTCCGACCAAAAATCCAAGCCGCTCTTGCCAGTGATGTCGCCATGGCCGAAACGGGATTGTTTTGTACCACCAAATGAAAACGGCTCACGAGGCACTGGCACTCCTATATTGATTCCGATCATGCCGGCATTCGAATGGGTGGCAACGTACTGTGCGACATCACCCCGGGTGGTGAACACGGCAGCGGCGTTTCCATAAATCGATTCATTTGAAATTCTCACTGCATCTTCAAGCGTGTTGGCTCTCATGATGGTCAATACCGGGCCAAAAATTTCCAGCTGCACACATTCCATCGAAGACTTGGCTTCATCAATCATCGTTGCACCCAGCCAATGCCCAGCCGAACACCCCGGCAATCCAACCTGTTTGCCGCGACCATCGAGAAGAAGCTTCGCGCCTTCAGCAATGGCATTGTTGATTGCAGCTTCGATGCGCCGAAAAGAAGCTTCGTCAATGATGGCTCCCATGTCCTTGCCAAGAACCTGCGCCTTCGCAAGTTCGACAACCCTGGCAAGAACATGGTCAACCTGACCGACGGCAACAAGAACACTGGCAGCCATGCAGCGTTGACCAGCACAACCCGTGAACGACGAAAGAATTCCACGTGCGGTTGATTCCGGCTCACAGTCTGATGTGACGATGATGTGGTTTTTTGCCCCGCCCAAAGCCAGCACCCGCTTTCCGGAGGCCGAACCCTTTTTATAGATCCGGGAAGCCACAGAGGTGGATCCAACAAACCCGATGGCTTTCACATCATCATGAGCCAACAGGGCGTCCACCACGTCGGCTCCGCCATTTATAATTGAAAACACCCCAGCCGGGAGTCCGGCCTGAATCAACAACTCACCAAGAATCTGCGGCGTCATGGGCACTTTTTCAGACGGTTTCAAAACAAAAGAATTGCCGACAACCAAAGCCAGAGGAATCATCCACAAGGGAACCATGGCAGGAAAATTGAACGGCGTGATCCCGACCACGACGCCCAATGATTCTCGCCTGAATTGACAAGTGACTCCTTGACTCACTTCAGCTGCAGCCAAGTTTTCCGAATTCGGCAGGCTCACCGCAAAGTCGATAATCTCAATTCCTTTTTGCAAGCCCGCTTCTGCCTCGATACGGGTTTTGCCGGACTCCACGGAAACGGAATCCACCAGACGGGACATGTTCTCCAGAACAAGATTCCTGAACTTCATCAGGATTTCTGAGCGTGTCCGCAAGGGTGTCCTGCGCCAATTCAACCAGGCTTGATGTGCCGAAACGATTGTCTGGTTGACTTCCTGCGCGGAAGACATCGGAACCTTTCCGACCAATTGACCATTGTAAGGGCTCATGATGTCGCGTGTCGGCAAGCTTCCACTGTCTTGCCAGACGCCACCCACCAGGTTTCTACAGACCACGGGTCGTGCAGGAAAATTCGGAATTGTCATAGGTTTCTTGCCTTTTTCAACACAGTTTGAGAGCCGTCGCATCGGCGTTGGGAGAGTGTACCAAGCTCGGAGCAACGAATCGAGTTCGACATTTTACCCTTGGGGCAGTTGACTCATTCAGATTTTCGTGTCGCTGTTTTTTTTTTGCTTTTTCTTGCGTGAGGATCTTGTCAGTTTGAAACAGGCACTGTAAGGTCATTTCAGGTTTTCAAGAAAGGAACACTGCACATGAAAAAGGTAACGACCGTTTCCACCAGTCAACTCATTTCCGCTGTTGCCAGCAAGCACGACGAACTCCCAAAGAAAGTCACGAAGGAACTGATCGTTGAGTTCCTCGCTGAAATCGAGTCCGAGCTCGTCAGCCATCAATCGAAGATCCGTCTCGACAAAGTTGGCATCATCCAGGTCAAAGAGCGCGCAGCTCGCAAGGGCCGCAACCCACAAACTGGCGAAGAAATTCGCATCCCTGCTTCCAAGAAAGTTGCTTTCCGCGCTGCCAAGTCCCTCAAGGAAGCAGTTGGCATCAAGAAGAAGGCAACTGCTGCAAAGAAGGCTCCAGCTCGCAAGAAGTAATTCCGGATTCGCCTTTCCCTCGTTGAGAGGGGCTGTGAACCAATTTTGAAAACCACCCCTGTCGGGGTGGTTTTTTTGTTTCCTGAACAGAACGGTGTTTGAAAATCAGCCGACAAAACAAGAGTATTGCATTCATCAAAATACTCTTCGTCCGGGTCATTTCATGCTGCCGCTCTTTGCCATGCCACAAACACCATTGCAAACATTGCCAACTGCTGTCGCGATCCTTCAGACAACAGACGACTCTTCTCAAGTGATTTGCAGCGGAGTGCCAATAGACTCGAAAATCATCTTGACTGCCGCGCATTGCCTGGCAGCACAATCAGCAAAATTCATCCAGACCAGATCTTTCTCGATTATGTCGAGAGGACACAAACATCCCTCGAAAACATTCAGGGTCAGTCGCTGGCTCATTCACCCTCAATATAAAACCTTGCCACAGGCAAACCGTGAAGATTTCGACGTTGCCATTCTCGAAACCGAAAATGCCTTACAAGAAGCACCGGGCTCCGACCGCCCTGAGCCTTCGTTCAGGATCAACATTGATCCCTCCATCGGCAGACTTTGGATTCTTGGATTCAGCCCAGGTCGACTGAAAATGACGGAACCCGAAAAACTTCTGGAATCACAGAAGGCATGGTCACCCGTGAACGTGCGGTCGAATTTGATTCGTGAAGGAAAATTTGAAGCCACCGCCTCAAGTCCCGGCACTCCGGCAGCATGCCCGGGAGACTCGGGCGCTCCCGTGTGGGATTTTCAAAGTCCTCATCGTCGACTTTTAGGAATTGTCGTGCAGGCAAACTGCGAAAAGGGATTGGTAAAATTCGTCGATCTCGCGCGATATGCCCATTGGGTCAAACAAATGGTGCACGAACTTAATGAAGCTTCATCAAATCCAAAGGTCGCGTCGAATAACGACCTTGACCATCAATATTCAAAACTCCACAACAATCCTTGGGGTCATGAGTGAAAAAAAGCATCCCACCGCGCGGAGTCAGATTTTCGAGGAGACGCCTTTTTTCATCGATCACCAACTCCGGATACCGATCGTAGCCCATTGAAATGGGCACATGCACCCAGGGCGCCCCGGGAATCAGATCAGAGGTGAAAACCAAAGGACCTCCATTGGTTTTGATTTCCGACATCATCAATCCTGGAGTGTGTCCATCCGAGAAGTGAAACTTCACGATGTCGGCAATCGAACGGTCAGGCGCTTCATCAACAAGGATCAACTTCCCGCTCTCAAGAAGAAGTCGATTGAGCTCCGGAACAAAAGAAGCCCTGTCGCGTGAGTGGGGGGCATTTGAACGCTCCCAGTTCCTCCGGGAC
The DNA here is from genome assembly GCA_049423385.1 of Silvanigrellaceae bacterium. Taxonomy (GTDB): domain Bacteria; phylum Bdellovibrionota_B; class Oligoflexia; order Silvanigrellales; family Silvanigrellaceae; genus RFOM01. Next base: position 2,218 of record JBMSQQ010000015.1, on the reverse strand, counting down.
ACATGAAACCGGGCACGATCGAAAAGAACTCGAAGTGGGCCATCTTCATATCGACTCAGGATGCCACCCGCGTGATCGAAGTGAAGATGAGACAAAACCACATCGTCGATATCGGAAGGGGACAATCCCAAGGTAGCCAGGCTTTTGACCAGGACGTGATCACTTTCCTGTACACCGAATCGTTCACGCAACTTCGGTTCGAAGAAAGCACCAATTCCAGCTTCAAAAAGTATTTTTTGACCTTCATCCGTCACCACCAGCAAACTTCTGCAGGCCAACGCAATCCGGTTCAGATGATCAGGAGCGGACCACTTTTCCCACATTGCTCTCGGTGCATTTCCATACATTGCACCGCCGTCCAGCTTCTGACTGTTTCCTTCAAGGCTGTATAACTTCATCGCTGATCACTCCAACCCATTTGATAGACCGACTCGGCTCGCCAAAAGTCCCGGACTTGTTGCCAAGGAATCGATTTCGACAATCTCACGGTTGCACGCGGGAGCCCAATCCAGGCCCCCATTATGCCATTCAGAAATTCAAATTGGAAAAGCGCGGCAGGTGGATCCAAAACATCCTCAGACCCAGGGCGAACGGGCGTACGTGCATAGGTCAACAATCGACCCGATTGCGAGTCGGTATAGCCGATTTCAGCGCCCCATAGGGGCCAGGTTTGTTGCCATTCTTGAAACATACCCAAAAGTTCACGCTTTCCGTTTTCACCGCGCGCCGTGTGAAAATAGTCCTGCAACCAGGAAGCGCCTTCAATTTCCTGATGCTCCAACAAATCGACTGTCTTTTCCACCGAGTTTTTCAATTCCGACTGATTGAGCCACATGCCGGCACCTTGATTTTGACCACCCGGCACTGCTCCCTTGAAGCCGATCAATTGTCTCGAGTCGCGAAAATTCAATCTGGTGTTGCGCGAAACACGCCCACCACACATTGACTCCTCGTACCGTGCCCCGGAAATCGCGCTCAACAAGCATTCTTTTTGGTTTGACCAGACAAAATGCTGTCCGCGCAACGACCAATAAACCATCAGTTGAAGCTTGAATTGTTCACTCGCAGCGAAGATCGGCAGCAACGGATTTTCCCCTTGCCCCTCAGACTCGCAGTATCTTTCGGAAAGATTCTCAAGCTCACAGAGACGCGCAAAAAGCTCGCCTATTTCGCGACCTCCGAGGTCGATTGCCATTTCATGGACCAGGCTTTCACCGGGATCGTTGTCCACCTGTGCAAATGGAACGCTTTGCAACCAGCTCGGAATGTCACCTCGATCGGCTCGGAGCGGAAGACCTTCGACAATAGCTTCCAGCACCATTGAAGAAAAGCGCGAATGTGCCAATGCCACCATCCAGCCAGATACAGGCTTTGCAATGATCGGGACATTCAAATGCGCTGATCCAAGCAAGGTTACAAAGCCAGAGCTCCAGAAATCACCAAGCAAGTCTGCGAGTGCAGTGTCGTAAGGATCCACCTCCGGGACACTTTCGCCCTCGGAGTCATCTTCAAAAGTTGGTGGCAAAGGAAAAGGTGGAAGAACATGGGCATCGTTCTCTGCAGATTCGGCAGTCTCATCAAGGAGCAGATTGTATTCCTGGATCCATTTGTCAAAGTGAGCGAATGCTTGTTCCACGCGGTTTGGATTCAACCAACCCGAGAGCGTGACCTGAGTCAAACCGTCTTTCAGCTCGAATACATTTTGAATCTTCGGGCGAAGCCACAGGCTGAATGCAGCATTGTTTTGAAAAGCCTTGCGAAGGTAATAATCTTCTCCGCGCAAGGTACCGAGCCAGAACAAAAATCCTGCAAAAAAAACAAACAGAAATAAAACGAGAAACCCTTTGCCGAACAGCGAAAAAAACTTTCGAAATCCAGCCACAATATTCACAGCACTACCTGAACAATTCAAAGAGACGCTTGGCGGCTTCCAGACGAAGTGCTTCTTCGCCCTCGGGATCGGTCTCGCTGACAAGTAGATTTCCATCGGGAACTTCAGATAGAAAACGGGATGGTTCCACGTCTGAACCGCGTGCAGACCGATTTCCGCGAGCGCGAAAACCACAATGACTGAGAAAGAGGAACTTTTGCGCGCGTGTCAGTGCCACGTAAAACAGTCTTCTCTCTTCCTCAACGCCTTGCGGAGTCTCCATGCTGCGCTCGTGCGGAAGTCTTTTTTTCTCAACACCAAACACAAAAACAAAAGGAAATTAAAGCC